>NZ_LOSX01000039.1:0-143285 GCF_001521985.1 Burkholderia sp. RF4-BP95 | reverse complement strand
AACTGCCGAGCAGTGCGAACAATTCGTTCTTCGCGATCGTCAGGTTGACGTTGTCGACGGCCGTGCTGTCGCCGAACCTCTTCACGACGTTTTCGATGCGCACGAAGGCGTCGTGCGCGGGCCGGCTGCGATGACCGGCTGCGGCCGGCCGGGCGGATACGATATGGTCCATGATCGTCGCCCTCAACCGCCCGACTTCAACTGCAGCCACAGGCGGTTCTGCATTCGAGCGATGTCGGCGCTGCGCGGCATCGCGAGCGACGTCTTCGCGATTGCGGCGTCCGACAGGTAGACACCCGAATCCTGTGCGATCGCAGGCGTCACGAACGCTTTCGCGGCCTTGTTCGCACTCGGATAGAAGATCTCGTTCGTGATCGCCGCGTTGGTCTTCGGCTCCTCGATATAGTTGATCCACTTCAGCGCGGCTTCGGGGTGCGGCGCATCCTTCGGGATCGCCATCACGTCGAACCACAGCAGCCCGCCTTCCTTCGGATTCACGTAGCGGATCTCGTACGAACGCTTCGCATCCAGCGTGCGGCGCCGTGCGACGCTGACGTCGCCGGACCAGCCGAGCACGACGCACACGTCGTTGTTCGCGAGGTCGTCCGCGTAGCCCGCCGAGCTGAACTGTGTCACGTACGGACGGATCTTCTTCAGCACGTCGTACGCGGCCTGGTAGTCCGCCGGGTTCTTGCTCTCCGGGTCCCTGCCCATGTACTGCAGCGCGGCCGCGAACGCGGCATCCGGCGCGTCGAGCAACGAAATGCCGCACCCCTTCAGCTTCGCCGCGTTCGCGGGATCGAACAGCAGCGCCCAGCTGTCGGTGGGCGCGGCGTCGCCGAGCCGCTTCTTCACTGCCTCCACGTTGTAGCCGATGCCCGTCGTGCCCCACGCCCACGGTACGCCGTACTGATTGCCCGGATCGGCCTTCGCGATCATCTTCATCAACACCGGGTCGAGGTTCGCGAGATTCGGCAGCTTCGATTTGTCGAGCTTCTGGTACACGCCGGCCTGGATTTGCTGGGCGAGATAGTTCGACGTCGGCACGACGATGTCGTAGCCCGAGCTGCCCGCGAGCAGCTTGGTCTGCAGCGTGTCGTCGCTGTCGTAACTGTCGTAGCGCACCTTGATGCCCGTCTGCTTCTCGAAGCCGGACACCGTGTCCTTCGCGACGTATTCCGACCAGTTGTACACGTTCAGGTTGGCATCGCCCGCATGGGCAGGCTGGCTGGCCGTAGCGGCCAGCGCCGCCGACGTGGCAAGCGCGGCGCGCAAGGCCGCGCGACAACGGAAACGGATACGCATGGAGATTCTCCTTGTGATGGATATCGGCCGTGACGCCCGGTCCGGATCCGGACCGGCGTCGACGCCGTCAGGCGGTGTTCAGCACAAGGGGCAATGTAGAGATCGCGGCTCGTATCGTCAGTCCCGAAAACCGGGACAAACGTCATCGTCGTTCGGGACCGTTTGGGTAGATTCCCGCGTAGGCAGTCGAAAATTTTCGTGATACCTGTAGTCCACCCGATTTCTTCGATACCCGACGCCATGAGCGCTGCGCTTTCCGCCCCCGATCTCCCGCTGAGCCATGTCGCATTCGTGACCGATACGCTCGGCGACATCGCACAAGCGATCGGGACCCCGCAGTTCATGCGCGCCGTGTACGACACGCTCGTGCGCTACGTCGATTTCGACGCCGTGCATCTCGACTACGAACGCGGTGCGGCGTCGGGCAGGCGCAGCGTCGGCTGGATCGGCAGCTTCGGCCGCGAGCCCGAGCTCGTCGCGCAGGTGATGCGTCATTACTACCGTAGCTACGCGAGCGAGGACGTCACATATGCGGCCATCGACAGCGAAAGCGACACGCAGCTGCTTCAGGTGTCGTCGCAGCGGGTCGCGAGTGAGCTGCGGCACCTGTTCTTCGACGCGGGCGACATTCACGACGAGTGCGTAATCGCGGGCGTGACGGGCGGCACGCGCTACTCGATTTCGGTCGCGCGTTCGCGGCGGCTACCGCCGTTTTCGCTGAAGGAGCTGAGCCTGCTGAAGCAGCTGTCGCAGGTCGTGCTGCCGATGGCGTCCGCGCATAAGCGGCTGCTCGGCGCGGCCTGCGCGGACGAAGCGCCGCGCGACGAACTCGATCTCGACCTCGTCGCGCAATGGCTACCGGAACTGCAGGAACGGCTGACCGCGCGCGAGATGCACGTGTGTGCATCGTTCATCCAGGGCATGACTTCGGCGGCGATCGCGCAGTCGATGGGCCTCAAGACGTCCACCGTCGATACCTACGCGAAGCGCGCGTTCGCGAAGCTCGGCGTCGATTCGCGTCGGCAGCTGATGGCGCTCGTGCTCAGGAATGCATCACGCCGGCGCGATGCGTGAGCGTCCGGCGCGCGTGTTGCCGGACGGTTGCGCACGCATCCATTACCGCCGCGCCTCATAACGATTCGACAATTTGTTGGTTCCCTCGACGCGCCGTCCGTATCGTTTACCGACCCGTCAGACCTATCGACCAACGGGGAATCCAACAATGAAGCGAATCCGGTCATTCGCACTGCTCGCCCTTCCGGCCTCGCTCCACGTCGTCGGCGCGCGCGGCCAGGGCGGACGCGAATTCGGCCGCCAGTACGATCCGGTTGTCGATCTCGTAGAAGCTAAGCCAATCTAGACAATCGCAAAGATCCGTTACATGCCCATCCCATCCGCGTCTGAGCGCAGTAACCGTTTCAAGCGTTCGTCAGCGACTGCAAGACCCGAACTTCGCCCCGCCGAAATCACAGACTGCTACCTGTCGCCTGATCGTGACGCTCGGCAAGTCGGTTTTCCAACCTGTTTCGGTCATCAAGCAGCTCGTCGTACATCGAATACGATCGCCACGACCTGCAGGTGCTCGCGCGCGCCAACGCGCTACGAACGCTCGCCGGTGGCACCCGGTGTGCCGCGCTTTGGCTGGCCGCCGCCGCAGTGCTCGAGGACGAGACGGGCCAACTCAATGTCATCCTCTGGCCTGATCTGCTGGAGAAGTTTCTGAAGGACGCAGTCGGCGCTGCGCTACTCACTGTCTACGGCGTATGGCAGGCCGACCGCTTCCGATTCGAACGCTATCGAGATTCGGCGTGCCGTTCTCTCATTCCTGATTCGGCGACCAGTTCCAGTACGTCTTGCCCCATGCACTGCCCTCTACCACTGGCATGATTTCGCCCGCCTCGAAGTGACGACGGCTCCCTGCCTCCGCAGGCGTTTGCCACCAGCCGGCCGCCGGACACGGGTTGCCACCGGGGACACTTTTGTGATGGAGACCGCCACTCGTCGCAGTCGGCACGATCTGCGGCGGCTCGGGAATAGGCTGTGCATCGGGCAGATCGAAACGCGCAACCCACGCACGCGCATTCCCGGTATCGGCGCTTGGTAAGTCCGGGATGTACGTGTGCAAGGCATCCGGCTTCGGATTCCGCAGAACGCGCAGGACGCTGTTCACGAAAACGTATGGTTCGGGCAGCCCCTCCTCCGGCGCGCCGAGGCGCGGAAAATCGCCGGCTCGAATGAGCAGGCACGAGTTCACGCGTTCGACATGGATGTCAGCGCGATCCAGTTTTCTACGAATCTCGGCGTCGCCGCCGAGGCGATCCACAAACAGTTCACCGAGAACCGTGTACCAGTTCACGCTTTTGATGAAGCCCCAGCGATGCACATGTGCGCCGGGATGCAGATATCGATATACCGCGGTCGGGTCGTCGCGGCTGTCTCCTTCATAGGAGCTCGGGTCGCAATTTTGGGTGCCGAGGTGCGCCGTACTGTCGATCTCGAGACCGCTGAATCGTTCGGCAAGGGCCCATTCCTGCGGCATGTAGCGGTGATAGCTGTATGGCAGGATCGGCGCCAGCCCGCCGTAGCCATATCGCACAACGAGGCGCTCGCAGACGTACCGCAGGAAATCCTCATACTGGGCGATTCCGTCGGCTGTACCGACGAGATCCACCGGCACGTTGAATTTCAAATACGACAGCCCCGACTCGACCCCCTTGGGAATCCGCAGTCGGCCGGTCGGCGAAACATATTCGGTAGGCATGGCCAGGCCGGTCAGCACGCTGATCTGGTATTCGGCCGCGGTATCCTGGTCCGCTGCGCTGGATCGAACGACGCTGACGTCCTTGAACGAGGGTGTGTCAAGAATCGCGCGTCGGATTTTCTCGACGCCTTTACTGCTTCGCTTCGTGAATTTGCCGAGATCTTCGTCTTTCCCCCCGATCAGGTGCGCGCCGAACAGCGTTTCAAAGCGATCGAAGCACTCAAGGATTGCCTGCCGTACCTCCGGTTGCGATCCACGCTCGAAATACACCGTGCCGAGTACACCGGGCAAGACGACCATACGGTTATCGGGAAGCCGCAAACTCAGTTCCTCCCGGTATCGTGCAAGCGCCTGCGAGGGCGTCAAAACGGTTTTCGAGTCATGATCAGCCATCGTCTTTTCCTGAAATCTCATTCTTCCATGTCCGTCGGTCACCTGGCCGCCGCGGCAAGACCGAGAGCGCCTACGCCGGCCGCAGTTTCGGTAATTCCCAGTGCGACGGCCAGAGCAGCCGCAGCTTCCGCTCCGGCGGCAACAATTGCAATCAATGCCGCGAGGATTGCAAGGAGTGCCTCCGCCAACACGATTGCAATAGCGACCGCCGCCACGACAACCACGATGACCACGATTGCCTTGACGATGGTCATCCCGACTTGAGCCCAATCGATCGACGTCAGGACCTCCCACGTCAGGTCGGTTTGTCGGACGATCTCGTCCCAGCCGGCCTTCAATTGTGCCGTCGTGTAGCGGTAAACTTCATGGCCTTTCTCGTCGATCCAAACCCATGCATCGGAGGCCTTGTCTGCGATCCACCGACCGGCGGTGAACACCCAAGGTGCATGATTATGCAGAAATGCCTTGGTTTCCTCCGAGAGATAACTAAAACCACGACTGGCTGCATCCCAGAGCGGCGCAATTTCATTTCCGATCGCATCGGCCGCTTCTTCGCCGTGTCGTCGTGCCCAGGACCACCACTCCTCGTACCACACCGGTTCGGCGACCGGAATCGTAGTCCGGATCGGCGCTCGCAGTCGCTCCTGTTCGCGCTGCGATTCCGGTGCAGGGACGTTTTTCAACGCCCATTCACGCACCTTCTCGAGTTCGCGATTGCAATCCGCTACGTCAATCACCGTCATTCGGTTGATGAAGTCCCCGGCAATGCCCTGGTAGTCGCGTTCCTGTCCCACGCCCCAGGTATCGCCCGGGAACTTGACCTCAACGAGCCGCAGCATGTTGTCGACGTGCGTGCCGCCGGTCAAATCGACGGTACCGCGGCCTGGCCAGCGATCGGCTGGATTCTTTACGATGATCACGTCCGGACGCCGAAGCATCCCGATCACCCGCCCTTTCGGCCATGGATTCAGGCTATGCCGGCGTCCAGGGCCCTCGGATACGTCGGCACTGAGAAATGGTATCGGGGCAATGACGCGCCCGGACGCGTACCACGGAGACATATCAAAGCTCACCTCCGCCTTGTATGGAAAATAGAACCGGGCGGGTACTTCGTCGCGCCGTATCGCGGCAGTCATCGCCACCTGTTTGAGCAGATTGACTGTCGTCGTGCCATCCGGTAGGCGCACGTAGACGATCTTCGGCATCTTGAGTGCGAATTCAACCTTCTCCTGCAGGTATCCCTTCGTGATTGGCGGAAGCCGAGCGTACGCCGGATCCTCGTTGATCGTCGTACAGGTTGAACCTGCCGGCTGTAGTGTGCCACCCATCATCTCTCTCCCGAATGCTTACGATTCTGAGGTGTCGTCCATGTAGTCGGCCCAGATATCCGGTTGCCCGCCGCCGGCGAATTTCCACGGTTCGATCTTCACCTTATCTTGTTCAAGCGCACGAAGATTGACGTCTTGCGACGTTGGCGTGTACACGGGAATGGTCTCGCCCAGATCGTTGGTTCGCCCAAGTACGGTTCGACCAGACGGTAATTTGAGCTCATAGGGGTGTTGCATCATCGGCATGCCGTCCACTTGGCTCTGAAGAATGTATTTCGCCTGATATGAAGGCTTGAACTGCGGCATCGCATAGGATTGACTCGTCGGGCCACTGAAGCTGTGCTGCGCACCTTTGACGTCGATCCTGCCAGGCGCATGGAGCTCGATGTTGCCGTCGCGCAGACGGATGTATGCCCCGCCCGATGTCAGCAAGATCTCCTTCGCCGCAGCGACCTCGATCTTGTCCATCGACGATAGGATCTTGACCGCCTTTTGCGCCACTACGTCGATGTCGGAATCCTGCGCTTGAATCTCGACCCGTCCCTTCGCGGCAAAGAGCTTCATGCCTGCGTTCTGTACGAATAGACTGAGCTTGTTCGCGACGCTCGCGATCAGCGATTTTCCGGCAGCGATGTGGGTGCTCTGTCCACTCACCAAGTTCATGTGCATGTCGGAAGCCACGTGCGTGGACTGCTGCGTCGACAGGGCGATTCCGGCCGGACTGCCGAAAAGCATCACCGGCGCCTTGAATATGCCCGCTGCTCCCGTGCCCCCGCCCGCGGTACGTCCGCTTGACCCCGCACCGGTCGCGCTGCCTTGAGTCGCGTCGACGAACCTATGCAGGGCCTCTCGACCGGCCGCGAGCGATCCGGCTTGATGCTGCGCCGCTACTTCCGACATTGAGTCAAGCAGACTCTCCGCGCTGACGAGTTGCTGCTGTGTCTCGCGCACGTCGAGCGGCTGGCTCGTCGCTGACTTTGGGTGCGTGGTGATGTACACACCACTCGACGCACGCACTGCGCCATATGCATCAGTGCGCAAGTCGAAGCCCTTCCCGAGGAAGGCTCCTCGCGCGTTCCCTTGCTGATCAATCAGGTAGCCCAGGTGCAGGACGCTGCCGCCGACGCTGCTCATCAATTGCACCCGGCCCTGCGCGGTCGAATCGTCCATCACGAGCTGGTTGAACCCGGCGCCCGAATACTCTTTCGATCGGTATCCCGACAATAACCCGTTGCTGTGCCAATGCGGCCGAACCGCGCCGTTGTAGACGCGGCCCATCGCCAGCGGTCTGTCGCAATCGCCGCCAATGTGATCGATCAGGACTTCTTCGCCGATTCGCGGAATGTGCACTCCCCCGTAGCCGCCTCCCGAGTCGGCCTGCACCGCGCGCACCCAGCACGACGCACCTTGATTGCCCGGGTTCACGCGATCCCAGATGAACTGGACGCGGATCCGGTTCAGCTCGTCGGTGTAGACCTCCTCGCCCGGCGGGCCGACGACCATCGCGGTCTCCAGGTGCATCACCGGCTTCTCGTGCTCGAACGGACTGCGGTACGGAACGCTCACCCGCTGCGATTCAACCTCGACGAGGAAGAAGCCAGAACCCTCGTCGGCATGCGGCATCGGGTGTGCAACGTCCGTCGATCGGTTCGCACGCGCATTGGCGATCTCTTCGCGCAGGCTGTGCGGGAAATTCGATTTGGAACTGACAGGCAGGTTGTTCTCGATCCACCACGACACAGCAATCGTCGCGAATTCGCGCTGGTCAATACTATCGCCTGCATGCGCCGGGTGATCCGCCAGCTCGAAACGCCGGCCGGCGTCGATTGCACGGACACTGCCGACTCCATGGAAGCGCTTCGCACGCGATTCCCACTCTTCGATGCGAATGCGCGACAGCATGTCTCCGCGTTGCTGCTCGAGATACGTATATGCGCCGGAGTACTCGTAGACTTCGAGCTGGTTCGGCAACGCACCTTGATCTCTGGCAGTCTGTACCGACGTCCCCTTTGCGTGCGTGCGAACGGTTGGGTTCTTATAGTCGAAGGTTCGCGTAGTCAGCGTGACGCTTTGCAGCGACCGCGTCGCGGACCATTGCGTAAACGCTTCGACTTCGTCTCTCGTGCTCGAACGACAGAACGATATCGCTTTCGGCGAGAGCGTGGGGAGTGTGTTCAACCGGTCTGTGATCACCAGCGTGTGCGATTTGCCGTCATCGGCCTGTTCCCAGTAACCGTACAGCCCCTCGCTCTCGAGCAGACGGTGCACGAAGTTCCAGTCGGTTTCGCTCTGCCGAGTGTATGAGCGATTCGGCGTCGGCCGCGATAACGTGAAGCGGAACCGGCCGCGCGCCTCCGGGTGCTGATTCAGCACGTCGGACACGATGTCCTCGACCGTTCTGTCGATCCAGATTCGTTGGTCGCGCCGGAATTTCAGGAGATACATCCACGCCTGCAGCGTGATCTGGTATGTCGTGAAACCGCCATCGGCACCCAACCGACGCGCGGTATAGACGTAGCCGTGAATCGGACGATACCCCCCGTTGGCCTGCAGGATCCAGAGCGTAACGGGTTGGGCAATGAGCTTCTTCAGTTCGATCGTGCCGTCTGTCGACACCACGTCGAGCGTGAAAACGTAGTCCCGGCCGAGCGTCGAACGGCCGATAGCCCGCTGCACCACCAGGGCATTCGGCCCTAAGGGTGTGTCGATCTTGAGCAACCGCTCGTGTTGCACGGTGCCCCGGAGGATCGCGTCATAGACATCGCGCGCGGCCACCTCCCCGCGCCCGTCGGGTTGGATCGCCATCGATTCTCTCACTCGTTTTATTGATGTTTGCCTCGACAGCTTGCTGTCTGGCCCTCGCTCGCGATTGTACAAAAGTCAGGTGGAGTCGAACATCTAAGCAGTGCAAACATTTTGAGTAAGACAACCAATATGCAACTATCTGTTCATCTATTTACTCCCTCGAAATTCATACGTCATCGGTATCCGACTTCCATATTGCTCACGGCACTGTAGTCGAGCAGCCCGCGGTAAAAAGGGCCTTCGCGTTAACGAGTTTTCGGCGAACCTTCTCAGCAAGAACGCATCCGTTCGCGGGCGGGGCGCGGCGGCTTCCCGTCAAGGGCCATCGCGCGAATCCGCCACGTTGAGAGACCGCAGCGGAGACGGGCGACTGCCGAGGCGCGTCACGCCGGGGTCCGCCAGTCTCAGCGACGTGTGCTCGAACCGCTGGAACGACTCGGCAATGTGCTTGCGCAGCAGCTCGACGTCCCACGGCTTGATCAGCAGCTTCTGGACCGAGCCGTCACCGGGCGCGTTGGCGATCGATTGCCCCTCGCCGTAACTCGACAGCAGAATGCGTACGACGTCCGGGTACAGCGCCTTCACGCGCTGCAGCAGGTCGATCCCCGACACGCTCGGCATGCGGAAGTCGGACACGATCACGCCGACGCGATGCCGCGCGAGCAGGTCGAGCGCCTCGTCGGGATCGGTGGTCGCGAGGATCTCGTAGCCGTCGCGGCCCAGCGCCTGCCTGAACATCTGCAGCGTCGCACGATCGCCGTCAACCAGCAGCAGCGTCCGGCGCAGCAGCTCGCGCTGCCGGCAGTGTTCGGGCAACTCCGAGCCGGCCGACAGCATGTCGGCGATTTCGTCACCGGTCACCGGATGGCTGAAGTAGTAGCCCTGCATCGCATGGCAGCGGTGCCGGTTCAGGAACGAGAGCTGCGCTTCGGTCTCGACACCTTCAGCGACCGTCTCCATGTGTAGCGACTCCGCCATCGCGATGATCGATCGCGTCAGCGACGCGCCTTCCGCGCTGGTCGTGACGTCGCTGAGGAACGACCGGTCGATCTTCACGACATCGATCGGCAAGTCCTTCAGATAGGACAGGCTCGAATAACCGGTGCCGAAATCGTCCAGCGACAGCACGACGCCGAGTGCCTTCAGTTCGCGCAGTGTGTGCGCGATCGCATTGCAGTCCTGCATCAACACGCTTTCGGTCAGCTCGAGTTCGAGCGATGCCGGTTCCAACCCGGTATCCTTAAGCGTCCTGCGCACCATGTCGGCCACGTCTTGCTGTCGGAACTGGCGCGCCGACAGGTTGACCGCGATGCGGATCGGCGGATGGCCGTCCCGCTGCCACGCGACGGCCTGCGCGCACGCGGTGCGCAACACCCACTCGCCGATCGGCAAGATCAGCCCGGTTTCCTCGGCGATCGGGATGAAGCGGTCAGGCGGGATGATGCCGATTCCCGGCCGTCGCCAGCGAATTAGCGCCTCGACCCCGCTGATCTGCCCCGTCTTCAGATCGACCTTCGGCTGGTAGTACAGCTCGAGTTCGTCGTTCACGACGGCCTGGTGCAGCGCGTTTTCGAGGACGGCATGCTCTTCCACGCGAGCACCCATTTCGCGCGTATAGAAGCTGTAGCAGTTGCGCCCGTGCTCCTTCGCGCAATACAGCGCGGCGTCGGCCGTTTTCAGCAGCGTCTCCGCGTCCGTGCCGTCAGTCGGACACAGGCTGACGCCGACGCTGGTCGACACGTGCAGATCGTGCCCGTTGAGCACGAACGGCGCGATGAAAGTGTCGAGAACCTTGCGCGCGATCGCATCCGCGTCCGACGGCGTCGACAGGTTGACCAGCATCACGACGAACTCGTCGCCGCCGAGCCGCGCGACCGTGTCGCCATCGCGCACCGAACTCTTCAAGCGCGCGGCGACCACCCGCAGCAGACCGTCGCCGACCGAATGGCCGAAGCTGTCGTTGACGTGCTTGAAACGGTCGAGGTCGAGCACCATCACTGCGATCAGTTGCCCCGTGCGCCGCGCCTGCGACATCGCCTGCTCCATCCGGTCGCTGAGGAGGTTGCGATTCGGCAGGCCGGTCAACGCATCGTGGTTGGCGAGATATTCGATGCGCCCCTGCTGCGCCTTGCGCTCGGTGATGTCCTGCACGATGCCGCGCAGGATGATCGCGTGGTTCTGATCGCGCCCGGCCTCCGCGAGGTGCAGCACATGGCGCTCGGTGCCGTCCGGTTGAATCAGCCGATGCTCGAGCGAGAACGCGACGCCTTCGGTGCGCAGGCTTGTATACGACTGCACGAGCAGCGGCTGCTCGTCGGTCGGCACCGCCTGCAGCAGACGTTCGAACGTGGGCGGCGTGCGCGTGGGGTCGAGCCCGAGGATCCTGAACAACTCCGGCGACCAGTATCCGTCGGTCCGCCCGGCCTGGTACTCCCAGTTGCCCAGGTGCGCGAGCGCCTGCGCATGCGTGAGCCCGACCTCCGTGGTCGCCAGCTTTTCGACGGCGGCTGCCGCGCGCAGCAAATACCGGATCCGGTAACCCAGCAGCTTCCAGCGCATCGGCTTCGATACGAAATCGGTCGCGCCGGCGTCGAACGCACGGGCGATCGATGCGTCGTCGTCGTTGCCGGTCAGCATGACGATCGGCACGCGGCGGCCTTCCGGCAACGCGCGCAATGCGCGGCAGCAGTCGAAGCCGTCGCCGCCGGGCATTTCGACATCGAGCAGCACGACCGCGGGGCGATGACGCAGGAACGCGGCGATGCCCTCGTCCGGCCCCGTCGCTTCCTCGACGCGAAAGCCTTCGGGCTCCAGCGTTTCGACGACCAGCAGGCGCGTCATTGCGTCGTCATCGATGATCAGAATCGCCGGCACATCGGCATTGTCCTGGTTCACGACCGTCCTCCTGTTTGGTCCGCTGCGCGATCGCCGCGGCGATCGGCTGGCGACCGTTCGAGCTTCAACCGGTCACGCGCTCGGCGACCAGCGCCGCATGCGCGTGCTCGAATTCCGCATCCGTGCCGGCCACGAGCGGCGCCGCGGCTGGCACGTCGGCCGCGCGCGCGAGACGCTCGATCTCCCGGCAGCGGGCCGACAGCAGATGGGCGCCCACGTTCGCGCTGCTCGATTTCAACGTATGGGCGGCCAGCTTCAGCGCATCGGCGTCGCCCGCTGCGACGGCCGCGCGCATGTCACCGATCAGGCGCGGCGCATCCAGCGTGAATTGATCGATGATCCGGGTCAGCACGTCGGGGCGGCCCGGCCGCTGGAGCGCGCGCAATGCATCGAGCGCCTTGCGGTCGATCACGTCCGCGTCGTCACCCGCGCTCGCTGCCGCCGCCCCAGCCGCGGTAGCGGGACTCGGTTCGATTTCGGCACGGCTTACCGTCTCTTCGCATCCAGCGGCCGGCGCGCACGCGTTGCCGCGAACGTGGCGCGCGAGCGTGTGCAACAGCGCGTCGCGGCGGAATGGCTTCGCCAGATAGTCGTCCATGCCGGCGGCGAGACAGCGCTCGCGGTCGCCGCTCAGCGCGTTCGCCGTCAGCGCGATGACCGGCACGCGCGGCGAACCGGTGTCCGTTTCGCGCCGACGCAGCCGCCGCGTCGCCTCGAAGCCGTCCAGCCGCGGCATCTGGCAGTCCATCAGCACCACGTCGAATGCGTCGTGCGCGAGCCGCTCGAGTGCCTGCTCGCCGTCGTCGGCCACGGCGACTTCGTAATCGGTGTCCTCCAGCATCGCCAGCGCGATCTGCTGGTTGACCGCGTTGTCCTCGACCAGCAGCACCCGTGCCGCGATCGCATCGAGCCGCCGGTCGTCGGCCGACGCGGCGCCATCGACACCATCGGCGCCCGGCACGGCCGCCGGCAGCCGCGGCGGCATCACGTGCATCGCCGATGCGATCGCCGCGTGAAGGTTGGCGCCGTGCAGCGGCTTCGTCAGCCGCGCGGCGATGTCGAGCTCGTGCGCGACCTGCACGCTGTCCATCATCTCGAACGCGGTCAGTGTGATGATCCTGAGCGCACGCAGCGACGGATCGTGGCGGATGTGCTGCACGAGCGAGATGCCGTCCATCCCCGGCATCCGCACGTCGACGATCGCGAGATCGAACGGCGCGCCGTCGGCGACCGCGGCCCGCAGCTGCGCGAGCGCGTCGTCGCCACCGATCGCCGTGGCGACGCACAGCTGCCATTCGATCGCGTGTTCGAGCAGCACGCTGCGATCGGTCTCGCTGTCATCGACGATCAGCACCTTCAGCCCCGCGAGCGACGGCCTCGCGAACGGTGCGACGCCCACCACGCCGGACACCGGTTCGTATCGCATCGTCACGGTAAACACCGAACCCTTGCCGGGCGTCGATTCGAGCGTGAGCGTGCCGCCCATCATCTCGGCCAGCTGGCGCGAAATGACGAGCCCAAGCCCGGTTCCGCCATACTTGCGCGCGATCGAGCTGTCTGCCTGCTGGAACGGCTGGAACAATTCCGCGGACACCTCCGGCGCGATGCCGATCCCGCTATCGGCGATCGCGAACACGATGCGGCCGTCGTCCACATACGATACGTTCAACTCGACGTGCCCGCGTTCCGTGAACTTGATCGCGTTGCTGAGCAGGTTCGTCAGGATCTGCCGCACCCGGACCGGGTCGCCGCGCATCCATTCCGGGACCGAGTCGGCGCGATTGAACACGAGCGCCAGCTCCTTGCGTCGTGCATTGGGCTCCATCAGCGCGACGACGTCGTCGAGCAGTTGATGCAGGTTGAAATCGATGCGTTCGAGCGTCAGCTTGCCGACCTCGATCTTCGAGAAGTCGAGAATGTCGTCGATGATGACGAGCAGCGTCTGGCCGGATCGGTACACGGTATCGACGAACTTGCGCTGCTTCGACGTCAGCCGCGTCCGCTGCAGCAGTTCGGTCATGCCGAGCACGCCGTTCATCGGCGTGCGGATCTCGTGGCTCATCCTCGCGAGAAACTCGGATTTCGCCGAATTCGCGGCTTCGGCCGTCGCGATCGCTGCCTGCAGGTCGACGTCGCGGCGCTCGATTTCATCGAGCATCATGTTGAAGCCGGCGATCAGCGCCGCGACTTCGTCGCTGCCCTGATGAGGCATCCGAAGCGACAGGTCGCTGCCGCTGCGAATGCGTGCCATCGTGCGCGTCAGGCTCGACAGAGGTCCGGAGATCGACGTGCCGAGCCGATGGCTGATCACCAGTCCGCCGATCGCCAGCAAGAACGATACCCCCACGATCATCACGATCGCGGTTGCCACGGCCCGGTAGACGTCCGATACGATCCCGCGCTGCTGAAGGTCGACGCGCACCGCCTCCTGTTCCGTATACGCTGCGAGGCGATTGGCCGTCGTGTCGACATCGGCGACGATGCTCTGCATGGCGACGTCGTTGGACAGCATGTCGGACTTCACCGCCAGGATACGGTGCGCGGATCCCGCCAACTCCGTGGTCAGTCCGATCACGCCCTCTGCGCGTTTGGCATTGCGCGGCCCGTCCGCGACAAGTGCATCGCGCAGCGCGCCGGCGGATGCGGTCAGCGCGCCGAGATTCCTTCGCAGCTCGTCGTCGGCGCGCTTCAGGCGGTCAGGACTTTCGCCTTGCGCGATCATGCGCAGGTCGAACGCCAGCGTGTTGATGCCGCCGTTCACGGCGGCCGACAGCGACGCGATCCGCGCGGCGCGCTGCCGGAATGCGATCGCTTCGTCGAGGCGCTGCCGCGCGTTGACGATCCGAAGCGCGAACGGGTCCGCGATCTCCGCCAGTTTCGCGTCCAGCGCATCGAGCGATTGCAGCACGCGGTCTTCGTGCGCACGGTAGCGCGCCGCGACGGACGGATCCGCGAACATGCCGGCACGCAGCGCGACGAGGCCGACCTTGCCGTCGAGGATGTCGTCCGCCACCCGGGTGAGCGCGTTCGTCAGACTCTGGGCCGCGGCCGCGTCGAGATGCGGCGCCGCAATTGCGAGCGCCTTGCGCGCACCGTCGATGGACGCCTGCATGCGCTCGCGCAGCGGCGCGAGCCGGTACCGGTTCGGCGCGACGTCGACGCGGCCGGCGACGGCGATGATCTCCTTGACGTCCATGCGCGCCTCGTCGAGCGCATGAATCGTGCGGTTGTACGCGGTATTGGCCTCCAGTGCGCCGCTCACGGCGGCATCGGCGTCGCTGTCCAGCCGGTCGACCTGCTTGCCGATCGCGTTCAGCAGCGCATCGCCTTGTGCCTGGACGCGTTCGATCAGCCGGCGTTCGGCGGCGAGTTGCGCGTCGCCGCGCAGCCGCTTGTCGACGCCTTCGTTCATCGACGCGAGCATCGTCCTCAAGCCGGTGGACGGCACGTCGACGCCGTGCCCGTCGATCGCGCGCACGGCCGCCGTCACGCGTGCGATCCGCTGCAATTGCGTTTCGATCTCCGACGACGCCTGCTCGCGCTCCAATGCGTCCTGCGCGCGCTCAAGCCGGCCGAAGTCCACCGCAAGCTCCGCGTATGCGCGCTGCAACTCGTTGCTGCGCACCTGCAGCGGCAGCGATTCGGTCGTCAGCGTGCGCACACCCGACGCAATGCCGTGCACCGCGATCAGGCTCGTCACGGAAATCGCCACCACACCCAGCAGCATCAGGCTGGTGCTGGCGACGAGCTTAGCCTTGATGTCCATGCAGCCCTCCAGGATCGGGCGGCCCGCGCGCGGCCGCCCAGCCGCTCATCTGGCCGGCCCGTCCAGCGGCGTGACGCGGCCGTGCGCGATTTCGGTGAGGAACACGTCGTTCAGCGCCTGGTGATCGTCGGTGCTTAGGTTGGCCACCAGGCCGCCGAGATCGAGACGCCGGATCGATTCGAGCGCCTGCTTCAGCGTTGCCCGGGTGGGTGCCGGTCCCGCCCGTTCCAGTCCGATCAGCGCGACCTTCGCATCAAGGCAGCCCTCGATGTGCACCACGCCAATGTGTTCGTCCGGAAAGCGCTGCGCGATCAGCCGTGCGCAGTCCCGGACCACGGGGCGCTCGCTCTGCGGCAGCGGCACGACCTGCGAAATCAGCATGCCGTTCCCTTCGTCGCCGATCAGGCGCAACAGGTCGTCGGGGCCGACGAACGACACCGCCGCGAGACGGGCCGTGAGGCCTTCGCGGTGCGCCGCGCGAATGAATGCGGCGACCGGCGTATACGGGCCGACCATGATGACGACGTCCGGCCGCGCGTCGAGTATGGCTGCGAGACCCGTCTCGACTGCCGTCGTGCCGCGACGGAACGTACCGGTGGCGACGACGTCGAGGCCGTGGCGGTGCAGCGCGAGCTGGGTGCCGGCCAGCACCGCTAGCCCGAAGCCGTCGTCCTGGTAGAACACTGCAAAACGCCTCGCGCGGTCGTGGGCAATCAAGTGATCGACCAGCACGCGCGTTTCGTCGTCATAGCTCGCCCGGATGTTGAAGACCTCCGGAATGACCGGCCTGCGCAGCGCCATCGCGCCGCTGAACGTACCGATGAGCGGAATGCCGGCGTCCCGGATCATTGGCAGCACCGCGGTGGTTGTCGGCGTGCCGACATAACCGAACAGCGCGAGGACGTTGCCGCGATCGATCATTTCCAGCGTCGTGTCCACCGTCCGCTCGGGCTCGTAGCGATCGTCGGCGACGACGAGGTCGATCTTCCGCCCGTGCACACCGCCGTGAGCGTTCGCGTCGTCGAATACGGCTTGAGCGCCGATCAACAGCCCGTGTCCGAGGCCTGCAGAATTGCCGGATTGCGCGTTGACCATACCCAGGCGGATCGTACTGTCGGTCACACCGGGCTCCGCCGCAATTCCGGCGCCCTGGCCGCTCAGTGCGGTGCAGCACACGATCATCGCCAGCACCTGCCTGCCACAAGGACGCGCGAGCGCGCGCAGTACGTTCGAATACCAGGTACCGGAACAAATCGGTGTGACTGACACACTCTCGTCCATGTTGAATCCCTGTCCGGCATCCCGTTATTCTGACTTGCTGGTGCATCCCGCCGCATACCACACGGCTGCCGTGGTACGAGTCAATTAGTCATATATATAGATGGCATATCTTGCGGCCGCAAGCCGCAGGCCAAAACAGGGTCATTACCTTTCAACGGAAAGATGTCACGTCATAGGCCTTCGTCGATAGAACGGTGGTGCGAAACTCGAGTGAACTTATGAGGTTGTGCGTCGCGCAATAAAGTTGCCGGCGGCAGAGCGCCGCGAAGCCCCTTGTCAGCTCGTCGCTCTGTTGAAGTAACTGGGGCCGCCCGGCGGGCGCCTTGCGACCCGGAGCGGTATCGCTGCGACAGCGTTCACGGGGCGCATCGCCGAAATCGCTTGCTTCTTACGCTTCAAAAATATCGCTGCGAGAACCTCTGCTTCCGCATCAGTGATGTGCGTATTCCGTGCGTGCGATCGGCGTCGCTCTCACTTTCGAATACTGAAATACGGGCATGGCTTTGAGCGCATTCCGCGTCGCGCCGGCCCAGACGAGCTTGCCGCCGATGAAGTCGATCTGCGTGATCGGCACGGCAACATCGTGCGCTGACACACCAAGGAACTGGTGTGCCGCGACGATCGCGAACGAAACGGCGTCGTCGGGTGTGACGATGATGTCGTGCAGTACGCCGACCTTCTCACCGCGATCGTTGTAGATGACTTTGCCCAGCAGACTCTTCTTCGCACTCCATCCGTTCACCACGAGACTCGCCTGTTCGATGCTCACGCCGACCACCTGCGTGCCGGCGACTTGCGCGTCGGCAAGCGTCGCGCCGCATGCGAGCGACGCGGCTACAACCGCTCCTGCGATCCATTTCGATGTTTTCATCATTCACTCCGGTCAGTACAGAAATCACGGCAACTGCGACCCGCGATAGCCGATACGATCGCCGCGGCCCGCCCCGACGCATGCTGGCGCCGCGTCTCCGTTGACACGGAAGCATGTCGATGCGTTTCTGACACTGTGCTCTCGCAGTTCCCAGCGCGTTTTCGAATACGCACGGTGGTGTCCACTGAGCGACTGCAGCAGCGAGAGTGAATCGCTGATTTCGTGCGATTCCTGAAAAGCCACCGGCGCTCGCCGAATAAAGTGTTGTCGTCGTCAAATGGCCGCAACCAGCCGTCACATTGACCTGAACCCGAGGAATTCGAATCATGGAGATCGACACACGCAACGCGACGGAAAGCGAACGCGGCCCGTTGTCGCCTTGGCTTGCGGTCTGCCCGCGCGAAAGAAGATGCCGCGCTATTCGGCGCGGCCGATGATGTCGACAGAGATTCTGCTGCTCGGCGCGATGCTCATCGCGGTCACCGGTGTCGTCCAGGCGGCAAGCGTCGCGTTCTCGCTTCCACAGACATTCGTGGTGTCGTTCGTCGGCATTCTGTTCGGAGCGCTATTTCTCGCGATGCACGCGTGGCTTCCGGAGCCGGCGCTGGCATTTGTCGACCCGGTCGTCGCATGGCCGCTATCAGCGGACATGTGCCTGACGCTGTTTCTGCCGCCGCTGCTATTCCAGGCGGCGTTGAGCGTCGAGATTCGCGAGATGCTAGGCGACTGGCTGCCGATCCTGATTCTCGCGATCATCGGCGTGTTCGTCGCAACCGTGTCGATTGGTTTCGTCGCGTCATGGACCACAAACGTGCCGGCCAGGGACGGTCTTTTGCTGGGTGCGATCATCGCAACGACCGACGCATCGGCGGTCCTTGCCGTATTCCGCAGCGTGACGGCACCTAGTCGGCTCGTACGGCTCGTCGAAGGTGAGAGCTTACTAAACGATGCTGCCGCGATTTCGATTGCCACCGTCCTGCTCGAGGCGTCCCGCAGTGCCGATTCGGTCTCACGGACGGTAGCGGAGATATCGCAGATTTTTGCCACTGAATTCGGCGGCGGCGCGATACTGGGCATGGTCGTGGGACGCATGCTTGCCTGGGGACTCGTTCACCTTGGCGGCGAAGGGAAGGCCGAGCTCACGCTGACCCTTGCGGTGCCATACCCGCTCTATATTCTCGGCAACGAGTTCTTCCATGTCTCTGGCGTCGTGGCTGTCGTGACGGCGGGACTCGTGATCAGTGGGCTTGGGCGGGCTCGCCTCACACCGCGCAATTGGTCGCATTTGCAACTCATGTGGGAGCAGGTGGCTGGAATCGCCGGCACGCTTGTATTCCTCCTCGCGACGATCCGCGTGCCCGGTCTGCTGAGAGCCGCCCGGGCGTCTGACGCCCTGGCGCTCGGGGCAATCATCATCGCTGCACTCGCCGCACGACTCGCGGTACTGTTTGGCGTGTTTCCCTCGGTGTCCCGACTAGGGTTAAGCAACACCGTCACGCGTTCCTTCAGGCTAGTGATCACCTGGGGTGGCTTACGCGGAGCAGTCACCATCATCCTCGCACTGGGTATCGAGGGCAACGCGGCGTTGCCTGAACCCACACGTCGCCTTGTTTCGGTGCTGGCAACCGGCTTCGTCCTCTTCTCGCTGGCCGTTAACGGATCGACGCTTCGCCCCCTGATCCGCTTCCTCGGGCTCGATCACCTCTCGCCGCAAGACATGGCGCTGCAGGAACGCGCCGTTGGCATTGCCGGGGCGGAAATCGACGCGCTCGTGCGGGCTTCAGCGCGATCTCTCCGGATCGACCCGAATCTCGCATGCGATGCGATCGATGCCTATCACGACAGCACATCGCTCGATAACTTCTTGCGCTCTGACGACATCGCAACGACCGACGAAGACCGGCTGACGGCCGGCTTGCTCGCTCTTGCACGCAGGGAAGGCGATCTCATACCTCGATACGGCAACGGAATCGTCGCAGTAGAAAACCTGGATCGCATGATCGCGAACGCAGCTGCGATGACGGAAGCCGTCCGGCGCGGCGGGCGCGCCGCGTATCGGCAGGCGGCGGCACAAATTCTGCAGATCCGATGGAGCTATCGGGCCGCACGGTGGATCCATTCGTGGTTGAAATTAAGCTGGCCTTTCTCTTGCGCGCTCCAGAACCGTTTCGAATTGCTAATATGCCGGCGCGCCGTGCTGGAACAACTACATCGCTATACCGAAACAAGTCTTCAACCGCTACTCGGTCCCGAAACGACCAAGACGCTGTCGGCAATCCTACATGGCCGCATGGACAGAACCGAACACGCAATCACCGAGATGCGAGGGGATTTCGGCCACTACACCCGCAAACTCGAGCGACGTATGTTGCTGCTCGTCGCGCTGAACGCGGGACGCGATCGTGTCGAGCATTTGTACCGGGACCAGTCGATTTCCAGCGAAGTGTACGAATCGGTCAGCCGCGATTTCATGCGTGCATGGCGCAACGCAATTGAACGGCCGGAGTTTTCTGCCGATGATGAATGAAATTCGCGCGACGTTTAATCTACGGTGCCATATCGACGAGGCATGGTACGTAACGGTCAGGATCGTGCGGCTTCGCGACCTAATCGGACACGACGGACGGCAATGGCTGTTCGCAATCGCCCTGATTTTCGGCGATACCCCGCCGATTTGCTTCGCACCCTGGACGACTACGTTCAGCGCTGGCGACATGAGGCCTCCGCTCGCTCCGGACGCCCCCATCCTGCGTCAAGCCGCTAGGCCTTCGGCGCGCACTCGCTGGACGGAACGTGGCCGTGCGAATCCACAAATACCGATCCTTCCCAACAGTTGGCCGGCCCGATCCACTACACAATCCGTACACCATCCGACGCATCGTGACACTCTGGAGAGGATCGTCTCATGTCTCACCATCTCGACTGCTTGCTTGCACGCCAAGACATCCGACTCCACAGCACCGATCTCTACTGCTTTCTCGACCAGACTGGCAACCTCGTCGTCACCGGGCTGTCAGTCGCGATCGCCTTCGTCTTCGGCAGCGTCGAGCTACTGGGCCTGCTCGACAACGCGCTTGGCCCGCATCCCTGGTTCTGGCCGTGGACGTCCGCGATCGATCTGAGCACGCTCGGCTGCGCCAGCTTTGGGCTCTTTGTCGTGACCTGGGGCGTCTCGATCCCGATCCGGAAGCTCGGCACGGCACAAGGGACGGAAGCGCTGTTCCTTGCGTCGCAGACCATGATCGACGCCCCGCTCCAACAGCCGCATCGCCAAATATTGACCGTCGGATCTTTACGTGTTCGCCGGCCGGTCCGCGAGCCATGCGGCGCCACGCTGCTTCATGTCCATTTCCAGAGCGCTGCCTCTGGTCGCAAAAACACGTCGGACAGGAAACCCACTCTTTTCGAGCAGATAGGCCAGCGCCGCGTATTCGGGTGGAAACCTCTCCACAACGTCACCATCGATCGGTTCAATGCTCAACGGAAACGTAAAGCAACCCATATCGTAAATGCTCTGACGCCTGACAATCTTCCACATCCCGTCACGTTTCTCGACGAAGTCGTAGAAGCGATTGTGCACTGCACATCCAAGCTTCAATACGACTTGGTCGGCCACGATGATCGCATTCGTCTCAACTAGTGCTTTCGTCCCGTTGAATTCGATGACGGGCTGGCCAATCAGGTGTTTGGTATGCAAAGCGGATCCTCCCATCATGCGCGAGCCAGCGATGAAGTCGGCCACCGCTCCTTCGAACCAGGTGACCTCGATGGTTGCATCCGGGTGAAACAAATCGGCGAGGTTGTCCCAACTCGCGAGATCGCGATACATCCAGCCGGCCATAAGATCGGATATTGCGAGGTGGTCTTCGATATGTCCTTGCATTGCTATTTCCTAGTTGTGTAAAGGTGATCGGCCGTGGAAAACGATCGTCGTACCACGAGAGGAATCCAGCCGATGCTACGAAACCAGGCAACCTGGCTTTTTTGCATAGGGTACCTATTTTTAGGATTCACACGGTCAAGTGATTCAGAAGATCGAAACGGATTCAAAATTTAAATAGGATTTGCGAGATGCGAAGTCCAGTTAGAGCATTGTGCTGCCATCTACTGTGAATCAGTAAATGTCCTAACGCGCCGGTATGCCATCGATTGTTTTCACAAACCACCACGGCGAATCGCGCTATCACCCCCGAAAACTTGACTGTTTCTCCTTCTGCCCAGTGAATCTCTACAAGAAACTTTCTGACGACATTGAACGGCTAATCCTTCAGGGGGTGTACCAGCACGGCGACAGGGTGCCGTCGGTCCGGCAAGCGAGCCAACAGCACAGGATTAGCATCACGACCGTGCTGCATGCATACCGGCTGCTCGAGAATCGTGGTTTGCTGGAAAGTCGGCCGCAGTCTGGCTATTTCGTGCGCGTGCAACCCGATAACGGGAACCTAAAAGTGCACGAACTTGAGCCATCGAGGCCGACAGCGAGTTTGTCCCCTGTTGACCAGGGCCGGCTGGTACTCTCGACGCTGCGCTCGATGGGCATCGCTGATGCCGCGCCCTTAGGCTCGCCCTACCCGGATCCGTACTATTTTCCATTCGAGAAGCTGAACCGCTATGCATATGCGGCCGGCCGTGACAAGTCACTATGGGGCGCGGTGGACGGGCTACCGCCCGGCCATCCACGCCTTGTGCGACAGATCGCGCGTCGCTATCTGGAGAACGGCATGTCAGTCGACGCAAATGAAATCGTCGTGACAGTCGGTGCAACGGAGGCAATCAACTTGTGCTTGCAGGCAGTGGCAAAACCCGGTGATGTCATCGCGGTGGAATCACCAACTTTCTATTCGATGCTGCATGCTATCGAGCGGATGGGCATGAAAGCGATCGAAGTGCCGACTCATCCTGAGTACGGAATCGACATTGCAGCGCTGGCGGAGACTGCAAGATCACAGCCGATCGCCGCCTGCATGGTGATGCCGAACTTTCAGAATCCACTCGGCTTCCAAATGCCAGACGACCGAAAGCGTGAGCTCGTCGGATTCGCCGAGAAGACAGGAATTCCGATCATAGAAAACGGTGCGTATAACGAACTGCATTTTGGAAATACGCATCCCAGCACGCTGAAGTCGTACGACAGAAATGGGCTGGTTCTCCATTGCTCGTCGTTCTCGAAGAGCCTGACGGCTGCGTACAGGATTGGCTGGGCGCTGCCGGGCCGATACCGCGATCAGGTAGAGAACCTGAAATTCTTGAACACGCTCGGGACGCCGTCTCTGCCGCAACTCGCGATCGCGGAGTTTCTTGAGCGAGACGGTTACAAGCATCACCTACGACGCTTGCGCAGGGCCTACGCGCAACAGGCGAACCTGATGCGTACGTTCGTGTCGAGGTTCTTTCCGGAAGGCACGCGAATTTCGAGCCCCTCGGGAGGCTATACACTTTGGGTGGAATTACCGGCGCAAGTCGACGTGGTGCGCCTCCATCAGCTTGCGCTGGAGCACCGTATCTGTATCGGGCCTGGGCACACGTTCTCGGCTTCGGACAGCTATCGGAACTTCATCTGGCTGAACTACAGCAGCCCGTGGTCGGCTGGAATCGAGCAAGCTGTCATCACAATCGGCAGATTGGCTGCGCTCTGCGCGTGTTGACCTAGCGATGATGGCGGACGGGACGCATTACCGAGTTCGCAGACACGTACGCCACGCACCGCGATACACACAACGCGAGCGCAACTCATTATTGCGTTCGTTCGCCTCCCGCCATCTCTCGAACACACCATCGCGGCAGGGCCGTGCATGGACAAGCGCTGTGGCAAGACGCCCAAAGATCAACAAGAAGGCAAGCGGCGCGGCACGGTACGGACTCTCTTCGGGCGTTGGGATACCCATCAGCCGGCGCCAGGCGTACTGTTGTCTGCGTGCGGATTCGCTGCAGTTGCGCGCTCAATGGGCGCTCCGTGAATGTTGATCGTCCGCATGTCTGCCGCCGAGCAAGACGGACCGCGCGCCGAATTGAGCCACGGATTCAGCGCTGCAAGCACACTCGCGCGCTCGCCGTAGTCATCGGGCAGTTGCGGCTGTCCGCGTGCGAAAGCGGCGACCGGCTTGCCGATGAAAAGGGCCAGCAATGCGGCTACGATCAGTGTGCGATCCATGATGAAACTCCCGGGAAAGATTCGATGAGGGCGCATCGTCGATGCGCCGCCGGCGCGACCGTTACAGCGATTCACTGCCTGACACGTTCATTCCCGCGAACGGGGGGCACATGGCGCTGACCGGCAGATGAGAAATTCGAAATCCGCGGCCGCCACCTCGGGTCGTGTGGACATGAACTTTGTCAGCGTCGGGCCGGCGCCGTGCCGTGGCGCCTGTCATTGAACGACCCGGCGTCGTGCCGCGGAAGGCAGTTGAAAATCGCGTTCAGTGATGCTCGTACAACTGCTGGGCATCGAGCGACGCGAGCGACACCGGAGTGGTCTTCGCGGCGACGGTCGGCTGTGCCGCGACCGACCGCGATTGCTGCGCGGCGATCTTCGCCTCGGCTGCCTGGATGTCGTCGGGATAGTAGGGATCGGTGCCGACGGGCCGATAACCGGCCTTTTCGACGCGGACGAGATCGGCGCGCACGTCGGCGCGCGTGATCGTGCCGACGGCGGTTTGCGCGAATGCGGCGATCGGTGCGCTCAGCGCACAGGAAAGCAGTACTGCACGAATCAGGTTGTTCATGATGTTCACCTCTCAAGATGGCGTTTTCGCGTCCGCTGACCAGCCGGACATCCGCTCCGCATCGATGCGATGAAGAGTTGTGTCCATTCTGCGATTCGCGCGCTTTCCGGAAGGTGAGACTTCGATTACGGTCTTGTCATCTGATCGCTGCCGCACGTCGCGTGCGGGCCGACCTGGTTCGTCGAATACGACGCAGGCGCTCAACGAAATCCATATGTCGGTCGATGGCTGTGTTCATGCGGACGCATCGACCGGCTGTATCTGCGGAATCATCGCAGCCTGGCCGCGCACGTTCCCGGCCGCGTCCGTGAGTTGCCACACGATCGCGCGCTCGATCCAGAAACGCTTGCCGGTCTTCGTTATACGCACGCCGCGGTATTCAGACACGAAGCCGTCCTGCGTCACCTTGTCGAGAAACAACTGGCGTTCGCGGCGCTCCATCGGCTCCGCCGAAAGTCGCGAAGGCAAGGCCGTCAGTTCATCCCAGTCGTATTCGAAAATCGCCTGCGCGCGCTTGTTGCCGTATACGAAGACCGGATCGGCCGACGCATCGTGCGCGAGAATGCCGAACGGCGCCGCACGGTACAGCCACGCGGCGCCGTCGGATGCGCTCATTCCGTCGGGAACGAGCGGCCGGTTCAGAAACCGATGGTAGGAGTCGGCAAGAAGAACGAAGAAGTCTGGATCTGTGCGCAACGACATCGGTAAGGCTCCTGAAATCGGTAGGATAAGTCAATGAGCGACGGTTCACGGTCCGACATTATATGAATGAAGCGGCACGCCGCGGTCGGAACGGGCAATTGCTGCCCGGTACGGCGCAAAGGTCGCTCAGCAAGTTTTTGACACAATCGCTCGACTACCGTTTTGGACATAAAATGCAGGAGCATCCGTCCCGAATCGTTAAACAGAAACATCGGGCGAATACGCTTCTACTTCGAATTTCACGGGCAGAGGGCGATATGACCAGTATGACCAGCGACACGGCCGATCCTGTCGTCTTCGTGATCGACGACGACAGCGCTATTCGCGAAGCGGTCGAAACGTTGCTCGACTCCGTCGAACTGCGTGTCAAGTCGTTCGATAACGCACAGGCATTCCTGGCGCTTGACTTGCCCGACGTACCGAGCTGTGTCGTTCTGGACGTACGGCTCAAGGGGCAAAGCGGGCTTGCCGTACAAGAGCAGATCACGCGCGAACTGCGTATCCCGGTCATCCTGATGACCGCTCACGGCGACATCCCGATGTCGGTTCAGGCGATGAAGGCCGGCGCGGTTGACTTCCTGCCGAAGCCGTTCCGCGGTCAGGACATGATCGACGCGGTTACGTGCGCGCTGGAAAGCGACCGCAGGCGACGTGCGGTCGATCGTTCGACCGCGATATTGCGTACGTGCTACGAATCGTTGACGCCGCGCGAGCGCACGATCATGGCTATGGTGGCGAACGGGCTGCTGAACAAGCAGATCGCAACGGATTTGAATCTGAGCGAAATCACGGTGAAACTGCATCGCGGCCAAGCGATGAAGAAGATGAAATCGCAGTCGCTCGCGGATTTTGTACTGAAGGCGCAAGCGCTGGGCCTGGTCGATCGCGAAAGCCGGCTGGTCGAGCATGCATGACACGCGGCCACGATCGAGTACGGTCGGCAACCACAACGCGACAGGAGTCATCGCGAAGCACATAGTTGGAAACGAATCGTCGAATCCCTGTTCCCTCCGCGCACGCGAACATCGTGCCGGCCGCAGCGCAGCCCATGCATAATCTGCCGCATGCGTCCGTGATGGCGCAACTTGCCGCCACCCTGCCCCTTTCCGTCGTATGCGAAGACGAAGACCTCATCCATGGTCGCGCTTTGCTGACGGACCCGAATGGCAAGCGCATTCCAGTCCTGGTCGCGCAGCCGAAAGGCGGCGCATCGAATCCTGCTGCGTTCGAGCGCTTGCTGAACGAATACCGGATGCGCGACAGGCTGGACGCCTCATGGGCTATGCGGCCAATCGATCTGCAAAGACTCGGCAACAGCATCGCGCTCGTTCTGGAAGACGCTGGCGGAATTCCGCTCGAACGCCTCCTGACCGAAAGGCTGTCGACCGGGCGTTTTTTGACGCTCGCGACCGCGATAGCCGCCGCGGTCCACCGCATGCACGCCCGAGATATCGTGCATTGCGATCTGAAACCGGAACATCTGTTTGTCGATGACGCGGCCGGCCTCGTGAGGATTACCGGTTTCGGAATCGCGTCCGACGCACCGCGAGATCGTGAGCGTACAAGTCCGCCGGACATCATTGCGGGGACGATGGCCTATATGGCTCCTGAGCAGACCGGACGACTGAATTGCCCGATCGACGCCCGCACCGATCTGTACAGCATAGGTGTGGTGTTCTACCGAATGCTGACCGGGACGCTGCCCTTCTCGGCGGCGAGCGCAACGGAATGGATGCACAGCCATACGGCCCGGAAACCCGTTCCACCGCATCTGCGGGTCGAACGGGTCAACGCCCAGCTGTCCGCGATCGTGATGAAGCTGCTCGAGAAGGAGCCCGGAGCCCGCTATCAAAGCGCGGCCGGGCTCGAGCGCGACCTTCGCCGCTGCGTTGCGCAGTGGTCCACCGATGCGACGATCGATTCGTTCGATCTCGGCGACGTGGACCTGCCGGACCGACTGCCCGGTCCGGTCAGGCTGTACGGCCGCGAGCACGACCTCGCGCGGCTGATGCGCGTGTTCGGACGGATCGTCCACGGCGGGCGCATCGAATTCGCGTTGGTTTCCGGGTACGCGGGTGTCGGCAAGTCGTCACTGGTACGCGCGCTGCAAGCAGCGGTCGGGCCGTCGCAAGGCACGTTTGCTGTCGGAAAGTGCGACCAGCACAACCGCGACACGCCTTATGCGGCCATCGTGCTTGCGCTGAAGAGCATGGTGAAGTCCCTGTTCACGCAACGCGAGGATGCGTTGCGCCGCTGGCGCGACGCGATCGTCGACGCACTCGGACCCAACGGCAAGCTGATCACCGACTTCGTGCCCGACCTCGAGTTGCTGCTCGGCGAACAGCCTGGCGTGCCGGAGTTGCCGCTGCAGCAGGCTCAGGCGCGCTTTCGGCTCGTGCTGCACCGCTTCATCCAGGTGTTCACGCGGCTTAAGCCGCCGCTCGTGCTGTTCGTCGACGATCTCCAGTGGGCCGACGCGGCCACGCTCGATCTGCTCGAAAGCATCGGCAGCCGGTCCGGGATACGCCACATCCTGCTGATCGGCGCGTACCGCGACAACGAGGTCGACGTCGCTCACCCGTTGCCGCAACAGCTCGCGCGGCTCAAGTCGGCCGGCGTCGCCGTCGACGAAATCCGGCTGACCGCGCTGACGGTCCCGCAAGCGACTGCCCTCGTCGGCGACATCCTGCGATCCGACGACCAGCGCGTTGAGCAACTTGCGCGAATCGTCCACACCAAGACCGCAGGCAATCCGTTCTTCGTCGTCCAGTTTCTGCAGGCGCTTGCGGAAGAGAACGTACTGCTGATGGATCGATCGGCAGGACGGTGGTCATGGAACACGCAGGCCGTCAGGAGCGCGCGGTATACGGACAACGTTGCAGAACTGCTGTCCGCGCGGCTCGAACGCCTGCCGGATGCGTGCCAAGACGCGCTCCGTGCGTTGGCATGCCTAGGAAATAGCGCTTCTGCCCGCAGCATCGCGATCGCCCGGCACTCGACTGAAGACGCGCTGCATGCGGAGCTTCGGATAGCGATTCGACAGCAACTCCTCGAACGCGTCGGCGATACGTACCGGTTTGCGCATGACCGGATCCAGGAAGCCGCCTATTCGCTGATTCCCAAGGCGGTACGGGCCGAAACGCACCGGGACATCGGTCGGCGCCTGCTACCGCATCTGCCCGACGCCCACGACGACGGGCTGCTGTTCGAAATCGTCGGGCAATTCGAGCGGGCCGGCAGTCACGCGATGTCGGCGGACGAGCGATACGTAGCGGCGACGCTCAACCTGCGCGCCGGCATTCGCTCGAAAGCGTCCGCAGCGTACGGTGCCGCACTACGCTACTTGCACGCCGGAGTGGAGCTGCTGACGCGCGTGCCGGACACGCGCTGGCCCGGCGTTCGCTTCGAGTACGAGCTGGAGCTTGCCGAATGCGAGTTCCTGACAGGCGAACTCGCGGCGGCCGAGCGCCGACTTGCGGCGTTGCGCGTCGATACGCTGAATGTAATCGATCGCGGCCGCGTCGCCGTCCGGGCGATGGACGTCTATACGGCGCTCGATCGAAGCGGCGACGCGATCGCGGTCGCGCTGGCATTCCTGTCTGGCGTGGGCATCGACGCTTCGGCGCACCCATCCGATCTGGAGGTTAGCGACGAATACTCGGCGCTTCGGCGCCGCGCGGCCGGTCTGACGGTCGACGACATCGTCGAATTGCCGTCGATGCGCGATCCAGTCGGGCTGACTACGCTCGAAGTATTGACGCGCCTGCTGTCCGCTGCGTGCTTTACCGATTTCAATTTGAATTCGCTGATCACATGCAAGGCCATCAACATCAGCCTCATCAGCGGAAACTGCGAAGCATCGTGCGTTGCGTACGGCACGTTGAGCCGGATCGCCGGACCGCGTTTTGGCGATTTCGAGCTCGGCATCCGGTTCGGCAAGGCCGGCTACCGGATTGCCGAACTCAATGCACAGCATCGGTTCCATGCGAGCACCTGCATGGTGTTCGTCATCTTCACGTTGCGCTGGATGATGCACGTCCGGCTGTCCGAGGATGCGCTGAGGCGTGTGTTCGCCGCAGCGAACAAGGCCGGCGACCTGCTGTACGCGTCGTATTCACTCACGTGCCTGAACACGAATTTCCTGTTTGCCGGCGATCCGCTGCCGGCCGTCGGCGACGAGGCCGAACGTGGACTGGCGTTCGCACGCAACGCGCGACATGGCCTCGTCGTCGACATCCTGTCGACGCAGCTCGCTCTGGTCCGCACATTGCGTGGACAAACGCGACGGCCCGGATCGTTGGATGACGCACAGTTCGACGAGCACACGTTCGAATCGCATCTCGCCGCCAATCCGGGCCTCGCGATCGCCGAGTGCTGGTACTGGATACGCAAGATGCAGGCGAGCTATCTGTTTGGCGATAACGGAACGGCGCTCGAATCGCTGCGGCGTGCGGAGTCGCTGATATGGACGTCGTCGATGTTCCTGGAGGAGGCGGAGTTCCATTTGTATGGGGCACTCACGCTGGCCGCCGCGATCGACCAGGCCGCGGCCGACGAACGCGCAGGCCTGCTCGCGCGCTTCGTCACGCATCAGACGCGTATCGACGTGCTGGCCGGCCAGTTCCCTGAGAACTTCGAGACCCGCGCGGCGCTGGTCGGTGCCGAGCGTGCGCGCGTCGAATCGCGCACGCTCGATGCGGAACATCTGTACGAGCACGCAATCCAGTCGGCCCGCGCGGGCGAATTTCCGCACCAGGAAGCAATCGCGAGCGAACTTGCTGCCCGCTTTTATCGCGCGCGAGGCTTCAACATCATAGCCGACGCATATTTGCGCAATGCCCGCAACGGATACATGCGCTGGGGTGCGGACGCGAAAGTCCGCCAGCTCGACGAGACGTGTCCACATCTTGGCGCCGAAACAGGCAGCCACGATCGCCGCGAAACGATCCGGTCAACGGCCGGCGAAGTCGACTACGCGATGTTGATCGATGTATCGCAGCGCGTTTCGTCGGAGATCGATCCGGAGAAGGTGATCGACACGTTCATGAAGGCCGCGCTCACGCACTCGGGCGCCGATCACGGATTGCTGATCCTCGCCTCCGGCGACGGCGACGCAAGCATCCGCGCTGACGCCACGGTTCACGGCGACGAGGTGATCGTCGTGCAGGAAAGCTCGCCGCTCGATGCGCGTCGCCTGCCGATTGCGACGATCAACTATGTGCTGCGAACCCGCGAGACCATATCCAGCCCCGATGCGTCGAAGGAGCCGGTCTGCGCGTCCGATCCCTATACGCTCGCGGAGCGCGTGCGATCGATGCTGTGCATGCCGCTCGTGCGCGGAGATGAACTGACCGGTGTGCTGTACCTCGAGAGCAGACTCACCACCGGCGTATTCGCACCGGCGCGCCTCGCGGCGCTCGGCGTGCTCGCGTCGCAGGTGGCGATCACGCTGCAGAACGCACGGCTGTATCGCGATCTGTCCGAGCGCGAAGCGCGGATTCGCCGGCTCGTCGATGCGAACATCGTCGGCATCTTCATTTATGCGCTCGACGGAACGATCGTCGAAGCGAATTCCGCGCTCCTCGACCTGATCGGCTACAGCCGCGAGGACCTGGAGCACGGGCAGCTGAATTGGCGATCGCTGACGCCGCCGGAATGGATCGAGGCGGATTTCCAGATCCACGAGCCGGCACTCCGGGCGACCGGCGTGCTTGCGCCGATCGAAAAGGAGTATTTTCGCAAGGACGGTAGTCGCGCACCCGTCCTGGTCGGCGCGGCGATGTTTTCGTCGACCGGTCAGCACGGCGTCGCGTTCGTGTTGGACTTGAGCGAGAGCAAGCGTGCCGACGCACGTGCGCGCGAAAGCGAGAGTCGCTTCCGCGAGATGCAGAAGGAACTCGCGCATGCGAACCGCGTGTCGGCCGTCGGGCAGCTGACCGCGACGATCAGCCACGAGGTCAAGCAGCCGATTGCCGCGATGGCGGCGAATGCCGATGCCGCGGCGCGTTGGCTGGCTGCCCGGCCAGCCAACATTGAACGGGCGTCGAAGGCGCTGGACCTGATCGTCCGCGACGCGTTGCGCGCCGGCGACGTCATCGACCGCATCCGCAACTTCGTCCGCAAATCGCCCGTTCGCGAAGAGGTGGTAGACGTCAACGCAGCGATTCTTGACATCCTGTTCGTCACGCGGCGCGACGCGGAAAAGAACGGCATCTGCATCGACACGACCTTCGCATCACCGTCACCGCTCGTTGTCGGCGATCGCGTCCAGCTCCAGCAGGTGATCCTCAACCTGATCGTCAACGCGATCGAGGCGATGCACGCAGTCAACGAGGGCCGCCGAAGCCTCGTCATTTCGACGTCGAATATCGAAGGCCGCAGCGTCGAAATTCGCGTGACGGATTCGGGACCCGGCGTATCGGACGCCCACATGGAACGGCTCTTCGAGCCCTTCTTCACGACGAAGGATACGGGGATGGGCATCGGCCTGTCGATCGCTCATTCGGTGGTTCTCGCGCACGGCGGCCAGTTGCATGCGAGCTGTCGTGAACCATCTGGTACGACATTTCACGTCACGCTTCCGTCAGCGCGAGTCTGACAGTGCTCTACAGGCAACCGCCGTGCAACGGCGGCAACGTCGCGCGTGAGCGCACTGCGATGCAGGCCCATGCGATTTGGCAAAGATCCGTGCACCGATAGAACGACGCCCTCAACACCTCTCCTAATCTGCGACGAGAACGCGTTCCGCAGACGATTGAATTCGTAAAACCAGGAGAAGAAGAATGGCGAAGGTGCTTTGTGTGTTGTATCCCGACCCGACGACCGGCTATCCGCCGTATTCCGTGCGAGACGACATACCGGTCATCACCGCGTATCCGGGCGGGCAACGCGTGCCATCCCCGCAAGGTAGCCCCGGGTTTACGCCGGGCGAGCTGGTCGGATGCGTGTCGGGTGAACTCGGCCTGCGGCCGTATCTGGAAGCGCATGGCCACGAGTTGATCGTGACGAGCGACAAGGACGGGCCGGACTCCGTATTCGAGCAGCACTTGCTCGACGCGGACGTGGTCATTTCGCAGCCGTTCTGGCCCGCGTACCTGACGCGCGAGCGGATTGCGAAAGCGAAAAATCTGAAGCTCGCACTGACCGCGGGCATCGGATCGGACCATGTGGATCTTCAGGCGGCGACGGAGCGCGGTATCGTCGTTGCGGAGGAAACTTTCTCGAACAGCATCAGCGTGGCCGAGCACGTCGTCATGACCGTGCTCGCCCTCGTCCGCAACTTTCTTCCGGCTCACCGCTTCGCGGTGAACGGCGGCTGGAACATCGCCGATTGCGTAAGCCGCAGCTACGACCTCGAAGGGATGCACTTCGGGACGATCGGTGCGGGACGCATCGGTCTCGCAGTCCTGCGCCGACTGAGACCGTTTGACGTGCATCTGCACTACTCGAGCCGCCATCGTCTCTCGTCCGATCTCGAACACGAACTCGGTCTCGTCTACCATCCCACCCCGCAATCGCTAGTGCAGGTCTGCGACGTGATCAATCTGCAATGCCCGCTGTATCCGTCGACTGAACATATGTTCGATGACGAGATGTTCCGTCACGTCAAGCCAGGCGCATACCTGATCAACACGGCGCGCGGCAAGCTGTGCGACACGGGCGCGGTCGTGCGCGCGCTCGAATCCGGACGCCTCGCCGGCTATGGCGGCGACGTGTGGTTTCCACAGCCGGCCGCGGCCGATCATCCGTGGCGCCGGATGCCGAACTCGGCGATGACGCCTCACATTTCGGGCACGTCGTTGTCCGCGCAAGCGCGCTATGCCGCCGGCACGCTCGAAATCCTGCAATGCTTTCTCGAAGGCAGGCCGATCCGTCCGGAATATCTGATCGCCGATGGCGGCAAGCTCGCCGGCACCGGCGCCGCATCGTACAACCTGACGTAAAGCGCACAGCGGGGCCGGCCAACGCCGCAGCCGGCCACGCTCGCGGCCGTTGTTGCAAGGTTACTGCCCAATGTGCTCGCGAATGCCGCTACTGATCTGCTCGAGCGCCGCCTCGGTCGACGGCACTTGACGCAGCGCGTTTAAAAGGACGAAGTCGTGAATCGTGCCGTTGTAGCGGACGGCCGCGACGCTCACGCCTGCGTCTTTCAACTTGCGTGCATACGCCTCACCCTCGTCCCGCAGCGGATCGTTCTCCGCGGTCACCACGAGCGCGGGCGGAAGCCCCTTCAGTTCATCGTTGCTTGCACGCAGCGGTGACACGTACGGGTTCTCGCGCGTCTTCGCATCGGGCGCGTACAGATCCCAGCCATACTTCATGAAGTCACGGGCAAGGAATCGCCCCTTCGCATACATGCGATACGAATCGGTATCGACGCTGGCGTCAGTCGCCGGAATCAGCAGTGCCTGGTAGCTGATCTTCGGACCGTTGCGATCCTTGGCCATCAACGTCAGCGCCGCAGCCATGTTTCCGCCGACCGAATTGCCTGCCACCGCAATCCGGGAGCCGTCGGCGCCGAACTGGCTTGCGTTGGCGGCGGCCCACTTCAGCGCCGCATATGATTCCTCGAGCTGCGTCGGGAATTTCGCCTGCGGCAGCGGCGTATATTCGACGAACACGGCGACCTGCCCCGAGCCGACCACGAGGTCGCGCACGAGGCGCTGGTGATTCGCGAAGTTGCCGACGATCCACACGCCCCCGTGGATGAACAGTAGCACGCCCGGCTTACCTTCGACGTGAGTCGGCTTCACGATGTAGAGCTTCACCGTGCGCCCGTCCTGGGTAATCGTCCGCTCGGTGGTCGTAATGCCAGACATGTCGACCGGCGTCTGATTTTGAAGATGCGTCAGGATCTCCTGCGGCTTCGGCTGCGGCAGTTCCCAGAACGGGCTGCTGTCCTTGTTGAGCGCGACGAGAAACGATCGAATCTGCGGATCGATGTGCTCGTCCGTCGCAGGATCCGCCGGTGACGCGGCGTAGGACGGCGTCGCGACGCCGAGCGTCGCACACGCGGCGATGGCCGCGACAATGAGCATCTTCCTGAGTGGCATGTTCATTTGATTTCCTTAGCATTTCCAGATGTGATGGGATAACGCGTCGCGCCTTTTCGCTGCGCCATACGCAGTGCGCGACCTGCACGCCGCGAGCGAACGTTCTCGCAGGCGGAGCCATCATGCCCAGTTGCATCGGGGGATTTTTTCGCGACCCGAGCGCGGTTGCCGATTCGAACGGCGACGCGCCTTTGCTGGCCGCTTGGGGCGGTCGCGATGCGACGCCCGGATTCAGGTCCGGCGAGTCCCCGGCGTGGCGTCGTCGGATTGAGCGATGCCCAGCGCTTCGGCCTTTTTGACGAAGTCGGCCAGCGAGCGCGCGTCCATCTTCTTCATCGCCTGCCCACGATGGATCTTCACGGTGATTTCGCTGAGGTTCATTTCGGCCGCAATCTGCTTGTTCATCAGTCCGCTCGCGACGAATGCCATCACTTCGCGCTCGCGTGCCGACAACGTTGCATATCGGGAACGCAGATCGGCCAGCGCGCGCTGCGCGCTCTTGCATCGCTCGTCGCGTGCCAGCGCGGCGGAGACGGCATCCAGCATGTCCTGTTCGCGGAACGGTTTCGCGAGGAAATCCATTGCGCCGGCCTTCATTGCCTTCACCGACATCGCTATGTCGCCGTACGCGGTCATGAAGATGATCGGCAGCCGCAGGTCGGCGGCTGCGATCTGCTCCTGAACCGCGAGACCGCTCTGACCTTTCAGGCGCACATCGAGGATCAGGCAGCTCGGCACGTCGGGTTTGTCGAACGCAAGAAATTCGTGCGCGGACGCAAACAACTGAACGCGCATTCCCACCGACCGAAGCAGCATGTCGATGGCCGTGCGCATCGATTCATCGTCGTCGACGACGTAGACGATCGACTGCTCGGGCGAATCTTGCGCGTCAGTGCTCATTACACATTTCCTCATCGATTGGCAACACGAACTGCATGACCGCACCCGGACACTCGCGCAGGTCGGCCCAGATGCGCCCGCCGTGCGCTTCCACGATCGATCGGCAGATCGACAGCCCCATTCCCATGCCATCCCCCCTGGTCGTGAAGAACGCGCTGAACAGACGGTCGAAATCGGCATGCCGGATCCCGGTGCCACTGTCCTCCACGACGACCTGAGCCTGCCCGTCGTCGCACGTGTGCGTGCGAATCCGCAAACGGCGCGCGCCGGGCGCGACGGCCGACATCGCCTGCACTGCATTCATCACTAGATTGATGACGACCTGCTGCAGTTGCACGCGGTCGCCGCGCACGCGCTGCGGTGTTGCCGAATAGTCGGCTTCGACGTCGACCCGCTGGCTGTCAAGCTCGCGGCGCACGAGTTCGAGCGATTCTCGCACAACGACGTTCAGATCGAGCGACGTCTGCTCGGGCGCGCGCTTACGCGCCATCGCGCGAATCTGCCGGATTACGTCCGACGCCCGCTTGGCGTCGCGGATCATCTGTCCGACCGATTGCTGCACCTCGCGCAGGTCGGGCTCAGGGCGGTCGATCCAGCGCAGCGCCGCGTCGCCTGCCGTCACGATCGCGGCGAGTGGCTGCGTAACTTCATGCGCGATCGACGCGGCCAGCTCGCCCAGCATCGTGACCCGCGTCGCGTGCGCGAGCTCGGCGGTGGATCGGTCAAGCGCGTCCTGCGCGACAACACGTTCGGTCACGTCCATCAACGCGCCGACGTATTCGGCATCGGCCGGGTGCGGCATTAGATGCGCGACGTAATGAACGTGCTTGACGCGGGAATCGGGCATCATCAGCCGGAACTGGATATCGAGATACGGTTCGCCGGCCATCAGCCGGCGCCACGCGTTGGTCACTCGCAACACGTCGTCCGGGTGGGTGCGGCCGGTAATCCATTCGATGCTCGGCGTCGTATCGCGCGTCAGCTCGAAGATCCGGTAGGTTTCGTCGGACCACCACATCGCGCCCTCCGGCACCCGCATCGCGATGCTTCCGGTATGGCTGAGGCGCTGCGCGTCCGACAGCAGCGCCTCGCTGCGGCTCAACGCATGCTCGGCCTGCTTGCGCGCCTCGATATCGGTATTCACGCCGTACCAGCGCACGACGCGCCCACCGTCATCCCGAAGCGGCTCGGCGCCGATGTGCACCCATCGGTAGACGCCGTCCCGACGCCGGATACGCGCGACGCTCTCGAACGGCGCCCCTGTCGCAACCGCATGCCGCCACGCGACGTGCATCGTATCGAAGTCGTCGGGATGGACGACGGCGCGCCAGATGTCTTCGCCGTTCTCGGCCACCGACACACCGAACTCGGCCCAGCGCCGGTTCACGTAACCGATCTTGCCGTCGCTGCCCGAATTCCACACCATTCCCGGTATCGCGTCGATCATCGCGCGCAGTTCGCTCTGTTGACGCAGCAGCTCGCCTTCCATGCGCTTGCGGTCGGTAATGTCGTTGTTGGTCGCGAGGATCGCGACCGGCTTGCCGCCGGCATCGCGCCACAACGCGAGCCGGCTGGAAATCATCACCGTCTCGCCGTCGCGGCGCACGCGCTGCAGTTCGCCCCGCCACTGCCCGGACGTCAGCACAATGCGGTGAATGTCCTCGAGCGGCACCGATGCTCGCGTCTGCGTCAGCTCGTGAACCGGCTGACCGATCGCCTGCTGCGCCGTCCATCCGTACAGCGCCTCTGCGCCTTGATTCCAGAATGCGATCCTGTCCTGCAGGTCATAGACGACGATCGCGTCGTGGGTCAGGTCGAGCAGTTGCAGCCGCTCGCGCAGTGTCGCGGTGTTCGACAGATTGCGCAACGCGAGGAATGCCGTGGTGACGATCGCGAGCAGGCTCACCCCGCAGCGCGCGAGCGCGCCGGCAGAATAGCGTTCGTCGTGCGATAGCGCGAGCGCGAGCAACGTGAGCGAGATGCACGTGCAGGCGGTCATTGAAGTCGCGCGACGCGAGCCGGCCGATGCGGCGAGCAGCACGACGGCCACGTACAGCACCGCGATCGCGATGTCGAGCGGCGTCAGGTCGATGACGAAGACCGCAGCGGCCAGCGCGCCGGCCAGCGTATACAACACGCGCGAGTCCTCGCGCCAGAGCTTGATCGTGCTTTGGTTGAGCATCATCGCCATCGTGCGGCACGCCGCGAGAACAAACGGAAAAGCGGATCAGCGTGCCGCATCGGTCCCGCCGGCCTTCACCGATTCCAGATGACGCGCCATTTCCGCCGAGTCCACCGGTTTGCCGAGTACGCAGATGGCGCCCATGTCGATTGCTTGCCGCCGGACCGAATCCGACGCAAACGCGGAAATGAAAATGACCGGCAGCGCGATGCCGCCGTCGACGAGACGACGATACATTTCCAGACCGGAAATGCCGGGCATCTGGACGTCCGAGACGATACAGCAGACGTCCGCGAGGCCGCCCGCTGCGAGAAACTGTTCCGCGGACGCATAGAGGCGGGCCGTCCAGCCAAGGGAACGCACCAGGCTCGACGTGGCGACGCGAACGGATTCGTCATCGTCGATAATCGAAACGATCGGATTTTTCTGCAAACCTCGGGCCCTCGGCCGAAATCGTACGACGGGCAGCCCGCTACCGGCCGCCCCAACCACAGTCATATTAGAGAAGTCGGCGGTCCGCGGAAATCATATGTACGTATAGTCGCCGCCCCTTCCCGGCCGCCATGGGCCGACGGCCGGACCGGCAACCGCCGTCGCACCGCGGCGCGACGGGCGGGCGCTGCTCGCGATCCGGCGAATTCGCAGTCTTGCGTGCGTTCGCTCAACGACGCGCGACGCGCGCTCTCTATATTCCAGGCGTCGATCAACGATCGACAGCCGGCACGCCATCGTCGCCACTCCAGTCGCGGCGATCCTGCACGCCGGGCGTACCCCCGGGCCGCCGCATCGACCGAGCTCCACGCAGCACCGGTCGTCACCGGTGTGCTTGCACGCATCGCCACCGTCCCCGCTGATATCCGAAGGAGCGTCATCATGAAGAACATCGCCGTCTCACTTATTCTGAGCGCATGCGCGCTGATCCCCGCCGCCGGTTTCGCGCAAACCGCCGCACCAATCACGCGCGCGCAGGTACGCGCGGACCTGGCTCGCGTCGAGCAGGCGGGCTATCTGCCGTCGCGCGGCGCCAATGCCGACTATCCGGCCGACATCCAGGCCGCCGAAGCGAAAATCGCTGCGGACGGCACACGGCAGGCGCTCGCGCAGGGATACGGCGGCGCGCCCGACTGGGGCCGCAGCGCGGCCGGAACCCGCGCCGCACGCACTGTCGCGAACGGCGGGAGTTGCGTCGCACCGGCCAGCTTCTGCAATCCGTACTTCGGCAGCTGAACCGCGCCGCCCGCCCGCGCGCCGAGCCTGCGCGCGCGAGGCGGGACGGCGATTCACGCGCGGATGAATGCGAGCAGATCCGCGTTCACGCGATCGGCATGCGTCGTGCACAGCCCGTGCGGCGCGCCGGGATAGATCGTCAGTCGCGCGTCGCGAACGATCTCGGCCGACAGCCTTCCCGAATCGTCGAGCGGCACGATCTGGTCGTCGTCGCCCTGCAGGACGAGCGTCGGCACGTCGATGCGGCGCAGGTCGTCGGTAAAGTCCGTTTCGGAGAAGGCCTTGATGCAGTCGTATGCGCCCTTGATGGAGCACTGCATGCCGGCATACCAGAATGCATCCACCGTGCCTTGCGAAGGCTTCGCACCGTCGCGATTGAAGCCGTAGAACGGCACCGCAAGATCCTTGAAGAACTGCGAGCGGTTCCCGGCGACCCCGCTGCGGATATCGTCGAATACCGACAGCGGCAACCCGCCGGGGTTCGCGGCAGTCTTCAACATCAGCGGCGGCACGGCGGCGATCAGCACCACCTTCGCGACGCGCTGCGTGCCGTGCCGGCCGATGTAACGCGCCACTTCGCCGCCGCCGGTGGAGTGACCGACGAGCACCGCGTCCTTCAGGTCGAGCGACTCGATCAGTTCGGCCAGGTCGTCGGCGTAACGCGACATATCGTTCCCGTTCCACGGCTGGCTCGAGCGACCGTGTCCGCGGCGGTCGTGCGCGATCGCGCGAAAGCCGCGCTCGGCGAGATACATCATCTGCGCGTCCCACGCGTCGGCATTCAACGGCCAACCGTGCGAGAACACCACGGGCTGGCCCGTGCCCCAGTCCTTGTAAAACAGTTCAGTGCCGTCTTTCAGTACGAGCTTTGCCATTTTCATGCTCCTTCGAGAATGCCGCTATCGCCCGCCATTGCGGGCATGCGGCGGTGTCGCACGGCGCGCGCTGGCCCTTTGCCGATCGCGCCGCCGTGCATCCGCGCCATTCTCGTCATCGCGTGACCGACCGGATTTCCGGACGCATGCTGCATTTCCGTTCCGCACGACGGCGACATCGGGCGTGTCGCGATCGACCGGTGCGGCTTCGAGCGGCAATCCGGCCATTTTGTCTGTGTATAATCGGCGCGCATTTTTCGGCGAGATGGTGCCCCGTGTCGTGGGGCGTCGCCCGGACGCACGGCCAACGTGGCATCCCACAATGAACGAACCTCACGCAGCGGCTGACACGATGCACGATCGGGATACGCGCGCAGGCGACGACGCGCTGTTCCGCTGCGCGCCGATCCCGATCCTGATCGAAGACTGGTTCGGCATCAAACGCTGGATCGATACGCTGAAGGCTCGCGGCGTGACGGATCTCGAGGCCTACCTCGACGCGCATCCCGACGTCATCGACGAAGTTCGTCGGCTGCATGCGTTCGTCGATGCGAACGACGCGACGCTGTCGCTGTTCGAGGCGACATCGAAGGACGCGTTTTTCGCCGCGGCCGGACAACTGCTGCCAGCCAGCCGGATCAGCAATTCGCAGGTCCTGCACGCGATGTTCGAAGGCCGTTCGGCGTGCCAGGGAGAACGTACGCTCTCCACGTTGACCGGCAGGAAAGTGCCGATCGTCTGGCGCTGCTCGCTGCCGGCCGAAGACGACAAATATCGCCGACTTCATTTCTACGCATTCGACGTCACCGAGTACAAGGAGAACGGCGAACGGCTCGACGCGCTGCGTGCGCAACTCGCGCGCACGGCCCGGGCGTCGATGATGGGACAGCTCGTCGCGTCGATCACGCACGAGATCGGCCAGCCGCTCGGTGCGATCCGCACGGCGCTCGACGCGGCCGTCCGGTGGCTGGACCGCACCGAGCCGGACGTCGCCGAGGCCACCACCGCCTTTCGCCACGCATCGCGGTGGACGGACGACATGGCGAACATCTGCCGGCGGCTGCGCGGGTTCCTGGCCGGTGCGCCGGTGGAGGCGATCGAACTCGACTGCGCAGAGGTCGTGGCCTCCGCGGTGCAGTTGGTCGCGTCGGAAGCAAGCGCGCATGCGATCACGCTCGCCGCCGAAGTCGCCGCCGGCGCGACGGCGCATGCGGACCGGATTCAACTCCAGCAAGTGCTGACGAACCTGCTCATCAATGGCATTCACGCGATCGACGCGGCACCCGCCGATGCGCGCAAGCCGCTGTTGCGCGTGCGAGCGGGCCGCTACGATGACACGCACACGCTGTTCGAAGTCGTCGACAACGGCTGCGGGATCTCGGGCGCGCCGCACGAAGCGATCTTTCAACCGTTTTCCAGCACCAAGCGCGACGGCATGGGAATGGGCCTCCCGATTTCGAAATCGATTGTCGAAGCGCACGGCGGCACGATCTGGATCGGCGATACTGGCCCGCACGGCACGCGGATCTGCTTCACGCTGCCTTCGTCTGCGCACGCGGCGGCCGCGCAAAGCGAACGCCGCGGCGCGCCCGACGGTGCCGGACCGGCTCCCGGCCGGGCCGACGATTGAGCCGGCACCGCGCGAAACCACCCGCCGGCGCTGCGCGCGCGGGCACCGCCGCTGCGCAGCGGCGTGCATCCGAGCACCGGATCCTCGCGACGGTCGTCGCGGCGAACGCGCTCGAATTCTTTGACTATTTCTCGTATGCCGTTTATGCGGCGTTCATCACGCGTACGTTCTTCCCTCACGTCGTCGGCGCCTACGGCCCGCTCCTGTCGCTCGGCACTTTCGCCGCCGGATTCCTGTCGCGGCCGCTTGGCGCGATTGCGATCGGCGTCCATGCGGATGCCGCCGGACGCAAGCCGGCGCTGCTGCTGAGCGCTGCGCTCGTGACGGTCGGCTCGTTCGGGCTCGCCGTAATTCCGGGCTACGCGACGCTCGGCATCGCCGCGCCGATCGCCGTGCTGCTGTGCCGGATCCTGCAGGGCATTGCGGTGGGCGGCGAGATGGGCGCGTCCGGCGCGCTGCTGATCGAGCGGTGCCCGCCCGAGCGCAAATGCACGTACGCGGGCTGGCTGATGGCCGGACAGGGGCTCGCTCTGGCCGCCGCCGGCGCCTGCGGGATCGCGCTGCACGCGACGCTGAGCGTCGCGCAGATCGAGCACTGGGGATGGCGCGTGCCGTTCGCGCTCGCGACCGCGCTGATTCCCGTGCAAATCTACCTGCGCCGCCATATCGACGAGACGTGGGAACGGCGCACCGCAACGACCGCGTTCGGCGGGCTGCTCCTGCAGCATCGCGGCCGATGGCTGTTTGCGATCGCACTGATTTTCGGCGGCACGGTGCCAACGTACGTCGCCACCTATACGACGACGTTCGGCGTCGCCGGCCCGCCGCCGTCCGCGTATGCATCGTTCGTGACGACCGCGGCCGTCGGCGCGGTGACGTTCGCGTTGTCGATCGCGGGCGGCCGTCTTGCCGATCGCATCGGCCGCATCCGCACCATCGTGCTGGCCCGCGCGCTGACGATGGCCGTCGTCCTCCCGGCATTCCACTTCGCGGCCGTCCATGCGCATCCACTCGCGCTGCTCGGCGTGGTCGCGCTGTTCGCCGGGCTGTCGGCACTCGCCGGCGCGCCGAGCATCGTCGCGATCCTCGACATGTTCCCCGCGCGCGGCCGGGCAGCCGCCCTGTCCGTGGTCTACGCGACCGGCGTTGCGCTGTTCGGCGGCACCGCGCCGTTCGTCGTCGCGTCCGTGAACGCATGGGCCGGCACGCACGTCGCGGCCGGCGCATACGTGTTCGTATCGGCCGCCGTCACGCTGGTCGCGCTTGCCGTCGTTCACGCAACCGACGCGCGAACATCCGCCGTTCGACGCTGAGCGCCGCTTCCGGCGGCGGCTGCCGCCACGTCGCCGTCGTGCGATTCCGCAATTGCCCGCCGTTTGCCGACAGCGCCCATCCCTGCTCCCTTCCAGAATCCGCCTGTCGTCCGACGCATCTTCGATCGAAGCGTCCGACGTCCCGCTGAAAAGCGTCGAAGACCGTGCCGGCGCGTATCGCGCGATACGCGAGACGGCACGTCTCCCAACCCGCAGCCCCACTTCGGACAGGATCGAACCATGTCACATCATCTCGACTCCCCGCTCGCGCGGCAGGACATTCGCCTCGACATCACCGACCTCTACTGCTTTCGCGGGGACACGGGAACGGTACTCGCGATCAACGTCTGCCACTCGATCGCGGGCGACGTGCCGACGCCCGGCTATCACCCGGAAGGATTCTACGAATTCAAGCTCGATCTGAATGGCGATGCGCTCGAAGAGCTCACGTACCGGATCTGCTTCGACGCGCGCGATGCGCACGGGCGCCAGCGCTTCGAGCTGCGCCGCATCGCAGGTGCGGCGGCCACCGATCCGCATGCTGACGGCGAACTCGTGGTGCGCGGCAGCACCGACGAAGTAGTCACTGCGCCGTCCGGTACGCGCGTATGGGCCGGCAAGGCAGGCGATCCGTTCTGGATCGAACCCGACGTGCTGCATGCGGTCGGCCATGCGTTCCAGGACGGTACGCCGCTCGACCTCGGCACGTGGCAGCCGGGCGATGCGCGCAACCTGTTCGCGGGCCATACCGTGTACTCGATCGTGCTCGAAGTGCCCGACGCCGAGCTTGTCACGAATGCCAGCGCGAACCGCAAGGTCGGCGTATGGGCGGTGGCGACGCTCGCGACGGACGCGGGCGGCTGGCGATCGATCAATCGCGTCGGGCTGCCGATGATTCATCCGCTCTTCACGCAATACAACGAGGACCTCGGCGACCGGCTGAATGCGGGCCGCCCCGCCGACGACTTCGCCACGTACGGCGAAACGGTGATTGCATCGGTGGCCGGCGCGGTGCGCGCGAACGGCACCGCCGAAGATCCGATCGGCTACGCAACGGCCGTCGCGCATCGATTCCTGCCGAACATCCTGCCGTACACGATCGGCACGCCCGCCGTGTTCGGCATGGTCGAGTGGAACGGGCGATCGCTTACCGACAACGCGCCGGACGTGATGTTCACGATCGCTTCGAACACGCCGATCCGGCTCGGCATCGGCAAGGAGTCGGTCACGTCGAAGCCGTCGCCCACGTTCCCGTACGTTCCGAAGGCCTGACGCCGGTCCGGCGTCTCCGGTACCCGGCGTCCGCGCGCGCCGGGTGCGCCCTCTCACCTTTTTTCGAGGCTGCCATGCATGCACGTCGACACCTCCCGCTACCCGGCGCAGCCAGGGCCGGCCGACATCGCGTCACGTCGCTCAGTCCTGCCGCGATCGCGATCGTCGCGTTCATCGTGCTGTTGCACGTCGTCGGCTGGGGTACGCTGATCGCGCTGATCGTCCCGCAGCATCTGAGCGTCGGTTCCCGCGCGTTCGGAATCGGCGCGGGCATCACCGCGTATTCGCTCGGCATGCGCCATGCGTTCGATGCGGACCACATCGCCGCGATCGACAACACCACGCGCAAGCTGCTCGGCGAAGGCCAGCGCTCGGCGAGCGTCGGCTTCTGGTTTTCGTTCGGTCACTCGAGCGTCGTATTCGGGCTCGCCGTGCTCGTCTCGCTCGGCATGCGCTCGCTGTCTGCGCACATCGTCGACGCCGGGTCGACGCTGCGCGGGGTGACCAGCGTGCTGGGCGCGATCGTGTCGAGTGTCTTCCTCTATGCGATCGCGGCGCTGAACGTTGCGGCGTTCCATGACCTGTATGCGGCCTTTCGCGCGATGCGCACGGGCCGCTACGACGAATTGCAGCTCGAGCGACACCTTGCTTCGCGTGGTCTCGTCGCGCGCGTGCTCGCGCCGCTGATGCGCATCGTGCGCAAGCCGCCCCAGATGTACTTCGTTGGACTGCTGTTCGGGCTCGGCTTCGATACGGCCACGGAAATCGCGCTGCTGGTGCTGACCGGCTCCGGAGCCGCGTCCGGTCTGCCGTGGTACGCGATCCTCTGCCTGCCCGTGCTGTTCGCGGCCGGCATGCTGCTGTTCGACACGATCGACGGTTCGTTCATGCACGTCGCGTACAGCTGGGCGCTCGCGCAGCCCGTTCGCAAGATCTACTACAACCTCGTCGTCACCGGTCTTTCGATTAGCGTCGCGCTCGTCATCGGCACCGTGGAGGTGCTCGGCCTGCTCAACCGCGCGTTGGGCACGCACGGCGTGGCCGGCACTTGGCTCGCGGCGCTCGATCTGAACGATCTCGGCTTCGCGATCGTCGGCCTGTTCGTCGCGACCTGGGCCGTCTCGATAGCGATCTGGAAGCTCGGACGCATCGAGCAGCGTTGGGCAGTCGGCCGCGACGCATAGCATTCCGCAACACGACGTTCACCGCCTACGGAGGGCATCCATCATGAGCAAAGTCATACTCGTCACCGGCGCATCCAGCGGCTTCGGCAGGCTGACCGCCGAGGCGCTCGCGCGCGCCGGTCACACCGTCTACGCGTCGATGCGCGACATCGGCGGGCGCAACGCGCCGGTGCTCGAACAGATGCGCACGCTCGCACACGACGCACGCGTGGACCTGCGCCCGCTCGAACTCGACGTACAGTCGGACGCATCGATCGATCGCGCTGTCGCGCAGGTGATCGAGCAAGCCGGCCGCATCGACGTGCTGATCCACAATGCCGGCCACATGGCGTTCGGGCCGGCCGAAGCGTTCACGCCGGAGCAGTACGCGCAGCTGTACGACATCAACGTGCTCAGCACCCAGCGCGTGAACCGCGCCGTGCTGCCGCACCTGCGCGGCCGGCACGAGGGGCTGCTGATCTGGGTATCGAGCAGCAGCGCCGCCGGCGGTACGCCGCCATATCTCGCGCCGTATTTCGGCGCGAAAGCCGCGATGGACGCGATCGCCGTGCTGTACGCGCGCGAACTGTCGCGCTGGGGCATCGAAACGTCGATCGTCGTACCCGGTGCATTCACGCAGGGCACGAACCATTTCGCGCACGCGAGTGCGCCGACCGACACTGCGCGTGCGGCCGAATATGACGCCGGCCCCTATGCGGACTTCGGCCGCGAAGTGCAGGAAGCGTTCGCCGCGATCGTGCCGGCGGACGCGCACGCGAGCCTCGTCGCCGATGCGATCGTGAGCGTCGTCGCGGCGCCTGCCGGCAAGCGGCCGTTCCGCGTACACGTCGATCCGACCGAAGACGGCGCGAACGTCGGCTTCGCGGTGCTCGACCGGCTGCGCGCGGAGATGCTGCATCGCGTCGGCCTGTCCGATCTTCTGTCGCCGCGCGTCCCGACGCCGGATTGAGCGTATCGCGCACCGTTGCACCCGTACCCGATCATCCACTCGTCCGGTTCGGCCGCGCGACGCGTCGCGTCCGCGGCCGCCCGGCACTCATCGAAGGAGTTCACATGTCTCAATCGTCCGGCAAGATCGCCCTCGTCACCGGTTCGTCGCGCGGCATCGGCGCCGATATCGCGGTTCGCCTCGCGCACGACGGGTTCAAGGTCGTCGTCAACTATGCGAGCAATGCGGCATCAGCGGAAGAAGTTGTCGCGCGCATCCGCCAGGCGGGCGGCGACGCGTTGCTCGTCAAGGCCGACGTCGCCGATCCGGCGGCCACCATCGCGATGTTCGATGCGGCCGAAAAGGCGTTTGGCGGTGTCGACGTCGTGGTCAACAGCGCCGGCGTCATGCTTCAGGCACGGATCGCCGAATTCGACGACGCAACCTTCGACCGGTCGGTCGCCATCAACTTCAAGGGCGCGTTCAACGTGTGCCGCGAAGCCGCGCGCCGCGTGCGCGACGGCGGCCGGATCATGAACCTGACGACCAGCGTGACCGGCGTGCGTCTGCCGACCTATGCGGTGTACATCGCGACGAAGTGCGCGGTCGAAGGGCTCACGCAGGTTCTCGCACAGGAACTGCGCGGCCGTCGCATCAGCGTCAACGCGGTCGCGCCGGGGCCGGTGGCCACCGAGTTGTTCCTCGCCGGCAAGAGCCCGGAACTCATCGAGCGCATGGAGAAGATGAATCCGATGGAACGGCTCGGACAGCCGGAGGACATCTCGGCAGTCGTCGCATTCCTCGCGAGCCCGCAGGGCGGTTGGATCAACGGCCAGATCGTGCGAGCGAACGGGGGAATGTGCTAAGGCGCGCTGGGCGAGCGCGCGTGTCCGCCCAGCGGCCACGCGCGCATCGCGGCGGGCTGCGACCGGCCTACCGGATCCTACGCCGACACGCACGAGTGCACGTTGCCCGGTCGGCGTCTTTCGCGCCGCCTGCCGTCGTTCGATAAGGAGCCTTCATGAACCCGCTCGTCATCCGATCGTTGAAAGCACTGTGCCTGTCGAGCGCCGTAGCACTTGCCGCCTGCATCGTCGGGGCGGCCCAGTCGCCACGGTTCGTCGATACGATCGAAGTAGTCGGCTCGGATACGGAATTGCCGCTCGAGCGCATCGCGATCGGCGGCACATTCGTCGCTGCGGAATCGCATGCCACGCACGCGTCCGCGCGCTTGCCCGCGCGTCTGCCCGCACGGAACGCCGCGGATCATCCCGCCGCGACTCGTCGAGCGCACGTCGCCAAGCGGCTCGATCATGCCGACCGCGTTCGCGGTTACCGGCACGAGATCAACGATGCGAAATGCTGGACTTAGCGCGATATGTGCGGCCGCGATGCGAGCGACGCGCGCACCGCACCGGTGCGCGCGCCCTTACGATGGACTGCACGCGCGTACACTCACGCCGTTTCCTCGATCTGTTCCAGCATCGATGCAAGAATCATCGCGCCGGCATTGATCGGTACCGGACGCGTTGGCCGCGGCCGGTAAACCGGATCGCCTGGCTCGATCCGACACCCGCTCACCGCGCACACGCCGCCGACGCGCGCGCGCGCCGTCTGCCAGACCTGATCGCCATACGAGCACCGCGTCGCATCGCGCCATGCGATCGACACGGTCGTCGCGCTATGGCGCTCGACGACACTGATCGCGACCGCTCGCCGTTCGGATATCGCATGCGGCTTGTTCCTCGCGTCGGCGCCCGCGCGCGTGCGACGCGCTTCGCGTGGCCGTGCGGACGCACGCACGTCGCGCGGCGCACACAGTTGCGTAAGCAGGCCGAGGGTCTGCGTCCACGGATCGACGTCCGGCGCGTTCGTTCGAAGTTCCATCACCGCTCCTCTCCGTTGCATGAACCCATCGCCCTTTCCTGCCGCGCGTCGCACACCGGCATCGTTGCGTGCCAGCCCGCTGCGTGCCCCGCGCTGCCGCCCGTGCAGACTACGCACGACGCGATCGTGTCGCGCGTCGGCGCCGGCGTCGGTTGCCGCCACCGCGGCGTATCGTCATGCGCGCGCGCGGCGCCGCACAGAAACCGCTCGCTGATCGCGAGGAACGCGCTGATCCGCTCACCGTTGTTCATGGACGCTCGTCCTCCAGCAGCAAGGCGTTTGACCGACGAAGCGCTTGAACACGGTCGTGAAGTGCGCCTGCGAGCGAAAGCCGGTGCTCAACGCCACGTCGAGCACGTTGTGGCGCGATTCCAGCAGCAGCTGCTGCGCGCGCTCGATCCGGCGGCGCATCAGGTATTCGTGCGGACGCAGCCCCGTCGCGTGACGGAACTGCGCGGCAAAGTGCATGCGCGTGAGACCGGCGCTTTTCGCCATGTCGGCGAGGCCGATCGAATCGGCGAGATGCGCTTCCACGTACTCGACCACGCGCCGCATCCGCCACGACGGCAGCTCGGCCGTCCGTCGCGCATCGCGTTGCGGCACCGAGAAGTGTCGGGCGATGACGCGCGACACGATCGCGAGGCTGACGCCGTCGGCAAACACCTTGCCGAGCACGCCGTCACGCGTATGCGACACCGCGAGCGCCTGGCCGAGCCGCTCGAGGGCCGGGTCGCGGATCAGGCGCGGGTCGTCGATGACGACATCGCCCGACGGCGGCCGGCCGAACAGGTCTTCGTAGCATTCGGCAAGCACGCGCTGCGACGCGAACAGGTGCAGCACGTCGCTCGCGCCGTGGAAGTCCGCCTGGCAGTGCACGCCCGGCGCGGTGACCTGCGCGGCGCCCGCGGTCACGCGTCCGTCGACGAGCACACGCCCCGCGTGCGTGAACGTCAGCGACGTGCATTTGAGGCTGATGCCGATGCAGTGCCATCGATCGCTACCGTCGTGCGACACGGCGACGGACGTCGCGTCCTGTCGTGTCCACCGCGAGAGCGCCATGTCGGCCTGCGGCGCGGCGCCGGGTTCGCGCCACGCGCGCTCGACGTTGATCGGATCGTGCGCGGCCGGCAGCCGGCCGCACGCGTCGACGCCGTCGACGGAACCCGGGAGATTCGGCAAGGAAATCATCATGATGGTTATCCGGAAAAGATCGTAAGACGATGATCGGCAGCGGTGCGCCGCGTCGACTCAACGGTAGCGAATCGGTACCGCGCGGGCCAGCCGTACATAGGGATGCGCGAAAGCGGCAATCGATGGGTCGCGTCATATCAAGGTTTAATGCCGCGATGCGGACACCTTCCGGCGGTTTCGCCCGCATGGCGCGGCGTGCCGCCCGCATGGCGCCGCCGCACGCCGGCATGGCGCCGATCGAACGGGGCATCGATCCGGCGAACGCCTTCATACCTTCGTATAGTCCGGCGATGCGATCGGGTGGCGCGATGGCGACGAACGTCGAAACCGTCCCGCCGCCCGGCAAGCGCGCATTCCACCCGCAACGGCGAACGCTGGCTTTCCGATATGCACGACCGCGACCGGACGGTGCGCGCCACGCGCGGGTACGGCGCGCCCGCACCGTGCCAGTGGACAAGCCGGCGTGCGTTCCGGCAATCCTGACCGGAGCGCGGAGCCGATACTCCGGTTACCCGAACGACGACGATATCGATGCGCCACGCGACGCCGGCGCCGTCTCGCGCCTGACCGCGCCGGCGGCCCGCTCGCGCCGCGATCGCACCGGTGCGTCGCGAGCGGGGATGTCCACACACGCACGGGCCGGGCGTCGACGCGCGGCTCGGCGCCACGTTCAACGAGAGGAAAACATGCGCCCCATCAAGCTCGCCGTCTTGGCACTCATCCCGCTGTTCACAGTGGCGACCGCCGCAGTCGCGCAAACTGCGGCCCCCGCTTCGGCATCCGCCGTATCGACACCCGGCAAGAAGCAGCTTCGCCGCGCAAACTGGCACACTGAAACGCAGGTGCGCAAGGCGCTGACGTCGACACGCGGCCTCGCGACGTCGGACATTCGCGTCGTCGCGCGTGCGGACACGATCACGCTCGACGGCACTGTTCCCGACCAGGCACAGATCGAGCTCGCGCAAACTGCGGCGCAGGCCGCCGCGCCGGCGAAGTCGGTGGTCAACCGCCTGTCCGTGAAGGAAGCCGGACATTGAAGAGCACATGACGGCGGAGGCATTCGCCGCGCCGACGGCGCGATGCCTCGCGTGCGCCACCACGGCCGGCGCGACGGTCGTGGACGCGGGCGAAACCGCGATCTCGGCAATGCATACGGGTTTCATCACGACACGCTCCCGACGGATTCGACACGCGCGCATCGTCGATGCGCCGCCGGCAGCATGGCCGCGGCGGCGGCTGCCTGACATGAGCATTCTCGGTAACGCACCTGCGCGCGGCGCTGACCGGCAGATGACAAATTCGAAATCCACGTCTGATGCCGCCCCGTCCGCGCAGATAACGGCTTCGTAATCTTCGAGTCAGGGTAGGGTCAACGCCGCGCCGGCAGACTGCACGCTCGTCGCATCGAATGCGCATCCGAGCCCTGCTTCGAGGAGCACCATCATGTGGATCGTCCGGCTGGCGTTACGCAGGCCTTACACGTTCGTCGTACTCGCGCTGCTGATCTTCATCGCGGGGCCGCTTGCGCTGCTGCGCACGCCCACCGACATCTTCCCGAGCATCGACATTCCGGTCGTCAGCATCGTCTGGTCGTACAACGGCTTCTCCGCGGAGGACATGGCCAAGCGGATCACGTCGAACTACGAGCGCGCGCTCACGTCCGACGTCGACGACATCGAGCACATCGAGTCGCAGTCGCTGAACGGCGTGTCGGTCGTGAAGATCTTCTTCCACCCGGGCGCCGACATCAATCGCGCGATCGCGGAAGCCGCGAGCAATGCCGCGTCGATCCTGCGCATCCTGCCGCCCGGCACGTTGCCGCCGAACATCATCACGTACAACGCGTCGACGGTGCCGATCCTGCAGCTCGGGCTGTCGAGCGACACGCTCGCCGAGCAGCAGCTGTACGACCTCGGCAACAGCTTCATCCGCACGCAGCTCGCGACCGTCCAGGGCGCGGCGGTGCCGCTGCCGTTCGGCGGCAAGATCCGCCAGATCGTCGTCGACCTCGATACGCGCGCGCTGCAGGCGAAGGGGCTCGCGCCGATCGACGTCGTGAACGCGATCAACGCGCAGAACCTGATCCTGCCTGGCGGCACCGCGAAGATCGGCACGCACGAATACAACGTGCAGATGAACGGCAGCACGCAGACGGTCGCCGCGCTGAACGATCTGCCGGTGAAGACGATCGGCGGCAACGTCGTGTACGTGCGCGACGTCGCGCACGTCCGCGACGGTTACGCGCCGCAGACCAACATCGTGCGGGCGGACGGCAAGCGCGCGGCACTGCTGACGGTCGAAAAGACCGGCAGCGCATCGACGCTGACGATCATCGACCAGGTGAAGGCGATGTTGCCGAAGATCGCGGCCGGGCTGCCGAAGGCGCTGCACATTGCTCCGCTCGACGATCAGTCGGTGTTCGTGAAGGCGGCGGTCCAGGGCGTCGTGCGCGAGGCGCTGATCGCCGCGTGCCTGACCGCGCTGATGATCCTGCTGTTCCTCGGCAGTTGGCGCGCCACCCTGATCATCGCGATCACGATCCCGCTCGCGGTGCTCACGTCGCTGCTCGCGCTGTCCGCGCTCGGCCAGACCATCAACATCATGACGCTCGGCGGGCTCGCGCTCGCGGTCGGGATCCTCGTCGACGACGCGACCGTCGCGATCGAGAACATCACGCATCATCTCGAGCTCGGCGCGCCGCTCGAGGACGCGATCCTGACCGGCTCGGGAGAAATCGCGGTGCCGACCTTCGTGTCGACGCTGTCGATCTGCATCGTGTTCGTGCCGATGTTCCTGCTCACGGGCGTCGCGCGCTATCTGTTCGTGCCGCTGGCCGAGGCCGTCATCTTCGCGATGATCGCGTCGTACTTCTTCTCGCGCACGCTGGTGCCGACCCTCGCGATGGCGCTGATGCGCGCAAAAGGAAACGGCCGGCCGCCGCGCGGCGTATTCGCGCCGCTCGTGCATTTGGCGCGTTTCCAGGCTGCGTTCGAGCATCGCTTCGAGGCCGTGCGGCTGCGCTATCGCGCGCTGCTCTCGGCGGCGATCGCGCGGCGTCGCCGCTTCGCGGCCGCATTCCTGCTCGCATGCGTCGCGTCGACGGGCCTCTACGCGTTCGCCGGGCAGGACTTCTTCCCGTCGGTCGACACCGGCGAGATCCGCCTGCATATGCGCGCGCCGACCGGCACGCGGATCGAGGAAACCGCGCGGCTGACCGACGAGGTTGAAGCGAAGATCCGCGGCGTGATTCCGGCGGGCGAACTCGCTGGCGTGCTCGATAACATCGGCGTGCCGGTGAGCGGAATCAACCTCACGTACGATTCATCGGATCCGATCGGCACCGAGGACGCCGACGTGCTGGTCACGCTGAAGCCGAATCACGCGTCGACCGCCGCATACGTCGCGAAGCTGCGCAACGTGCTCGCGCAGTCGTTCCCCGGCGTGACGTTCGCGTTCCTGCCGGCCGACATCGTCAGCCAGATCCTCAATTTCGGGCTACCCGCGCCGATCGACATCCAGATCGTCGGCAACAAGCTCGACCAGAACCGCGCGGTCGCGAATGCGCTGCTCGCGAAGCTGCGCGGCGTGCGCGGGCTCGTCGACGCGCGCATCCAGCAGCCCGGCGACGAGCCGGCGATCAATGTGAACGTGGACCGCACGAAGGCGATCCAGGCCGGCCTTGAACAGCGCGACGTCGCGCAGAACCTGCTGATCGCGCTGTCCGGCAGTTCGCAGACGACGCCGAACTTCTGGCTCGATCCGCGCAACGGCGTCAGCTACCCGGTGCTCGTGCAGACGCCGCAATACACGGTGAATTCGCTGCAGTCGCTCGCGAACGTGCCGCTGCCCGCCGGCACCGCGCGCTCGCCGCAGACGCCGGCTGGCGGCCCGGCCGCGGGCGCACCCGCGCAGAATCTGCTCGGCGCGCTCGGCACGTTCTCGCGCTCGACGCAGCAGGCCGTGGTGTCGCACTACAACGTGCAGCCGGTGCTCGACATCTTCGCGTCGGTGCAGGGGCGCGATCTCGGCGGCGTCACGGCCGACGTGACGAAGCTCGTCGACGCCGCGCGCGCGCAGCTGCCGCCCGGCTCGTCGATCGTGCTGCGCGGCCAGGTGCAGGCGATGCACGAGTCGTTCGCGGGCCTGCTCGGCGGCCTCGCACTCGCGATCTCGCTGGTCTACCTGCTGATGGTCGTGAACTTCCAGTCGTGGCTCGATCCGCTCGTGATCGTCGGCGGCCTGCCGGCATCGCTCGCCGGCATCGCGTGGATGCTGTTCGTCACGCGCACCACGCTGTCGGTGCCCGCGCTGACCGGCACGATCCTGTGCATCGGCATCGCGACCGCGAACAGCATTCTCGTCGTGAACGCGGCGCGCGAGCTGCTCGCGGGCGGCGCGTCGCCGTGGCAGGCGGCACTCGACGCAGGCTTCAGCCGCTTCCGGCCCGTCGTGATGACCGCGCTCGCGATGCTGATCGGCATGTTGCCGATGGCGCTCGGCCTCGGCGACGGCGGCGAGCAGAACGCGCCGCTCGGCCGCGCGGTGATCGGCGGCCTCGCGTTCGGCACGTTCTCGACGCTGCTGTTCGTCCCGGTGCTGTTCGGCTTCGTCCACGCATGGCTCGCGCGGCGCCGCGACGCCTCGGCCACGCGGCGCACGCAGCAAGCGCCCGACGCGCCGGCGCTGCGTTGAGCTCGGACGGCCGCCCCTCCTCATCATCCTTCGATTCGCCCGACCCCGGACCCATCATGAACGACTCGATCGAACCCGTCGCCCCGCCGCCCGCCGCCGAATCGGCCACCGCGGCCACAGCTGTGCCGTCCGCCGCGCCCGACACCCCGCCGGCTCGTCACGGCCGTAAGCTGGCCGTGCCGCTCGCGGCCGTCGCGCTGGCCGCCGCGCTGCTCGCGCTCGGCATCGTGCCGCGTATCGATGCACGCGCCGCACAGCGTGCACAGGTGGCCGCACAACAGGCGGTGCCGGTGTCGGTCATCGTGCCCGGCGCGGCGCCGGCCGACCAGACGCTGACGTTGCCCGGTTCGGTGGCGCCGTATGCAGACGCGTCGATCTACGCGCGCACGAGCGGCTACATCGCGCACTGGAGCGTCGATCTCGGCACGCACGTGAAGGCCGGCCAGACGCTCGCGCAGATCTCGGCGCCCGATCTCGACGCGCAGTTGCGCCAGGCGCGCGCCGACGAAGCGAGCGCGCAGGCGAACTACGACTACGCGAAATCGACCGCGCAGCGCTGGCAGGACATGCTGAAAACGCAATCGGTGTCACAGCAGGACACCGACACGAAGGTCGCCGACATGAACGCGAAGCGCGCGATGCTCGCGTCCGCGCAGGCGAACGTCGCGCACCTTGCCGAACTCGTGTCGTACGAGTCCGTCACCGCGCCGTTCGACGGCGTGATCACCGCACGCAGCGTCGACGTCGGCACGCTGGTCACGGCGGGCGGCACACCGGGCAGCCCGGGCCTGTCCGGGGAACTGTTCCATCTCGAACAGACGGACACGCTGCGCGTGTTCGTCGACGTGCCGCAGGACAGCGCAACCGGCGTATCGACCGGCACGACGGTTTACCTGACGACACCGCAGTATCCGGGGCGGCGCTTTGCCGCGCGTGTCGCGCGCAGCGCGGGCGCGATCGATCCCGTCACGCGCACGCTGCGCGTCGAGATCGACGTCGACAACCGCGACGGCGCGCTGATGCCCGGTGCGTATGCGCAGGCGCATCTCGTCGTGCCGAGCGCGGCGCCGGCGCTCGACCTGCCGGTCAGTGCGCTGCTGTTCCGCCCGAACGGCGTGACGGTCGCCACCGTCGGTGCGAACGGGCGAACCGCGCTGAAGACCGTGCAGATCGGACGCGATTTCGGCACGCGCGTGGAGATCGTTGCGGGGCTCGCGGCGACCGATCGCGTGGTCGACAACCCGGGCGATGCGATCACGGCCGGCGAAGCCGTGAAGATCGTGTCGACCGCGCCCGCTGCGGCGCCGGCCGCGGCTTCGCCCGCCCGGGCCGCGCAACCTGCTTCCGCCACCGCCGTGCGCGACGTGCCGCCGATGCGCGCCGCCGGTACCGCGACGGCCGCATCGGCGCCGGTTGCGGCGCCCACGCACGGCTAACCCGTCGACGACAACCCACGAGATGCCTGCCATGCGCCCTCTTCACCCGCTCCCGTTCGCTCGCCGCATCGTCGCGCTCGGCGCCGCCACATTGACCGCCTGCTCGACGCTGCCGCCCTATTCGCCGCCCGCCGTCACGGTACCCGCACACTACGCGGGCGCACCGGCCGCGCAGGCCGGCTGGCATGTCGCGATGCCGGCCGACGGCGCCGCGCGCGGCGCATGGTGGACCGTGTTCGGCGACGCCGAACTGAACGCGCTCGAAGCGCGCGTCGACGTGTCGAACCAGACTGTGAAAAAAGCGGTCGCCGATCTGCAACAGGCCCGCGCGATGGTCGACTACCAGCACGCCGGATTCCTGCCGACGATCACCGCAGGCGCCTCGCAGAGCCGCGCGCGAGTCTCGCAGAACCGGCTCGGCTCGTCGCTCGCCGGCAAGACGACACCCGACTACCAGGCGGGCGTGGCCGCGAGTTGGGAACCCGACGTGTTCGGCCGCGTGCGCGATGCGGTGACGAGCGCGCAGGCGAACGCCGCCGCGAGCGCGGCCGACCTGCAGGCCGTGAAGCTGTCGATCACGGCGGAACTCGCGACTGACTATTTCGCGCTGCGCTCGCTCGACACGCAGAAGCAACTGCTCGACGACACGGTGCGCGCTTACGCGGACGCACTGACGCTGCTGAAGCAACAGCTCGCGGCAGGTGCGATCGATGCGTCGGCAGTCGCGCAAGCCGAGACGCAACTCGAATCGACGCGCACGCAGGACACCGACATCGACGCGTCGCGTGCGCAGTTGCAGCACGCGATCGGGACGCTCGTCGGGGAAAGCGCGTCGACGTTCGCGCTGCCGCCGCGCGTGCAGGCGTTCCACGTGCCGGCCATTCCGGCTGGCGTGCCGTCGCAGCTACTGGAGCGGCGGCCCGACATCGCGGCCGCCGAGCGCCGCGTGGCGGCCGCGAACGCACGGATCGGCGAGGCGCGCGCCGCGTTCTTCCCGGATCTCGTGCTGTCGGCGAGCGCAGGCCTCGAGAGTTCGTTCTTCGCGCCGTGGCTCGCCGCGCCGAGCCTGTTCTGGTCGCTCGGCCCGCAACTCGCCGGCACGCTGTTCGACGGCGGTCGCCACAGTGCGTCGCTGCGCGGCGCGCATGCGCAATACGACGGCGCGGTCGCCGATTACCGGCAGACCGCACTCGTCGCGTTCCAGCAGGTGGAGGATCAGTTGTCGACGCTCGACGCGCTCGCGTCCGAAGCCGGTAGCCAGCAGCGCGCGACCGACGCGGCCGACCTGTCGCTGCGGCTGACGACGAATCGCTTCAACGCCGGCGCCGTCAGCTATCTGGACGTGGTGACCGCGCAGACGATCGCGCTGACGAACCGGCGCACGGCCGATCAGATCGACGCGCGCCGGATGGAGGCCGCGGTCGGCCTGCTGAAGGCGCTGGGTGGCGGCTGGCAAGCGAGCGCGGACGCGGCATCGAAAACCGGCACGGACGAACGTACGGCCGCCCCGTTGCCCGATCCCGTCGTCACGCAGCCGACGGCCGGTTGAACGTGAGCACGAAGCGCGTGCCGCGCGCATCGCTTTCAACCTGCGCGGTGCCGCCGTGCAACTCCATCACCGAGCGCACGATCGCGAGGCCGAGCCCGGCCGTGCCGCCCGGCGCACCGCCGCTGCGGGCGGGGTCGCCGCGCACGAACCGGTCGAAGATCCGCGGCAGCAGCGCGGGATCGATCGGCTCGCCCGGATTCGCGACCACGACGCGCAGCGCGTCGGGCGTGTCGTCGACGGAGAGCGTGATCACGCCGCCGGCCGGCGTGTAACGCAGCGCGTTCGCAAGCAGGTTGCCCACCGCGCGGCGGAACAGTTCGACGTCGGCGGTCAGATGCCCCCGCCCTTCGACGCGCAACGTCGAGCCCGCTTCGTCGGCGAGCCCCTCGAAATACTCCGCGATGCGCTCGAGTTCGTCGTGCACGTCGAACGCGCGCTGCCGCGTGACGAAGCTCGGATGCTCGGCGCGCGCGAGAAACAGCACGTTCTCGATCATCCGCGCGAGACGATCGTATTCCTCGAGATTCGATTCGAGCAGCGTCTGGTACTCGTCGGCCGAACGCGGCCGCGCGAGCGCGACCTCCGTGGCGCCGCGCATGTTGTTCAGCGGCGTGCGCAGGTCGTGCGCGAGATCGGCGCTGAATTGCGACAGATGCGCGAACGCCTGCTGCAGGCGGCCGAGCATCGCATTCTGGGCATCGACGAGCGCGCGCAGCTCGGCCGGCGCGCGCGATGCGTCGAGCCGCGTGTCGAGCTTGTCGACCGTGATCCGGCCGGTGTTGTCGACGATCTCGCGCAGCGGCGCGAGCGCCTTGCGGATCAGCCAGTAGCCGAGCAGCAGCGCGAACAGCGCGCCGAGCGCACCGGCGAGCTTCAGTCGGTCACGGTAGCCGCCGAGCAACGTCGCGCGGTCGCGCATGTTGCGCGCGACCGCGATGCGGATCGGCGTGTGATCGCCGAGCGCAGCCTCGATCACGACGCCGCGCATTGGCGTGCCGCCGTCGGCCTTCCACGTCGCGAGCCTGTCGGCAGTGATCCGGTCGTTCGCGGGCACCGGCAGCGCATGCGGCGCAAACAGCTGCGCGTCGGCCGGCAACGCGCCCGATGCGGGAACCGGCGCATCGTCGAGCGCGGCGAGCCTGACGTTGTGGCGCGCGAGCACGTCGCCGCGTGCATTGACGACGACCATCGACAGCGCCTCGTTGCCGAGCACCTGGCTCGTGAGCCGTTCTGCATGGGTGCGGACTGCATCGAGCGACTCGAGCTCGCCCGCGAGCCGGCGCGTGTGGCGCGCGGCCAGCACGATGTCGAGGTCGTCCTGTGTGTTCACCTGCCGTTCGAGGCCCGCATACACGTATGCGCCGACCAGCGCGAACGCGGCGAGCGTGGTCGCGGCGAACGCGAGCGCGAGCGTCGCGGCGAGCGAGCGCGGCCGCGTCATGCGTCGTCCTTCGGTTCGAGCACGTAGCCGACGCCACGCACGGTATGGATCAGCTTGACTGGAAACGCATCGTCGATCTTCGCGCGCAGGCGCCGGATCGCGACCTCGACGACGTTGGTGTCGCTGTCGAAATTCATGTCCCACACGTACGATGCGATCTGCGTGCGGCTCAGCACCTCGCCCTGCCGGCGCGCGAGCAGCTGCAGCAGCGAGAATTCGCGCGGCGTGAGGTCGATGCGCGTGGCGCCGCGCTTCACGCGGCGGCGCACCACGTCGATTTCCAGATCGCCGACCGCCAGGTGTTCGGTCTCGCGCGGCGGCCCGCGACGCGCAAGCGTGCGGATTCGGGCAAGCAGCTCGACGAACGCGAACGGCTTCACGAGGTAGTCGTCGGCGCCGAGTTCGAGACCGTGCACGCGGTCCTGCACGTCGTCGCGCGCGGTCAGGAACAGCACCGGCGTCGTATGCGTATCGCGCAGTCGCTTGAGCACGCCCCAGCCGTCGAGCACGGGCAGCATCACGTCGAGCACGATCACGTCGTAACGCTCTTCCTGTGCGAGCGTCAGCCCTTCGCCGCCGTCCTTCGCGAGATCGACGCTGAAGCCCGATTCCTCGAGCCCTTTCTTCAGGTATGCGCCCGTCTTTGGTTCGTCTTCGACTATCAGAATGCGCATGGCTGACTCCGTCGTATTGGTGGGGATATCCGACGATGTTACCGGGAAACAGCGACGAGCAATCGCTCCGCGCGGGCGCGAACGCCGTTGATTACAAAATGGTAATCGAGCGGTCAGCCTGGCATGCGGTCGCGAAGCCTTGATGCAGGACGCGGTGGCTATGTCCGCCTTCCCGATCGCCCGTTCACCAATGAGTCGCCGTGAATTACGTCCAAATCTATTGGAACGATAGGAAACCCTTGCGGCACGACCCGACAGTTTCGGCGAGACGGCGACACGGCTGCTATATCGCCACGCACACGCTCGGCTCCTTTTGATACCGTTCGGGGTTTTCGCCTCAGCACGCTCATCCGCGGAATTCAGGCTCCGGCGCCAGGACGCGCTACGCATCGCTTCCCCGAGGATCGCCGTTCCTCCGTGCGAATCAGCGGTACAACGGGCGAACTCGAAAATCGCCGATCGAAAAGTCCGTCACCATTCCCGCACGTTTCGGCCTTTCGCCTGCTCACCGACATGCCGCCTAACGCGCGATGTATTCGAATCGGCGAATCCATCGCCACGCGGCACGAGCACTGCGCGTGACGCGTTCGCCCTTCCCGTTGAAAGGAGCTACATCATGTCAAAAGCAAGCCAGATCATACGCCCCGTGACTCCCGCAGCCACGACCGGCTTCGACGAGCGCGCTGTCGAGGCAATCTCGGAGGCGCTCAACCCGCTGCTCGCGGACGTATTCGCGCTTTACGTAAAGACGAAGAATTTCCATTGGCACATGAGTGGGCCGCATTTCCGCGACTACCATCTGATGCTCGACGAGCACGGCACCCAGATATTCTCGATCACGGACGACATCGCGGAGCGCGTGCGCAAGATCGGCGGAGCCACGCTGCGGTCGATCGGGGACGTGGCGCGACGTCAACGCCTGGCGGACAGTGATGCGGCGGACGCCACACCCGAGGCGATGCTCGACGAACTGCGCCGCGACAACCTGCTGCTCGCCCAATTCATGCTCGCGGCGCATGCTGTTTGCGACGCGCATCATGACGTGGCGACGGCAAGCCTCATCGAAAACTGGATCGACGACGCTCAACGGCGCGCATGGTTTCTGGCCGAAGCCTGCCGTTAGCGCGTGCAGCCCGGATGCCCCGCTGACCGGGGCCCGGCACGCGACATACCCAATCGCGGTGCGTGCGAATTCGACACGCACGCCGCTGGGACATCCGATGACCTACGATCGTGTCGGATCGCTACCTGCCGGTCAGCCGGGATACGGCCTTCTCGACCATCCCGATCAGGCCGATTTCTACACGGCGGGACGCGCATTCAACGAAGCGGCATTCCTCTAAATTGGCATCGCTGGTTTGGCATCCGCACGCATAAATCCATCTCCATTACCTCGGTCAAGCAATTCATTGTCAACGTGCGCGGCGAGCCGGATAGTCAGGTCAACGTAATCGTGCGATTTTCAAACCCGAAATGGCGAAATGAAAAACGCGGGCGGAGAAGCACGCATACTGCAAGTGTTTTATAGGGATATGTGCGCAGAATCCTCCGTATCGTCGATCGGCAAGCATACAAAAAAAGCATACACGCGATGATTAATTTGAATATTACACACGCGCTGGTGATACCTATACTGGCTTCCGCTGAAACAATCAATTTCCCACGATAGCTATATTAGGCCGATCTTTTTCTGACGCCGTTCTCTCGAGCACCTTCCTATTCAGCAGGATGCCTTAATTATTTGCTCGAATCTTAATTCAGCGAGGAGCTTTGTCGAAATGAACGTCACAATTGGCACGTTGCTCGCGTTGTCGTTCCTGATCTCCGTCCTAGGACTCTTCCTGTTCCTGTGGGCGCAGATGAACGGCCTGATGCGGGCGGGCCCGGATGCAGCCGAGGTAATCTTCGCCGGCGGAGAAGTCGGACAGACCGAAGATCCAGCTCTGTCCGTCATGCATCGCGAGCGCCTCCAGCAGGCCGCATCGCACACGACACGCGGCTCATTGCCTGGCCCATCGGGCGACTCGCTCGCACTAGGCCGGGACCTCCAGGAACGCGCGCAGCAAGACGCTTCGAGCCGGGGGCCGACCTTCATCTTTCTGTGCTCTTCGGTGTTCTGGCTGTTGCTGGGTTCAGTTGCGGGCCTCGTCGCCTCGCAAAAGCTCACCTCGCCTGACTTTCTCACGCAGTCCGCCTGGCTCACGTTCGGCCGCATCCGTACCGCGCATCTGAATATGGTGGTCTACGGATGGGCGTCGATGGCAGGCATCGGTATCTCCCTCTGGATGCTGCCGCGCCTGCTCAAAACGCAGCTGGCGGGCGAACGCTACGCCATTGCAGGCGCATGGCTCTGGAATGCCGGCCTCGCCGCCGGCATCGCCGCCATTCTCTCGGGATGGACCGATGGCCTGCAATGGCTCGAGATTCCCTGGCAAATCGGCATCCTACTCGCGATGGGCGGCGCGCTCGCGGCAGTACCGCTACTCATGACCATTGCACGGCGCACCACACGCCATCTCTATGTCTCGGTGTGGTATCTCGCCGCCGCGCTGTTGTGGTTTCCGATCCTCTACATCGTCGCGAAGGTGCCGGGCGTGCACGTCGGCGTGGAGCAGGCCATCGTCAACTGGTGGTTCGCGCACAACGTGCTCGGCCTTTGGCTCACACCGATCGGGCTGGCCGCCGCCTACTATTTCATCGCGAAGGTGCTCGGGCGCCCTATCTACTCGTATGCGCTCTCGCTCGTCGGCTTTTGGGCGCTCGCCATGTTCTACAGCCAGGCCGGCATTCACCACCTGCTCGGCGGCCCGGTCCCGCAATGGCTGCAGAGCGTCTCGGTCGTCCAGAGCGTGATGATGATCGTCCCGGTACTCGCGGTCGGCGTGAACCATCACATGACGGTGGCAAGCCACTTCGGCGCGCTGAAACACTCGCCCACGCTGCGCTTCGTCGTGCTGGGCGCCGCGCTGTACACGCTCGTGTCGCTACAGGGGTCGCTCGAGGCATTGCCGTTCTTCAACCGGCTCGTGCATTTTACGCAATACAAGGTGGCCCACGCGCACCTCGGCCTCTACGGCTTCTTCTCGATGATCATGTTCGGCTCGATCTACTTCGCGATGCCACGCGTGCTGGATCGCGAGTGGCCGTATCCGAAACTCGTCTGGCTCCATTTCTGGCTCGCCACCGTCGGCTTTGCGATCTACTTCGTCTCGCTCACGATCGGCGGCGTCCTGCAAGGCATCGCGCTGCTCGATCCCGCGCGTCCGTTCATGGCATCCGTGCAAGTCCTCACGCCATATCTGCAAGCCCGCACGCTCGGCGGCGCACTCATGACGGCGGGCCACTTCGTATTCGCGTATCACTTCTTCACGCTCTCATTCGGACGGCAGAGCGAGCGCCCTGACGCGGCACCTGCTCGTCAAGCGATCTCGATGGGGGCCTGACATGAATCGCGTCCTGACTGTCGTAATCGGCTCATTGATCATGCTCGCCATGGCGACACTCGTGCTCGTCGCGCTTCCGTATCGGCAACTGCACGACGAAGCGCCGCCCGAATCGCTGAAGCCCTACACCATCGCTCAACTGCGCGGACGCGCAACCTACGTGAACATGGGATGCGTCTATTGCCACTCGCAGCAGCCGCGCGCGTCCTCGTTGGGTCCGGACGAACTGCGAGGATGGGGACGCCCGTCCGTGCCCGCGGACTATGTGTACGACTATCCGCACCTGCTCGGTGTATCGCGCACAGGGCCCGATCTCTTCAACATCGGTGCCCGGCAAACAAGCGCCGCATGGCAGCTCGCGCATCTCTATCAGCCGCGCTCGGTGACGCAGGGCAGCGTGATGCCAGCCTATCCGTTCCTGTTCAAAGTCGTCGATCACACGCGCCCCGATGAAGTCGTCGTGCAATTGCCGCCGCAATTCGCGCCCGCCGGCGGCAAGCAGGTTGTGGCGTCGCAGGACGCACTCGATCTCGTCGCCTATCTCACGGCCCTCAACCACACCTATCCGGCTTCGGCCGATCCGTCGGGAGCAATGAAATGAGCGAACAAGACAACGCCAATGCCGTTCGCGCGCGCGAGCACGAAGAACCGGTCGAACGCGGCAATCCGGTGCCATGGCTGCTTGGCCTCGTGGCCGCCGCGCTGGCGGTCTGGGGCGTGAGCTACTTCCTACTGAATCCAGCGCTCGGGCCTGGTTCGACGGTCGCCCGTGGGGCCATGCCCGGTGGCCCGGGAACGGTCGCCGCGGCTCAAGATACGCCCGACGGCGCCATGCTCTTCGCGAGCCGCTGCGCCTCCTGTCATCAGGCCACGGGCGCGGGCCTGCCTGGTGTGTTCCCGCCGCTCGCCGGCTCGGAATGGGTCAACGGCGATCCGAAGCGCGTGGCCCGCATCCTGTTGCTCGGCGTCACTGGAAAGATCACGGTAGCCGGCAGCACGTTCAACGGATCGATGCCGGCGTTCGGCACAACGCTATCCGACGCGGAGATCGCAGCAGTGGCCTCGCATGTTCGGTCGAGCTTCGGCAACCACGCTCCAGCATTGACCGCCGATGTCGTGAAAGCCGAGCGAGCGACCATCGGCAATCGCACGGCACCATGGGCGGGCGAAGACGAGCTGAGGCGCCCGTGAGCGACGCCGCTTCCATCGCGCCGGGCACACCCGACAGCGCAACGCTCGACGTACGCGGCATGTGGTGCACGAGCTGTGCGAATGCGCTCGAACGGGTGCTGCAACGCCAGCCCGGCACGCTCGACGCACGGGTGAGCTTCGCCTCCGAATCCGCGACTGTCGAATGGGACCCGCGCCGCACCTCGCTCGGACATCTGCTCGAGGCCGCGGAGAAGCTCGGATACGCATGCGTGCCGGAAACCGATACGCCGGACCGCCGCGCACATACGGCCGCGCTGCTTCAGAATCTCGCGGTCCGTCTCGTCGTCGCCGTCTTCTGTTCGATGTGGGTGATGACGGCACAAACCACGCTTTACTTCACCACGGCCGCCACGGTGCCTGAGCACGTGCGCTATGCGCTCGCAGCCCTTGCCGGCGTCGCCACGCTGCCCGTGGTCGGTTATTGTGCGCAGCCGTTCTTCAAGGCCGCGTGGCGAACCTTGCGTGCATGCGTGCCCGGCATGGACTGCCTTGTCGCAATGGGTACGAGCGCGTCGTTCCTGCTTTCCGTGTGGCGGGTTGCGCACGGCGAATCGGTCGTCTATTTCGATTCCGCAGCCATGATCGTCACCTTCCTGCTGGCGGGCCGCTGGCTCGAACTGCGCGTGCGCAGCCGCATGTCGGACGCAGTTCGCGTCCTGCTCGAGCTGCCTGCGCAGACCGCGCGCGTGCTGGCGAGCGACGGCGCGCAAACGGTCGTACTCGCCAAGCGCGTCGCACGAGGCAGCCTCATTCGCGTGCTGCCGGGCGAGCGTCTTCCGCTGGACGGCATCGTCACGGACGGTCAGTCATCGCTCGATCGTTCGCTGCTGACGGGCGAAAGCGAGCCCGTCGGCGTACGGCGCGGCAGCTTCGTCGAGGCGGGTGCGCTCAATGCCGACGGGGAACTGGTCGTATGCGTGAAGTACGGATGGGGCGAGCGGCGCGTAGACGCGATTGCCAGAAGCGTACGTGCGATGCTCGCCCGCAAGACGGCGTCCCAGGCCATCGCCGAACGCTTCACGCGCTGCCTCGTTCCGGCCATCGCCACCGTCGCGTTGCTGGTGTTCGTCGCTGGCGGCCTGCTGGGCATGATGTGGACGAATGCGCTGGAGCGCGCCGTCGCGGTGCTCGTCATTACCTGCCCGTGCGCACTCGGCATGGCCGTGCCGCTCGCGCTGAGCGCAGGGGTGGGACGCGCGGCACGCGAAGGCATTCTCTTTCGCGACGTCGAGGCGATCGAGAAGGCCGGCAAACTCTCCACGTTCTTCCTCGACAAGACCGGCACGCTGACCGAGGGCAAGCCCCGGCTCGTCCGTGCACTTCCAGCGAGCGACGTTCTCGAAACAGAACTCTTCGAGGATGCTGCGCTCGCCGAACGCGGCAGCGAGCATCCCATTGCAGCCGCCATCCGCTCACTCGTCTCGCCCGACAGGCTCGCGTGCGTCGTGGACGCCGCGCCCGGCACCTCGCGCGCGGTGCCAGGCGCCGGCGTGGTGTGGGGAGGCAGCCATGGCGAGCGCATTCTCGCCGGCACCGCGGCGTTCCTGCGCAGCCACGACGTACGGGTACCCGATATCGACGATGCGAACATTACCGTCCACGTCGCCCGCGACGGCCACTGGCGCGGCATGCTCGGCTTCGCCGATCGCCCACGCGACGGCGCTCGAGAAGCCATAGATTTGCTGCGCGCGCACGGTGCAGCGGTGGCCATGCTGACTGGAGACCGGTTGGCCGTCGCGCGCGCCATCGCGCCGGCTGTAGGCCTGGCCGATTCGGCCATCTTTGCGGCGCAGTCCCCCGAACAAAAGGCGGCACACATCGTTGAGGCACAGGCTACGCGGCGCGGCGCGGTCGCATTCGTCGGCGACGGACTCAACGACGCGCCGGCCCTTGCCGCCGCCGACGTCGGCATCGCCGTAGGCAGCGCTTTGCCCGCGTCGATGGCCGCGGCATCGATCGTGCTGGTCGACGCGGGTGTCGAAAAGCTTGACCTCGCCTTGCGGCTCGCTCGCCGCACCACACGCGCCATGCACCAGAACCTCGCCGCCGCGGTCGTCTACAACGCGCTCGCCATTCCGGCCGCGGTCTTCGGATTCGTTTCGCCCGCCACAGCGGCCGCACTGATGGTCGCGAGTTCGATGTCGGTCACGCTGAACGCCGCCCGCCTCGCGCTCCGCACAGACATACGTTCGCCAGGCGCCGACACTTCGCGCCCCACACCCGCTTTGACCATCGAACAGACCTGGAGCAGCACATGAGTCAACACGATTACGATCCTGTCTCGTCCCACCGGCGGCGACTGCTGAGCGGCCTCGGCGCGCTCGGTGCGGCAGCGTTCATGACGCCCATGCTCGCGCGCGGCGCGTCGAGCGGCACCATCGAGCTTCCGTTCGAGAATGGGAGCCGTCCGCTCACGTCGGACCTGCCGCAGAAATCCCGCGTGATCCTGCAGCGCACTCGGCCGCCACTGCTGGAAACACCGTTCGACGTCTTCGATCAAGGCGTCTTCACGCCGAACGACCGCTTCTACGTGCGCTGGCACCTGGCCAATATTCCAACCTCGATCGATCCGGCCACGTACCGCGTCGCCGTTCGCGGCGCCGTCGAGCGAACGCTGAATCTTTCGCTCGACGACCTGATGCGCAGGTTCCCGCGCTACGAAATCGCCGCGGTCAATCAATGCTCGGGTAATTCGCGCGGCTTCTTCAGCCCGCGTGTACCGGGGGGCCAGTGGGGCAACGGCGCGATGGGCAATGCGCTATGGAAAGGCGTGCGCCTGAAGGATGTGCTCGACCATGCGGGCGTGCGCGCCAATGCCGTTTGCGTGCGCTTCAACGGCCTCGATTCAGGCGTGATTCCGCAAACACCCAAGTTCCTCAAGTCGCTGGATATCGACCATGCACGCGACGGCGAGGTCATGCTCGCCTACGCGATGAACGGCGAGCCGTTGCCGCTGCTCAACGGCTATCCGCTACGGCTCATCGTACCAGGCTGGTTTGCCACGTACTGGGTCAAGATGCTGACCGATATCGACGTGCTCGACGCGCCCGACGACAACTTCTGGACGGCCAAGGCATACAAGGTCCCTGCCAATCACTTCGCCAACGTGCGGCCCGGCGAGACCGACGTGCCGCAGATTCCCATCAACCGGATGCTGCCGCGCTCGTTCTTCACCAACCTCAAGACCGGCGACAAGGTCGGCGCGGGGCGACCGATACAGGTTCGCGGCATTGCATTCGGCGGTATCAACGCGCTCGCTCGCGTGCAGATTTCGACCGACGGCGGCCGCACCTGGGCCGATACGCAACTGGGGCACGACTACGGCAAGTACAGCTTCCGCCAATGGCAGACAAGCGCGCATTTCGCACAGCGCGGCCAGCAAACGCTGATGGTGCGCGCCGTCGACTCGACGGGGCAGGCGCAGCCGGCCACACCGAACTGGAACGGCGCGGGGTTCATGCGCAACGTCATCGAATCGATTCAGCTCGACGTGGCCTGACAAGGAGCGAAGAACATGAACGCAAGACCCAAGCGCATGGCGTTAATGCTGGCCGTACCTGTTTCCCTGGGCGCGCTGCTCGGCGTGGTCGGCCGGCACTACTTTCCCGAATCCATCGCATCGCAGGCTGCACGCCAGGCCGAGATCGCGCCGCCGGTGCACCTGAGCGCCCTCAGCGTATCCTTGCCGCCCGGGCAGTCGACGTTTCCGCCAGGGCCGGGGGTGGACATCGCGAATTCGAATTGCGTGATGTGCCACTCCACGGGAATGGTGCTGCGGCAACCGCCGCTGACCACAGGCGAATGGAAGGTCGAGATCACGAAGATGCGCAATGCGTTCGGTGCCCCCATTCCGCCGGACCAGATCGATGCACTGGCTCATTACCTGAACAGTATCGATGGCCGCAAGCCGCAGGCGGGGCCCTCCGGCGTCGACAATCAGGCAAGCTAAATGTCATAACGCCACGTCATGGCTGGCATCGAAACAATGCATTTTTTGCGGGCGCCGTGCTTCGATAACCTTCTCTCATCGACTCGCAACCTGTCACCCTGCGAACGCCGTCAACGGCACGGCTATCGGACAACTGCGAAATCGGTCAACAGTGAAAAGTGTTTCGTATTCAACCCAACCGAAGGAGTCGCACCATGAAAACGCTTGCATGCCTCGCCATCGTCGTAGGAACCTTCACCGCTCCCGCGCTGAGCTTCGCTCAAAGCGCCACACCGCTCACGCGCGCGCAAGTACGAGCCGATCTGGTTCGCGTCGAACGGGCTGGCTATAATCCGGCAACAGGAAACGATCCGCAGTATCCTTCGGACATTCAGGCAGCCGAAGCAAAAGTCGCTGCTCAGCAGCAGCAGGCAACGAGCGGTTTCGGCAGCGCACCGCCGGACGGTACGTCAGCAAGCGGCAAGCACGTTCTCGCACCCAAGCATGCATCGGCTTCGTGCGTCGGGCCGGCGAGCTTCTGCAATCCCTATTTCGGTAGCTGACTGCCCAAGCGCCGTGCGCTGCCCGGCCGAACTCGCCCGCTCGGCAGTTCAGCCGGGCATGCGTGGCGCGCAGTTGCCGCCACCCTCCCCGGACGCCATGAACTTCACCCATCTTCTCGCCTTTTACGAAGTGGCGCGCGCTGGCAGCATCAGCGCCGGCGCCGAGCGCTTGCACGTCAGCCAGCCGGCCGTCACCAGGGAGGTCCGCGATCTTGAAGATCGCCTAGGTATCATCCTCTTCGACCGGCTGCCGCGCGGCGTAGCGCTGACGGAGGGTGGCAAGCTGCTCTACGAGTATGCAAGTCGCATCTTCACACTCGCGGATACGGCCGAGAAGGAACTCGCGGAGCTCTCGGGCCTCGGCTCGGGTCACATGAAAATTGGCGCGAGCGGTACGCTCGGCGTCTTTTTCGTACCCGAAGCAATTGCGCGGTTCAATGCAAGCCACCCGTCCGTCGCCATCGACCTCACGGTCACGAACACCGAGCGCGTGGAAGCAGGGCTGCATGACCTCACCTTCACGATCGGCTTTATCGAGGGGCCATTCGACGACTCCATTCTGCATGCTCGACACATTGGCTCCGACGAAATCGCCATCATCGCAGCGCCCGGCCATCCCTTCGCGGGGACGACGCTACATGCGCGGGAACTCGTGGATCGAGCCGTCATCATGCGCGAGCCCGGGTCGGGAACGCGTGCCATCATCGAAGAATCGTACCGGCGCGCCGGGCTCGAGATCGAGCCGCTGATGTCGGTAAGCCACACTGAAGCAATCAAGCGAATGTTGCTGTCCCAGCACGCGCTCGCCTACATCTCGACGCTTAGCGTGACGGAGGAATTGCGCCGTGGCGAGCTGACCATCATCGACGTCGAGGACATGCAGATTGTCCGACCGCTACACATGGTATGGGCGAAGGGACGATCGCTGTCGCCCAGCAGCCAGGCATTGTTCGACCTGGTGGCGAGCGGCACGCTGAACACAGCGATCGCAGCGGCCGATGCCAGCGACCTGCGTCAAAGGGCAAGGAACGGCGCTCTCGATACGCGCGCGTGAAACTCTCGCTGCTTTCGAGGCGGCACGTGTCGACCCTGTTCTTCCCGCGAAAGGCACCGCATCTCGTGCTCCGCCATGCCTCGATACCCTGCCTGAAAGCCTGATGTTCGTCGGCCTCGACATTGCAGAAAAGTCCGGCTCGGGACCAACGAGACAGGATTTCCTCGGAAGCGCATTGCCGGCGCACCGCCCGGCATGGACGTATCATTGCCCTGGCGCACGATCTCGGACTGAATCGGGGCAACCAGGTTCGCGAGCAGGCGAGCACGCCTCCCGCCCGGGCGCAGCTTGCCGCAGTGTCGTAGACATCAACGATTTTCTTCCGCTTCGTCGAGCGCCGGCGCCAGGATCATTGCCCCGGCATTGAGCGGCCTTGGTCGGCCACGGGGCTGATAGACGGTGTCACCGATCCGGACCGGCCGGCCGCTGATCACACAGACCCCGCTGGTGCGAGCGCGCGTTGCATGCCACGCCTGATCGCCATACGAGCAATGCGTCGAATCGCGCCATGCAATAGTTACCTCTGTCGCGCTCACGCGATCGACGAAACTCACCGAGACGGTCCGACGCTCCGCTCCGGTCGTCCGCAGGCGCGACCGATGTTCCGTCCGGTGTGCATGCAGCGACTCGCTCGAAGACGCAAACGATCGCGCATCGTTGCTTCGGCACAATTGAAAAAGCAGGCTTAGCGTCTGCTTCCATGGATCCATCGCCATCACGTCAGTCGAGAAATTCATCGTCATCCTCTATGCGACACGGCGAGTGCCCGACCGAGGCGCTCGAGCGCAGGATCCCGGATGAGACGCGGAGCGTCGATGACGATGTCGCCCGCACGGGCACGACCGAACAGGTCGGCATAGCATTCGGCAAATACCGCTTGAGACGCAAAGAGGTGCAGTACGTCGCTCGGCGCGTCTAATACGGCGCGACACGCGATGCCCGGTTCCGTTATTTGCGTGGTACCGGCCGTCAGGCGGCCTTGCACCAGCGTGCGGCCCGCGTGCGAGAAGGTCAGAGAAGTACATTTGAGGTTGATTCCGACGCAGTGCCAATTCTCACTGCAGTCGTTCGTCACCTCAAGTGTCCCCGAACCATTCCGCGTCCAGCGCGAAAGCGCGACGTCGAAATCCCGCCCGGCGCCCGGGTCGCGCCAGGATTTCTCGGCAGCGATAGGGCTGGACGCGTGAAAACCAACAAGGGTGTCGGCGTCGGCGACTGTTTTGGAAGAACACGATGACAAGAGAATCATGACTGACTTCCTGACAGGATCACGAAGCGCTGCGCACGGCCAGCGCGGTGAGTACACGGTATCGAAACGGACTACGTTGCACCAGCCGTACAAAAGGTTGCTTGAACTTATCCACGGGTGGGGTCGGTCATACCGAGGTTTAATCCACTGATCGAGGCGGTACAGACCGACGATGTGCGCCGATGCGGGGACGGATGTTCCGCTGTTGCCCCGCACGCCGACACCGCGAGCGGCCGGTGTGCGCGACGCCGAACATCCGAGTCGGCACTCCGCCTACCATCACTGCCGAACTCACCCTCCACGAACCGAGGGCGCTAGCTATACGAAGGTATTGGTGAGTCTGTAAATCTTCTCGATGTTCGTCCACGATCGAACTGGCATAGCCAGCCACCGTTCGCCAACGCGGGCCTGTTTTTTCATCGTCGTTGCCTTCACGAACTGTAGAGATGCCAATTTCGGCGCTGGCATTGCAACAAGCGCATTCTGCGGAAAGCGCTGTGGGCGATCCGCATGAACCTGCTTTGATGCACCCGCGCCGGCCGGTGGAACGACCGACGCGGCTCGATCGTTCCACCGAGCAATGCGCTTAACGCACCCACCCCTCGGTCTTCATGATTGCGGCACCACGGTCGCTATTCAGGAAATCGAGGAACTGCCTTGCTTCGGGATCCGCGTCCGGAGCGAGCGCCACATTGACGTCTCTCCAGATCGCTCTGTTGGCAGGCAAGCTGACGTAGTCGGCCTTGTCGGCGTGCGTGATCGGCCAGTCAGGCCACGTGATCCAAGCATCCGCGTCCTTTTCGACGAACATCCTGAAACTCGGACCGCTGCCCGTGCCGAGTCCGACGATATTTCTTCTGAATCGTCTCACGTCGTCGAAACGCCCTATGCGGCCGGCAACATCCTCCCACGTGCCCGTGCCGGACGTATTCGCCACCCCTGCGCCTTCCGTGACGACGATACGGACGCCGTCCTTGAGCAGATCGTCGAAGTCTCGGATATTTTTCGGATTGCCCTTCTTCACGGCAATGACGGCCGGGCGAATATAGATCGGCGTGACGTCATTCCAGCGAAATGCCTTGTACGTTTCGAGAAGGCCGGCCATATCTTCTTCCGACGTTCCCCATAGAATATCCGCGTCAGCCTGTGCTCTTCTGGTCCATGTGGGTTCGGGCCCGCCCGTCACTTCCACCTTGATACCGGTCTCGTCAGTAAAGACCTTTGCGACCTTCGTAAATGCGGTATCCGGGCCGCCTGCGCCGTACAAACGTACGACGCCGTCGCGGGCATCCCGCTGTATAGTCGGATCGGGGACTTCGTGCGCAAAAGCTCCCGACGAGAACATCAGGATTACCAACGATAAAGCCGTCTTCCTGATCGAAATGTCGAACATGACTTGTCCTTTCGTGTTGTCTGAAACGGAAATTGATCGAATGCGAGCTGCTTCGAATCACCTCAAAGCGCAAGAATTGCTCGTACTGCCTGCAGTTCGTCCGTGAGCTCCGCAACCGACGTGTCGATTCGGGAGCGCGCGAACGAGTCGATCTGAATATCCGGGACGACACGATATCGCCCTTCGCTGCAGATCGTCGGCATGCCGAACACGAGGCCGCGCGGAATGCCATACTCGCCGCTCGAGACGATGCTCATCGACACCCAACGCCCGTCACTTCCGTGGATCCAGTCGCGCATCTGGTCAATCGCCGCATTGGCTGCCGACGCCGCGGACGATGCTCCGCGCGCCTCGATGATCGCGGTGCCCCGGCGCGCGACTTCCGGAATGAACGTGTTGCGAACCCAGCGCTCATCCCCTACGAGCATCGGGGCCGGTTGCCGGTCGATCAATGCAGAGCGATAGTCCGGGTACATCGTCGGCGAGTGATTGCCCCACACAATCATGCGGGTCACCGCATCGACTGCCACGCCGCATTGCGCAGCGAGCCTGGACACCGCGCGATTGTGGTCGAGACGGATCATCGCAGTAATCGCGTCCACCGGCAGATCGGGCGCATGGTGACGGGTCACCCACGCGTTGGTATTGGCCGGATTGCCGACGACGAGCACCTTGACGCGCCGGCTCGCCACCTCGTTGAGCGCCAGCCCCTGGGCGCGAAAGATCGCCGCGTTCGCCGCGAGCAGGTCGCGCCGCTCCATGCCCTTCCCGCGCGGCCGCGAGCCGACGAGCAGCGCGTAATCGGCGTCGCGAAACGCGACGCGCGGATCATCGCCGATTTCGATCGACTGGAGCAGCGGGAATGCGCAGTCTTCGAGTTCCATCACCACGCCGCGCAGCGCTTCCAGCGCGTTCGGCAGTTCGAGAAGCTGAAGGATGACGGGCTGATCGTCGCCGAGCAAATCACCGCGGGCGATTCGGAACAGCAGCGAATAGGCAATTTGACCGGCCGCTCCAGTCACGGCCACACGGCGGGCAGGTTTGGACATTCTGGATCTCCTTCGAAGGATCAGTGACATGCATGGACATCTCTACACGTCGGCAAGCCGCCCTTTGCAGGCACGACCGCCGAAGCTGGCGCCGAGAACGCGTTCAGGCGAATGCAACGCGTGCCCGGCCAACAAGACAGGGGGCGTGGAACAGTTCACCGCGGACGAGGCCGCGCACCGTGCGCGAAAGAACGGTCACCCACAACGCGCCGAGCAGGGCGGCGAGCAGCATGCCGACGGCGGCGAACGCGACGAAGCCGGTCGTCCGATAAAGACTGAAGGTCGCGACGGTATATACACCGAGAGGGAACGTGAAGCCCCACCATCCCAGGTTGAACGGCAGCCCGTCACGGGAATACCGCACGGTGAACAGGATCGCCGTGGCCAGCCACCACAGGCCCACACCCCAAAGCAGCAAGCCGCCGATCAATCCGATGTCACGCGCGACGATCGCGGTCGCCACGAAAGGCGTGCCCGCAAAGGCGCCTGGCGCAACCTGGCCCAGTGCGAGCAAGCCCAGCGCGCCGGTTCCGATCGGGCCGAGTGTCAGCCAGCTGGACGGTGCAAGGTCACGATGCGGCAGCTTGTGTATCACCAACCGGAAGAAGACGACCGTGAGCACGGTGAAAGCGAGCGGCACCGACACCGCCCACAGAACGTAACCCGCAGTGACCAGGAAACGCGCGGTTTGCCCGTCGACATGCGGCGCGAGTACGGCCGCGCTCGAGGCGGCCACTTCGGGTGCGACGATAGGCAACAGCAACACCGCCGTGATGCGCTCGAGCGCATGGTCTTGCGCAGTGAACATCATGTATGGCACGGCGATGGCAACGGCGAGTGCCAGCACGGCGTCGACGCACCACAGGCGGTAGGCGAGCTGGCTCGCAGCTTCACCCGCATGCGGTGCCGCAAAGATGACCAAACCGTTGATGATCGGCGCGAGACCCATCGGCACCGCGCCGAGGAACATCGACTGCAGCGGGTGATGCAGCATCGGGCGGATCGTGTCCGCATAGAAGATCCAGCGCGCCGCAAACATGCCGGCAAAGACCACATAGAGCACGCTATCGGCTGCCCAGAGCATTCGCGCCAGCTGCATCTGGCCGGCGAAGTGCCAAGGCAGTCCGGCAATGACGAGAAACACGATGCCGTTGCCCATCGTCATCGCAAACCAGTTCGGCGTGAATTGCCGAATCTTATCTCCAATCTTTTGTCGGCTATCTGCCGCCGTCACGCCAGGCATTGTCTGTTTCATCGCAGTTCTCTCTGGAGGAAATCGAATATCGACAATGTAGGCGTCGAGCATCCATACAAAAAATACATAATTTGCATGGCCCGAATACCTTCATGTTATGGATGCGGCTCGCGAGACGTGGCGTGCAGAAGCCCCCGCGTCGGAGGGCTTGAGAGGTGGCCTCACTCATTCGGACAGTTTTCTGAGATTTTTAAGTGGGACGTCCGAGGCAATCATGCTGCCGATTTGATCGCAGGCGGCGTCGCGAAGTATGCCTCGTCCGACGTCTGATCCGCCAGGGTCGAATGGGGCCGTTTCCGGTTGTACAGCTTGATGTATTCGCTGATGGAGCGCAGGGCGTGGCTGACCGACTCGTACGCTTTCAAATAGACTTCTTGGTACTTGATACTGCGCCAGACCCGCTCGACGAACACGTTGTCGCGCCAGGCACCTTTACCGTCCATCGACAACCGGACCTGTCGACCCAGCACGGTATCGATGAACGCGCCCGTCGTGAACTGACTGCCCTGATCGGTGTTCACGATGTCCGGCAGCCCGTAGCGGACAAACGCTTCTTCCAGCGTCTCGACAGCGTGCGAGGCTTCCAGCGTGACGGCTACGCGTCACTGGCTGCCCAGCTCACCGAACGTGGGTTCGAGCGCTTTCAGAAGGATGGCAAGACATCGTCATGGCAATGGAAGCTCAGGATCGACGAGCAGATGGATGTCATCGTCGAGTTTCTGCGTGATGCCGTTGGCCGGACGCGCATTGCGGTGTGCGGCCGCCGCGCCGTGTGCGCAGGTCTAATGCCGGCGCATCCCGCCGAACCCGTGCTCCCCGCCGACAAAGGTCGGACCACGATGAAAGCCGCTACCCATCGGAACGCCGACGCGGCCACGCATGCCCCCGTCGAAGTGACCGAAGTGACCAACGTGACCGAAGTGGTCGAAGTGATGACGATGATGGAAACGGTCGATGAAGACGAAACTGACACCCGTGCCGACGAACACCGCCGGCCCCCAGTACCACGGGTCGGCATACGGATAAGCGGTGTCCGGATACCACACGATGGTGCCGTCCTGGCTTTGCATCATCTGCCAGGTGCCGTCGCTTTGCCGGCACGCGCGCCCGACGATCTGCTGTTCCGTGCCGTCGATTTCCGCTTGCACGACGACCGCACGGCAACGGGCGCCCTCATCCGGCGTGTCGTCGTACGTTTGCGCAAGCACGCACATGGAGCAGCCGAGACAAACGACGCCCATCCCGACCCGAAACAAGTTGCACATGATCGGCTCCTGCATGATTGCCCCGCCCCCCCGATCCTTGGCATCACGAACGACTCGCGGCTTCGTATCGAGTCACCCGATCATTAGACGATGTAGCGTGCCGGATTATTCCAGGGGTCGGGATGCGAATGCGCGACGCAGGGACCATCGGCGATCATGCGCGCGGCGAGCGCCGGACGATGCAGTAGACGCCCGCCGCAACGACACCGAACGCCACATGGGCGACCAGCGTGATCGCGCCGCGCACTGCGGCGAACCACGGGAACACCGCGGTGAACACATGCAGGTTGATGCCGTAGAGAACGCATCCAAACGCTCCGCCCGCAAGCAGCGCGACGCCCGGCGACAGGTTGCGGACCATTCTCGCCAGCACGGCCGCATAGGCAAGCGACAGCGCGGCATGCACCAGCGTCGCCACGCCCATGATCGTCGGATCGAAGCCCGCTGGCGCACCGAGCACGGATCGCCCCATCACGAGGGCGGCCGTCAGGCGCGCGTCGCGAAGCAGGTTGTGAAAGGCGTCTTCTCCGGCGATCGGCCAGAGCAGCAACTCGACGACGGTCGAGCCGAACGCCGCGCCGAACGCTGCCCAGAGAATCGGGACCGCACCGGTCTGCTTCAATTGCCCTCCGCGGCGACGGCGCGCCGTGCGCGCCTTACAACGGGCGTTCGCAATCCGTCCAGTACGCGAATGGATCGCGATGCTTCGGGTAGTGCTCGTCGAGCCATTTAAGCAACGTCGCACGGGCGTTGTCCAGATCGGCCTTCGACGACGACGTCGTCATCTCGTGCACTTCGACGGACTTTTCCCGATCCATCACGTAGCAGTTCCAGTCGGGGCCGTCGAGATCCGGATCGTCGGACGCCTTCGACGACTTGCGCCAGCCGAACCCCTTGCGCGCATCGATGTAATAGCGCGGATGCACTTTCAGATACGACATCTCGCCGCCCTGCAGGCTGCTTTCCGCGCGCAGCACGTCGCGTTCATCGACGATCTGCGTGACTTCCGGAAGCCGGCGCGAGCGCCAGCCGGCCGGCAGCGTCGCCGTCGCCCGCACGGCGTCGTACGGGCCCCACGCGAGGCCCCAGGCTTCGGCCATGCGCTTCATGAACGCATCCGCGCCCGGATAGCCGCGCAACTGGATTCTCGTCGACAACGTGACTTCGACGCGGCCGTCGGCGCCGGCGGGGTCGCCTGCCGCTTCGAACGGATTGCCCGGACGCGACGCGCGCTGCTGCGCGTCCGCGGGCGCCATGCCCGAAAACAGCTGGTCGAGCGCCGCACGCGCTTTCGACGACTTGTCTGGTCTATTCATTACTCACTCTCTCCCTCTGCATCCGCACGTCTGCAAAAACTGTCGATTCTCGTTCATCTTCGGATCTCGCGGTTTTCCGCGGTCGCATTGTCGACGATCCCATGGCCGCGGTCGAGCACCGGCGGCGTCGACGCACGTCGCGTCGCCGGTCCCGACGCTGCCGTCGCCTACCCCAGCGCCGCCCGCATCCGCTCCATCAGCGCGAGCACTTCCGGACGATTCTCGCCCTTCGCATGCACGAAGTGATACCTCAGCAGCGACTCGACCTCATGCCGGCTCACACGCACGAGCGCGCTGCGCTTGAGATACGCATCGGCGAGCGGCATCCGCGCCAGGGCCACGCCGAGCCCGGCTTCGGCCGCCGCGAGCACCAGGTTGTAGTCCTCGAAGCGGCGATCCTGCGCGCGCGGCTTGAACAGAATGCCGAGCGCGTCGAACCAGGTACGCCAGCCCGTCACGTCGGAGTCGTGCAACAGCGGCATCTCGAGCAGCGCGGCGTCGCCGTTTCGACGGCGCAGCGCGGCCAGTTGCGCGGCGAGCCGCGGATGCGCGACCGGATAAAGCGTCTCCGGCATGAACTCGCGCGTCTCGAGCCGACGCCAGTTGCCGCGCCCGTAACGGATCGACAGATCCGCTTCGCCGGCGGCGATATCCACGTTGCGAAGCTCGATGCCGAGCTCGATGCGCAACGCGGGCGCCTCGCTCTCGAGCGCATGCTGGCGCTCGAGCAGCCAGAGCTGCGCGAACGCCGGCACCACGCTCATCCTGACCAGTCTCGGCGTGCGCGGCAAGCGCCACTGATCGGCCGCGCCGTCGATGATCGCGAACGCCTGTTCGATCCGGCCGACGAAGCGCTGACCGTCCGGCGTCAGCCGCACGCCGCGCGCATGACGTTCGAACAATGTCATGCCCAGCCAGTTCTCGACGGCCGCCACGCGCCGGCTGATCGCGCCATGCGTGACGCCGGAGGCATCGGCGGCCGCCAGAAAAGACCCCTGGCGCGCCACCGTGCAGACGGTCTCCAGACTGGCCAGCGGCGGACGCGGGCCGGGTGCCGACGCGAGGGCCGGCAGCGCGTCCGCCACACGCCGCCGCATGCGCACCGAGCTGTGAGCCATATTCATACCCGCATGTTGATCTGTGCGCTAGCTTAACATCTGACCACGTCGCACCATTGCCGCATGAACACGCTTTCTTCCTCCTCGTCGCGCGGCGCGCGACTGCCGCTCGTCGCGGCCGGCGCGGTGGCGTTCACGATCGTCTCGTGGGCCTCCGCCTTCCCGTTCATCCGCATCGGCCTGCACGGGCTGGCCCCGCTGCAGCTCGCGGCCGCACGCTTCGCGACCGCGGCCGTGCTCGTGATCGCATGGCTCGCGTGGCGGCGGCCTCGACTGCCGGCCACGGGCGACGCGTTGCGCTTCCTCGTCTGCGGCTTGCTCGGCATCGCGCTCTACAACGCGCTGCTCAACACCGGCGAGCAGACCGTGTCGGCCGGCGCCGCGAGCTTCATCGTGAACACGCTGCCGATCTTCACGGCGGTGCTGGCCGCGCTGTTTCTGCGCGAACGCTTCAATCGCTGGGGATGGCTCGGCTCGCTGGTCAGCCTGGCCGGCATCGCCGTGATCGCGCACGGACAGCCGGGCGGTCTCGTCCTCGGCTCCGGGAGCACGCTGATTCTCGGCGCGGCACTGTGTTCGGCCAGCTATTTCGTGTTGCAGCGGCGGCTGATCCCCGTGTACGGCGCGCTGCCCTGCGCCGCCTATACGCTGCTGGCGGGTGCGGTGCTGCTCGCGCCATGGCTGCCCGGCGCGCTCGTGTCGCTCGGCGGCGGGGCTTCGCGCGACACGGCGCTTGCCGTCCTGGTGCTCGGCGTCTTTCCCGCCGCGCTGGGCTACGCGACGTGGACCTTCGCGCTCGGCCACTTCGGCGCGGCGCGCGCCGCCAATTTCCTCTATCTGACGCCGGCGGTCGCGACGGCATTGTCGATGGCGCTGACGGGCGAGCGCCCCGGCATCGAGACGGTGTGCGGTGGCCTGCTCGCAATTGCCGGCGTGATACTCGTGGCCTTGCGCGGACGGACATAGGCGCGCGGTTTCGTCGGACGGCAAGACTTGCTCGAAGAACGACGGGGGCGCGGTTCCGCCAAGCCGGGCCCCGTCGGCTGCAAAACTGGACACACATGCAGTTCGACACCGCGCGCCAATTCATCGACGCGGGCGGACTTGACCGTTAGTTGCATCGAGTGGATGGCGACTTCGCCGTGGCGTGACGATGAAAGTGTGCAGACAAACCGACCGAACAGTTCTCGATTGATTGCATGGCACTGTCCATGGTCATCGGTGGCGGTCCGGTCGAATAATCGGAGCATTCGACGGTACAAAACAGCCACATCTGCGCGAAAAGCCGCGCAAGCGCATCACATTTGCGCAAGGCCGGGCAATTCGCGCAAGCGGGCGCAAACGGGTTCGGATATATTCATACCAATTGCATGTCGTCAGACGAAATCGCCGGTCTCGACGGCCCGGCGACATGCAAGCCGAACCCGTCATGGGTCACGGAGACGCGTCCGGCTCGCCGATCGCCTCACGAGGGCGCGCGGCCGACCGGACGGCAATAGAAATATCAATCAACGGAGATGGCAGATGGAACGAAGCATTGTCGGCATGCGCTGCAAACCCCTGATGACCGTCGCACTGGCCGCCGCCGCATTCGCGGCCGCATCGGGCGCGATGGCCGACCAGGTCGTGAAGATCGGCAGCGTCGAACCGACGACGGGCGGCATCTCGCACCTCGGCAAGGACAACGAGAACGGCGCGCGCCTCGCGGTCGAGGAAATCAATGCGAAGGGCCTGACGATCGGCGGCAAGAAGATCACGCTGCAGCTCGACGCGCAGGATGACGCGGCCGACCCGCGCCAGGCCACGCAGGTCGCGCAGAAGCTCGTCGACGACAAGGTCGTCGCCGTCATCGGCCACCTGAACTCGGGCACGTCGATTCCGGCGTCGAAGATCTACAGCGACGCCGGCATCGTGCAGATCTCGCCGTCGGCAACGAACCCCACCTACACGCAGCAGGGCTTCAAGACGACCTATCGCGTGGTCGCGACCGACGCGCAGCAAGGTCCGGCACTCGCGAGCTACGCGCAGTCGAAGGGCGTGAAGAGCGTGGCGGTGATCGACGATTCGACCGCGTACGGCCAGGGCCTCGCGAACGAATTCGAAAAGAAGGCGAAGGCGCTCGGCCTGAAGGTGCTCTCGCACGATGCGACCAACGACAAGGCCGTCGACTTCCGCGCGATTCTGACGAAGGTCAAGGGCGAGAACCCCGACGCGATCATGTACGGCGGCATGGACGCCACCGGCGGCCCGCTCGCGAAGCAGGCGAAGCAGCTCGGCCTGCGCGCGAAGATCCTGTCCGGCGACGGCGTGTGCACCGACTCGCTGGCCGAGCTGGCCGGCCCGGCGGCCGACAACGTGCTGTGCTCGCAGGCCGGCGCGGCGCTCGAGAAGATGCCGGGCGGCGCGGCGTTCCTCGCCAAGTACCAGAAGCGCTTCAACCAGGGCATCAAGTTCGACGCGCCGTTCGCGTACGACGCGGTCTACATCGCGGTCGACGCGATGAAGCGCGCGAACTCGACCGCCCCGTCGAAGATCCTCGCGGCGATGCCGTCGACGAAATATGAAGGCGTGATCGGCACGACGACGTTCGACGCGAAGGGCGACCTGACGCACGGGATCATCTCGATCTACGGCTACAAGAGCGGCAAGAAGACCTTCCTCGACCAGGTGAAGATGTAACGCCCCGCGACGCCGGCACGACGGGAACGCCATCCGTCGGCGCCGGCGCCGCGCGGAGCCGATTCAAGTTTTGCGGAGATGAAGCGACATGTGTGCAATGGCGTATGCGGAATTTCAACAGGAGTTGAAGAAAGCGCAGTTGACGGCTCGGGAATTCGCCCGCCTGATCCGTATGAACGAAAGTTCCATCACGAACTATTCGAGCAAGGGCACCGTCCCTTCCCACCTCGCGGTCATCGCGACCCTGATCGGCGCGCTCGCCGCGCACGAGATCGATTTCCGGCACGTCATCGGTAAAACGGGCATCGAGCCGAAACGGCCGCGCGGCGTCGGCGCGTTTCCAGCAGCGCGCAAGCAACGCGCCCGGAAGACCGCGAAAGCCGGCGCCTGAGCCAGGGCGGGTGTCAGTCGCGGCATTGCACGTGCCGCTCAATCCGGCGCGTGCGCTGCCGCATCACGCTCACCACCGCCCGTCACCCCGCCGCACGCACGTGATCGAGCAGCGCCTGCAGCGGATGACGCAGCTGCCGCGCGGACATGCGCTTCACCTGGCTGCGGCACGAATACCCGGTCGCCAGCGCTTCGCCCGCCTCGTCCGGCGCATCGACATGCGCGGCCCACGATTGCGCATAGATCGCCCGCGACGTCTGCAGGTTGCGCGCCTCGTGCCCGTACGTCCCCGACATCCCGCAGCAGCCGGCCGCCTGAACCGCCAGGCGCAGCCCGCGACGCGCGAACACCTGCGCCCACTGCTTGCCGCTGTCCGGCGCGTTGGTCTTCTCGGTGCAATGCGGCAGCAGCCGATACGCCGCCGATACGCCGCCCGAACCCGCGCCCGCCGCGACTTCCGGCAGCGCGTGCAGCAGCCACTCCTGCGGCAGCGCGACCTTCGGCACGTCGGCGAGCCCCGTCACCTTCAGGTATTCCTGCCGATACGTGAGCGTCATCGCCGGATCGAGGCCCACGAGCGCGACACCCGAGCGCGCGAGCGCGGCCAGTTGCGTCGCATTGCGAATCGCCGCCTGCTCGAACGCGCGGAGGAAGCCCTGCACGTGCAGCGCCTTGCCGTTCGGCGCGAGCGGCGCGAGCCACACCTGGAAGCCGACGCGCGCGGCCAGCTCGATCAGCGTCGCCAGTTGCTCGGTGTCGAAATAGCGCGTGAAGGTATCCTGAACGATCACGACGCTGCGCGCGCGCTGCGCATCGTCCAGCGCGGCGAGTGCCCGCGGATCGGCCGGCCGCACGTTCCACTGCCGGATCACGGCCGCGAGGTCGAAGCGGCTCAGGAGCGGGCTGTCGACCATGCCGACGTGCCGCTCGAGCAGCGTGCGCACCCAGCCGGCACGCATCAGGCCGTTGTACAGCGCGGGCACGCGCGCCATCCACGGCATCGTGAATTCGAGCGAGCCGATCAAATAGTCGCGCAGCGGCCGCAGGTAGCGCTGGTGATACAGCTCGAGAAAACGCGAGCGGAACTCGGGCACGTTGACCTTGACCGGGCACTGCCCCGCACACGACTTGCACGCAAGGCAGCCAGCCATCGCGTCGTACACCTCTTGCGAGAAGTCGGCTTCGCCGTCGCGCGCGGCGCGGCTGTTGCGCCAGCGCGCAACGAGGCCGCGCAGGAACGGCTGTCGCGCGCGCGCCGCCGCGACGACGTCGATGCCGGCCTGTCCTTGCAGACGCAACCATTCGCGCATCAGCGACGCGCGCCCCTTCGGCGACTGCACGCGTTCGCGCGTCGCCTTCCACGACGGGCACATCGCGTCGTCCGGATCGAAGTTGTAGCACGCGCCGTTGCCGTTGCAGTGCATCGCCGTGCCATAGCTCTGCCACACGCGCTCGTCGATCTGCCGGTCGTGGTCGCCGCGCGTCGGCACTTCGTCGATCTTCAGCAGCCGCAGCGTGTTGTCCGGCGGCGTCGCGATCTTGCCCGGGTTGAACTGGTTGTGCGGATCGAACGCGGCCTTCAGTTGCTGCAGCGACGGATACAGCTCGCCGAAGAACGCCGGCGCATATTCGGAGCGCACGCCCTTGCCGTGTTCGCCCCATAACAGGCCACCATGCCGCTGCGTGAGTTCGGCCACCGCGTCCGACACCGGCCGCACCAGCGCGGCCTGCTTCGGGTCCTTCATGTCGAGCGCCGGGCGCACGTGCAGCACGCCCGCGTCGACGTGGCCGAACATCCCGTACTGCAGCCCGTGGCCGTCGAGCAGCGCGCGGAATTCGGCGATGTACGCGGCGAGATTCTCGGGCGGCACCGCAGTGTCCTCGACGAACGGCTGCGGGCGCGCCTCGCCCTGCACGTTGCCGAGCAGGCCGACCGCGCGCTTGCGCATCGCGTACACGCGCTTCACCGCATCGTCGCCGGTCGCGAGCGTGTGGCCCAGCCGCTCGACGCTCGTGTCGGTGCGCAAATGCTCGACGAACGCGCGCACGCGCGCATCGACGTCGTCGGCATCGTCGCCGCTGAATTCGATCAGGTTGATGCCGAGCGTCGGACGCGCGTCGTCCTGCGGAAAATACTCGGCCACGCTGCTCCACACGAAATCCTTCATCGCGAGCATCAGCACCTTCGAGTCGACCGTCTCGATCGACAGCGGCTTGAGCTCGAGCAGCGCACGCGCATCGCGCAACGCGTCCATGAAGCCGGCGTAGCGCACGTTGACGAGCACCGAATACTTCGGGATCGGCAGCACGTTCAGCTTCGCCTCGACGACGAAACCGAGCGAGCCTTCGGCGCCGCACAGCACGCTGTTCAGGTTGAAGCGGCCGTCCGGTTCGCGCAGGTGCGCGAGATCGTAGCCGGTCAGGCAGCGATTGAGCTTCGGAAACTTCGCGTCGATCAGCGCGGCCTTTTCGTCGCTGATACGGCGCGCGGTGCGATACACCTTGCCGACGCGGTCCTGCCGCGCGCAGCGGCGTTCCAGCTCGTCATCGGGGAGCGCGTCGCTGTGCAGCTGCTCGCCGCCCATCAGCACGAAGTCGAGCGCCAGCACGTGGTCGCGCGTCTTGCCGTACGTGCAACTGCCCTGCCCGCTCGCGTCGGTGTTGATCATTCCGCCGACCGTCGCGCGGTTCGACGTCGACAGCTCGGGCGCGAAAAAGAGGCCGTGCGGCTTCAGCGCGGCGTTGAGCTGGTCCTTGACGACGCCCGCCTGCACGCGCACCCAGCGCTCGCCGGCGTTGATTTCCAGGATCCGGTTCATGTTGCGCGACAGATCCACGACCACGCCGTCGGTCAGCGACTGCCCGTTGGTGCCCGTGCCGCCACCGCGCGCCGCCACGGCGACGTCGCGGTGCGCGGGCTCGGCGAGCAGGCGCGCGAGCAGCCGCACGTCGTCCGCATGCGCGGGGCAGACCACCGCCTGAGGCAGGCGCTGGTAGATCGAGTTGTCGGTCGCCTGCACGGTCCGGTTCGCATGGTCCGCGCGGATTTCTCCGGCGAATCCGGCCGCCTGGAGGGCGGCGAGAAAGTCGCGATAACGGCCCTCGGACGGGCTGACGGGACGGGGCAACGAAGCGATCGACATGGGATGAAAGCGCAATGTGGATGGAGCGGCGTGGCTTCGCTCGGAAACATGAGTTTTGAGCAAGATTCCCCGCAACGCGGAAATCCAGTATCTTCCGAATCATCGCCAGAAACAAACGAATTCTCCCCCGGCAAAACTTGCATAAAACTCATGAATTATCGTCGCCTGACTCCGTCCATGTCGTTGCTGCTCGTGTTCGAGGCCGCCGCGCGCCACGAAAGCTACACGCGCGCGGCCGACGAGCTGTCGCTGAGCCAGAGCGCGATCAGCCGGCAAGTCCAGACGCTCGAGGATCAGCTCGGCGTGCCGCTGTTCCGGCGTGAGGGCCGCTCGGTGAAGCTGACGGAAGTCGGACGGCGCTACTTCGTCGAGCTGAGCGGCGCGCTCGGGCGCATCCGCGGTGCGACGCTGCAGGCGATGTCGCATCAGGCCGGCGCCGGCACGCTGCGGCTCGCGACCTTGCCAACCTTCGGCTCCAAATGGCTGCTGCCGCATCTGCACGATTTCTACGCCGCGCATCCGGGCGTGACCGTGCACCTGCATTCGCGGATCGGCGGCATCGACTTCCACACCGACGACCTCGACGCGGCCATCACCGTCGGCGCGGGCGACTGGCCCGGCCTGCACGCGCACCGGCTGTACAACGAGTTCCTGATCGCGATCGCGAGCCCCGATGCGGCGGCCGGGCGCCGCAAGGCCGGCCCGCGTGCGCCGGCGTGGGCGGTGGGGCAGACGCTGCTGGGCGTGACGAGCAATCAGCACGCGTGGGCCGAATGGTTCTCGCATTTCGGGCTCGATCATCGCGAGATGCGGATCGGCCCCAGTTTCGAGCTGACGTCGCACCTGATCCAGACCGTGCGGGCCGGAATGGGGATCGGCCTCGTGCCGAAGGTGCTGGTGGAGGACGAGCTGAGCCGCAACGAACTGGTGTCGATCGGCGATGCGATCACCAGCCAGCGCAGCTATTACCTCGTGTATCCGCCGGAAAACGACACGCTGCCGTCGCTGGTGGCGTTTCGGGAATGGCTGCTGAAATCGTGCTGACGCGCGTGCGGACGGACCGCGCGATCACGCGCGCCATTCATTGAGAATCTGTTCGGCGAGGTAATCGCACGGCGGGCGCGCCGACTGCGCGCTGCGCGCCAGCACGACGTCGAGCGCGTCGAGCGGCGGCAGCCCTTCGTTCGGCGACAGTTGAACCAGATGCGCGGGAATGCTGCAGCGCGCGAGCGGCGCGACCGCGAGACCGGCCTCGACCATGCTGAGCAAGCCGAGGAAGCTCGGGCTCTCGTACGACATCCGGAACGGAATCTTCTGCCGGTTCAGCGCCTTGATCGCGTGATCGCGCGCCATGCTGCCGCCGTGCGTGAAGAACGCGACCGGCAGCGGCCGCTCTTCCCACACGTTCCGTTTTGCCGAGCCCGTCCACACGATCGGCTCGCGCCGCACCAGTTCGCCGGTCACGCCCTTGATGCGCGTGAGACAGGCAAGGTCGACGGTGTTGTCCTTCAGCATCGGCACGAGCGCGCTGCTCGGCTGGCCGATCACGCGCACTTCGACGCGCGGATGCATCGCGGCGAACTTGCCGAGCACCTGCGGCAGCAGCGACGAGATGTAATCGTCCGGCACGCCGATCGTCACGCGCCCGCGGATCTCCGGGCGCACGACCGACGCCCACGCCTCGTCGCGCATCGCCAGCATCCGGCGGCCGTAATCGGCGAGCATGCGGCCGTCGTCGGTGGCCGTGACGTTGCGCGTGTCGCGAATGAACAGCGGCTTGCCGAGCGCATCCTCCAGCGCCTTGATCTGCATGCTCACCGCCGACGGCGACCGGTGCACCGTTTGCGCGCCCTGCGCGAACGAGCCGGATTCCGTCACCGCCACCACCATTGCCAACACGTCGAGATCGAGCTTTTTCACGGTATTCAGAAAATCTGATCAATCGATTCAGTTTATCCCGTTTTACTGGCCGCCTCCATCGCTGGACAATGAACGCCATCGACATTCATCGCGGGAAGCAGCAACCATGCACACCTCCGGCTCGCTCTACGGATTCCTGGTCATCGGCGGCATGCTCGCGATCACGCCGGGGCCGAACATGGTCTACGTGATGTCGCGCTCGATCGCGCAGGGGCGCACCGCCGGGCTGATATCGCTGGCGGGCGTGATGGTGGGCTATCTGTTCTACATGTTCGGCGCCGCGTTCGGGATCACGACGCTGTTCCTGAGCGTGCCGTACGCGGGCACCGTGCTCGGCGTCGTAGGCGCCGCGTATCTGCTCTACCTCGCGTGGCAGGCGATCCGGCCGGGCGGCCGGTCGCCGTTCGAGGTGAAGACATTGCCGAACGAGCAGCCGCTGCGGCTGCTCGCGATGGGCGCGACGACCAGCGTGCTGAATCCGAAGCTCGCGATGCTGTTCGTGTCGCTGCTGCCGCAGTTCATCGATTACCGGCAAGGCAGCGTGTTCGGCCAGTCGCTCTTTCTCGGTTCGTTGCTGATTGCGGCGTTCGCGTCGGCGAACGGGCTGGTCGCGATCTGCTCGAGCGGCATCGCGAAGTTCCTGCATGGGCGTCCGGCGCTGCTGCTCGCGCAGCGCTGGGCGATGGGCGCGGTGCTCGGCGGCCTCGGCGTGCAGATGCTCGTCGAGGCATCGAAAATGGCGGGTGCGGTGTGACGCGGGCGGCAGGACGCAGATCGGATGAATTCACGCCCGACCCGCGCCGTTCGTTGTGACGCGGCGATCGTCGACGGCCGGCGGCACGCGGCGCCAGCCGTGACGTTCACGCGATCGCCACGTCCTGCACACCCGCGCGCATCACGCGGCAACCGCCTGCTGCTGCGCTTCGAGCTCGCGCACGAGCGGCAGCACGCGCTTGCCGAAATACTCGACTTCCTCGATGAAATGCAGGAACCCGGCGAGCACGAGATCGACGCCGATCGCCTTCAGCGCGACGATCCGCTCGGCGATCTGTTGCGGCGTGCCGATCAGGTTCGTGCGGAAACCGTCGTTGTACTGCACGAGATCCTCGAACGTGGATTTCGCCCAGTTGCCCTCGCCTTCCGGTGACGCCTTGCCGGCCTCCTTCACCGCATCGCCGAACGCATGCACGGCCGCGACGTGTGCGTGCCGGACGATGTCGTCGAGCACGGCCCGCGCCTCTTCCTCGGTGTCGCGCGCGATCACGAACGCGTTGACGCCGATCCGCACGCGATGGTCGTTCGCGGCGGCCTTCGCGCGGATGTCGTCGATCTGCGCCTTCAGGTTCTCCGGCGTATTGCCGTTCGTGAAGTACCAGTCCGACACGCTCGCCGCGTTGTCGCGCGCCGCGCGCGAACTGCCACCCTGGAATATCTCCGGGTGCGGTTTCTGAACAGGCTTCGGGCTCAGCGTGTAATCGTTGAAGCGGTAGAAGTCGCCCTTGAACGTGAAATTGTCCTGCGTCCAGATGCCCTTCAGCGCCTGGATGAATTCCTTCGAGCGCCGATAGCGTTCGTCGTGCTCGAGCCACGGCTCGCCGATCGATGTGAATTCGCCCTTGAACCAGCCGCTGACGACGTTGATCGCGATGCGTCCGTTGGAAATGTGGTCGATCGTCGCGAGCTGCTTCGCGACCACCGCCGGATGCCACGGCCCCGGCAGGATCGCGGCGAGCACCTTCAGTTTCGTCGTCGCATGCAGCAGCGCCTGGCTGAACGAGACCGACTCGTGCTGGTATTCGGCGCCATAGCCGGCCGTGAAGCGGATCTGGCTCAGCGCGTAGTCGAAACCGGCCGCCTCGGCCGTGCGCGCGAGCTTCTGGTTGTACTCGAGGCTCCAGTCGGTACGCTGCTCGATCGTGCTGACGACGAGGCCGCCGCTGACGTTCGGCACCCAGTATGCGAATTTGACGCCGTCGGCTGCTGGTTCGTGAATGCTCATGAGAGGTCCTGATCGAAGGGAAAAACGAAAGACGGGCTGCGCGGCGGCGACAAGCGCGCGCGACTGCAGGTCGGGTTCGCAAGGAGCGTGCCATTGTCGATCGATGCACGTTCGCGCAGATCATCTGCAGCACGAAGTTTCATTCGATCGCCCATCTGTCAAAGCTTTCGCGGCCAAATAACCAGCCATGGAAAGCGTTTCGCCAGCCGCATCGCATCGATATTCCACAGTGAGATGAACCGACGGAATCAGCGTTGCTGATACGCTGCTGCTCGATCAGCAGTTTCGCGCCCGCCATTCGGCGGATCGCCGCGACCGGACGCCATTGCATCGAACGCGATGACGTCGAATCCGCTGTCGCGACAGCGCGCTTCCGCGCCGTTGCATCCTGCGCAGCAATCCGGCTTTCGTTATCAGAAATCGATGTTTCCCGTGCGGCGCAAAACACTGAACACTCTGCTGATCAGGCAGCAACCGGACCGCGGCGCCAGTCGACGCTGGTTCGAACCGTTCGATCGACTCACGCCTTCATCGCCATGACTTCCCTGTTTGCCACGCCACGTCCGGTCAACCTTCGTGTCGTCACCGCGCAGCCGGACGAATCGCGCGGCGCGCCCGTTCTCGAGCGCTCCACGCACCATGCGCGAGCCCGCACCCGCGCGCCCGTGTTCGTCGATCCGCGTTCGCTCGCGCTGCTCGAACGCGTGCGGCTCGTCGCGCCGAGCGACGCGAACGTGCTGATCGTCGGCGAGACCGGCACCGGCAAGGAGTTGATCGCGCGCCACGTGCACGACGTCAGCCATCGCGGCGGCGGCCCGTTCGTCGCCGTGAACTGCGGCGCGCTCTCCGACACGCTCGTCGACAGCGAACTGTTCGGTCACGAGAAAGGCGCATTCACGGGCGCAGTCGGCGCGAAGCCCGGCTGGTTCGAAGCCGCGAACGGCGGCACGCTGTTTCTCGACGAGATCGGCGACCTGCCGCTGTCGATGCAGGTCAAGCTGCTGCGCGTGCTGCAGGAGCGCGAGGTCGTGCGGCTCGGCTCGCGCACGGGCATTCCGATCGACGTGCGCGTGGTGGCCGCGACCAACGTCGACCTGCAGCAGGCGGTGGCGGACGGACAGTTTCGCGCCGACCTGTTCTATCGGCTCAACGTCGTGCGGCTCGACGTGCCGACGTTGCGCGAACGGCCGGGCGACATCCTGCCGCTCGCGCGCCACTTCCTCGACGAATACCGCAGCCGCGTCGGCCACGGGCCGCGCAGCATCGACCCGCGCGCGGCGCGGCGCCTCGAAGCGCATTCGTGGCCCGGCAATATCCGCGAACTGGAGAACGTGATCCATCACGCGCTGCTGGTGAGCCGCCACGATGCGCTGCAGGACACCGACCTGAACCTGTCGACGTCATGCGTGCGGGCCGTGGTTGCCGGCGCGCGGGAAGCGGCGGGCCGCGTGCCCGGTCAGGAAGCGCTCGAACTGACACTGTGCGCGCTGTTCGACGAGCCGCACGAGAACCTGTTCGAACGCATCGAGGACACCGTGATGCGGGTCGCGTTCGACTTCAGTCACCGCAACCAGGTGCAGGCTGCGCGACTGCTCGGCATCAGTCGCAATGTGCTGCGTGCGCGGCTGATTCGCGCGAAGGCGATCGCAGCGCTCAAGTGAGCGCGATCGCGCGGCAGCACGCGGCGCCGCGCGTCGGCGATGCGGGCGCCCGATGCTTCAGCTTGTGGCAATTCATCGACGGCATGGGCCGGCAAAGCCGATGCGCTGCTCGCCTTCCCCACGGCGAGCAGCGCGTGGTCCAGCCGCTCGCCGTGTGGTACGCCACTATTTCCCGACGCCGCCCGTCACGCCGCCGAGCAACGACGTAACGGGCGCGAGCGGATTCGCCGAGGAACCGGCTCCGCCCGCCGCGCCACCGAGCGTGCCGGTGACCGTCGACACGAGATTCGTCACCGGTGCCAGCGGGCTTGCCGCACCGGCACCGGTCGTGCCGCCGAGCGCACCGGTCAGTGACCCGAGCGGCGTCGAGCCGAGCCCCGACAGCACGCCGCCGAGCGGGCCGGACGCGCTCGAACCGTTCGACGGACCGTTCTGCACGGTGGTGATGGACGCGCCCGCGAGACTCACGATCAGGCCGGGAATCGGCGCGACGCCGTTCGGGCCGTTGTAGTTCACGAGTCCACCCGCGTTCGTGACGGTATTGCCGAGCGCGCCGACGAGCGTTCCCACCGCGCCGACGGCCGGCTGCGACGAAACGGATCCCATCCGCGAGCCCGTCGTCGCCAGCGCGCTGCCGACTTGCCCGAGCAGACCGGCCACCGGCTGCCCGAGGCCCGTGGTCGCGCCAATCTGCTGCGTCGCCTGGCCGGCCGTGATGACGAGCGGCGTGACGGCCGAGCTGAGCGGCTGCGTGACCTGTTGCACGGCGCCCGACGCCAGCGTCGCGCCGACCGTGTTGCCTGCCGTGCCGAGTCCGCCGGCCACGGTGTCGAGCACCGCGCCGACGGGTGTCGTCACCGGCGCGAGCGGCGCCAGCGGCCCCGAGCCGAGCGCGCGGACGGTCTGCGCGAGGCCCGCGACCGGATTCGCCGTCGCGCCGACGACGTCGCCAAGGCCGGCGACCGTCGTGCCGACCGGGTTCGAGGTCGAACCGATCTTGCCGAGCCCGTTGCTGAGCGCATCGGTCGCGGCGCGCGAAATCGTGCTGACGCTCGAGATCGTGTCGCCTGCGCTGCGCGTCACGGTATTCCCGAGTACCGGCAACGATATCGCGCTGACGGTCGAGCCGACGCCGATCGCGAGCGCGCCGGCGGTGCTCACGACGCCACGGGTGCCGGGGGCGCCGCTGGTGCCCCAGCCCCCGTCCGAGGTGTTGCTGCCCGGCGTATTGCCGCCGTCGGTTGCGCCGCTGGTGCTCGCGTTCGCGCTCGACGGTGCGGCGACGTCGTTGCCGCCACAGGCGGCCAGCATGCCGGCGGCGGCGAGCAACGCCGCGGACGTGACAATGCGGGTTCGATACATGGTGGTCTCCTCGCGGTCCGGGCGATGGAAATGTTCGGTTGAGGACCGCGGGAGAAACAGCATTTTCCATGCCATTGGCGCCAGGCGAATGGGCCTGCCCGACGCCACGCCAGCCTCCGCACGCCCGTCCGGGTGCTGCTCGCAATCATGCTCGGTACGTTTCGGGCCCCATGAGCGGCTCTGTTTTCGTTACATTCGTGCTACGAATGCTTCGATGTTACGTAACGCCGGCCGCGCGGCGCGCCACCTTCGGGGGGCGCCGTCTACCATCCAAAGTTCGAAGCCCCACGGCACCGCATGCGTGCGGCCGGGCTTCGTCCCACCGTCAGGAACCCGTTGCCATGAAAAAGCTCGTGAACCACCCGTCCGATGTCGTGCGCGAAATGCTCGAAGGCATCGCCCGGCAGTCGCCGCATGTCGCGATCCTCGGTGACGAGCAGGTGCTCGTGCGCCAGCCGCTGCCCGAGCCGTCGCAGCGCCCCGTCGCGATCCTGTCCGGCGGCGGCAGCGGCCACGAGCCCGCGCACGGCGGCTATGTCGGCGAAGGGATGCTGAGCGCGGCCGTCTGCGGCGAGGTATTCACGTCGCCGCCGACCGACGCCGTGCTCGCCGCGATCCGCGCGTGCGCCGGCCCGAACGGCGCGCTGCTCGTCGTGAAGAACTACACCGGCGACCGCCTCAATTTCGGGCTGGCCGCCGAACTTGCGCGCGCCGAGGGCATTCCCGTGGAGACCGTGATCGTCGCCGACGACGTGTCGCTGCGCGGCCGCGTCGAACGCGGGCAACGACGCGGGATCGCGGGCACCGTGCTGATCCACAAGCTGGCCGGCGCGGCCGCCGCGCGCGGGTTGCCGCTCGCCCGCGTCGCGGCAATCGCGCGCGACGCAGCCGCGGAACTCGGCACGATGGGCGTCGCGCTCGACGGCTGCACGATCCCGGGCGCCGACAAGTCGGGGTTCAGCCTCGCGGATCACGAGATCGAGCTCGGCCTCGGCATCCACGGCGAGAAAGGCGTCGAACGCACCGCGCCGCTGCCGGCCGACTTGCTGGTCGAGACGCTGCTGTCGAGCATCGTCGCCGACCTCGTGCTCGATCGCGGCGAACGCGTCGCGCTGTTCGTCAACGGTCTCGGCGCGACGCCGGACATGGAACTGGCGATCGTGCTGCGCGCCGCGTACGACAACCTCAGCCGGCGCGGCATCGCCGTCGCGCGGGCATGGGCCGGCACGTTCCTGTCGGCGCTGAACATGCCCGGTTGCTCGATCTCGCTGCTGCGGCTGAACGACGAACGCGCCGCCCTGCTCGACGCGCCGACGCAGGCGCGCGCATGGCCCGGCGGCGGCGCGGTCAACGCGCAGATCCGGGTGGCCGCGGCAGCCGCGCCCGACCAGCCGCCGCCGCCGCTCGATGCGGCCGGCCATGCGTGGGCAACACGCCTGCAGCCGGCGCTGCACGCTGTCGCGCAAGCGTTGATCGACAACGAAGCGACGCTGACGGAGCTCGACACGGCCGCCGGCGACGGCGATCTCGGCGCGAGCATGTATCGCGCCGCGCAGGCGATCCTCGCGTTGCCGGAAGCCGCATACGGCACGCCGGCCGGCATGCTCGCGGCGCTGGGCACCGCGTTGCGTCGAGCGATCGCGGGCAGTTCGGGACCGTTTTATGCGACCGCGCTGCTGCGCGCGTCGCGGCGCCTCGCCGATGCCTCGGATACCGCCGCACCGTCGGCGCGCGACTGGGCTGCGGCATTGCGCAGCGCGGTGGATGCGATCTCCGAACTGGGCGGCGCACGTGCCGGCGACCGGACGATGCTCGATGCGCTGGTGCCGGCCGCCGATGCGTTCGATCGCGCGCTCGATCATGATCGCGACCCCGCCGGCGCATGGGCGCAAGCCGTCGAGGCAGCGGAACACGGCGCGCAGCGAACGGCCGGCATGACGCCGCGCGCGGGGCGTGCGAGCTATCTCGGCGAACGCGCGATCGGCACGCCGGATGGCGGCGCGGTGGCGGTCGCGTACTGGCTGCGCGCGTTGCTGCCGCACGTGCGGTAAACAGCGACCACGGCACGGGAAAACCCCGATCCCCACATCGTCCTATGACATCGGGCATCGCTAATTGGCGGGATTACTTTGATCCTCGTCGGCGCCCGCCCGGGCGCACGCTGATAGCGAGGACCCCTCATGCGATACGTGCCATCGTGGACTTCCGTTTCCGCCGCCACGTCCGTTCCGGACGAGACGGCTTCCCGCGGCGACGAGCCGCACTGCCTGCCGCGGGTCGCGATCGCGGCCGCCGCCCTCGGCAATGCGACCGAATGGTTCGATTACGGCATTTACGCGTACGGACTCGCCTACATCTCCGCCGCGCTGTTTCCCGGCAACACGGCCAGCGCGACGCTGTTCGCACTCGGCACCTTCGCGATCTCGTTCCTGATCCGCCCGCTCGGCGGCCTGTTCTGGGGCCCGCTCGGCGACCGCCTCGGCCGCAAGCGCGTGCTCGCGCTGACCGTCCTCACGATGTCGGGCGCGACCCTGCTCGTCGGCGTGCTGCCAACGTATGCGAGCGCCGGCTGGCTCGCGCCGGCCGCGCTGATCGTGCTGCGCATGGTGCAGGGCTTTTCAACCGGAGGCGAATACGGCGGCGCGGCGACCTTCATCGCCGAATACGCGCCGGATTCGCGACGCGGCCTGTGCGGCAGCTTCCTCGAATTCGCGACGCTCGCCGGGTTCTCGCTCGGCGCGCTGCTGATGCTCGGCTTCGCACTGCTGCTCGGCGACACCGCGATGCATGCGTGGGGCTGGCGCCTGCCGTTCCTCGTCGCGGCGCCGCTCGGGTTGATCGGCTTCTATCTGCGTTCGCGCCTCGAGGAAACGCCGGTGTTCCGCGAACTCGAGGAGCAGGCGCATCGGCGCGAGCAGAGCACCGCCGCGACCGCGCTGCCGATCGGTCAGCTGCTGGTCCGTTTTGCGCGGCCACTGCTGCTGCTCGGCGGGCTCGTCGTCGCACTGAACGTCGTCAACTACGTGCTGCTCGCGTACATGCCGACCTACATGCACAAGGAGCTCGGCGTCAGCGAGAACATGTCGTTGCTGATTCCGCTGATCGGCATGCTCGCGATGATGGTGCTGCTGCCGTTCGCCGGCTGGCTGTCGGATCGCGTCGGCCGCAAGGCGATGTGGTGGATCTCGCTGGTCGGGCTGTTCGTCGCGGCCGTGCCGATGTTCACCTTGATGACGCACGGCGTGCTCGGCGCATTCGTCGGCTTCGCGGTGCTGGGCCTGCTGTACGTGCCGCAGCTCGCGACCATCTCCGCGATGTTCCCGGCGATGTTCCCGACCCACGTGCGGTATGCGGGCATGGCGATCGCGTACAACGTGTCGACTTCGCTGTTCGGCGGCACCGCGCCGATCGTCAACGACTGGCTGATCGGCAAGACCGGCAATGCGCTGATTCCCGCGTATTACATGATGGCGGCCTGTGCGATCGGGCTGGTGGCGCTGTCGGGCGTGATCGAGACGCGCGGATGCTCGCTGCGCGGCGAGACGGTGCCCGGGCGACAGCCGGGTTGATACCGGATGCGGCGCGCACGCCGCTCCCATAAACGGCATCCCTTGCATCGCCCGCGGTCCGACGACGGACGGCGGGCGATGTGCATTTCAACGCCATGAACCCGCCGGCGGATTGTTGTCGCGAGGACAACACGATGTTCGCAGGCGCGGTGCTTCAGGCGTTCGCCGGGCCTCCCTACAATCGCCGACATGCTCGATCGGCATGCGCGCGACACAAAAAGCGCGTCATGCGCGATCGCGCGCGAACCGCGCTGCGCGGCGCGGAAGACCCCACTCGATGAAGAGGACGATTGAACATGAACGGATCAATCCACAACGTGCGGCCGGTAACGACCCCGCTGGGCAAGGAAGCGGCTGGTGAACTCGTTCCATCCCGCTACGCGGTGCGCATCGGCGACGTCGACGTCGTGCTGATCAGCGACGGCGTTCTGCCGCTGCCGACTTCCACGATGTCCACCAATGTGAGCGAGGCGGACCGCAACGAATGGTTCGACGGACGGTTCCTGCAACGCGACATGTTCGACTGGGCGCTGAATATCGCGCTGGTGCGCAGCGCCGATCGCCTGATCCTGATCGACTCGGGCGTGGGCGACAGCTTCGAATACTTCACGCGCGCGGGACGGTCGGTGATGCGTCTCGAGTCCGCGGGCATCGATCTCGCCGCGATCACCGACATCGTGATCACCCACATGCATATGGATCACGTCGGCGGCCTGAACGTCGACGGCGTCAAGGCCCGGCTGAGCCCCGACGTGCGCATTCACGTATCGGCCGCGGAATTGGCGTTCTGGAAGAATCCGGACTTCAGCAAGACGGTGATGCCGGAAACCGTCCCGCCCGCGCTACACAAGGCCGCGGCGCGATTCGTGGAGCTGTATCGCGAGCACATCGTACCGTTCGACCACACCGTGGAAGTTGCGGCCGGCGTATCGGCGCGCGTGACCGGCGGCCATACGCCGGGACACTGCGTGGTCGATATCGCATCGAACGGCGAACGACTGACGTTCGTGGGCGACGCGATCTTCGAAGTGAACTTCGACCATCCTGACTGGCAAAACGGCTTCGAGCACGATCCGCAAGCGGCTACCGACGTCCGGATCGCACTGTTCAACGACGCCGCCGAAACCGGCGCGATGCTGGCCGCGGCGCATGTCGCGTTTCCGTCGATCGGCCACATTGCGAGAGACGGCGACGGCTTCCGCTTCGTCCCTGTCGTGTGGGACTACTGAGTGATGCGGGGCACGCAGCGGGCTGCCGTGCAGACCGGATTGACGATGGTTGAGCGATCGCCGCCGTTCTTGCAGAGATGGTGATGCGTCGTGAAGCAAAAACGCCGCCGCACTTCCGTGCGACGGCGTCATTTCGCGCGCTTGCGCGCGCATCGGACCCGCAGGAAACTCAGGCTACGATCGAAACATTGCGCTCCGCGACCTCGTCCACCGCTTCCTTCACGATACCGACGATCTCGTCGGCTTCGGCGCGCGTCATCACGAGCGGCGGTGCGAAGCCGAGAATGTCGCCGTGCGGCATCGCGCGCGCGATCACGCCACGCTGCAGCGCCGCGGCCGATACCTGCGCGCCGATCTTCAGCGACGGATCGAACGGCGTGCGTGCATCCTTGTCTGCCATGAACTCGAGCGCCGCCAGCATCCCGACGCTGCGGACCTCGCCGACGAGCGGATGCGCGCCGAACGCGTCACGCAGCTTCGCGCCGAAATACGCGCCCACTTCGGCAGCGTTGCCGACCAGGTTCTCGCGTTCGAGGATCGCGAGGTTCGCGAGTGCGGCGGCCGCGCACACGGGGTGACCCGAATACGTCCAGCCGTGCCCCATCGGCCCGTGCGCCTGCGAGCCGCGCGCGATCACGTCCCACACCTTCTCGCCGACGATCACGCCCGACAGCGGCGCATACGCACTCGTCAGCCCCTTCGCGACCGTGATCAGATCGGGCGCGATCCCGAAGTGCTGCGCGCCCATCTTCGAGCCCAGGCGCCCGAACCCGCAGACGACTTCGTCCGAGATCAGCAGGATGTCGTGCTTGCGCAGCACGGCCTGGATCGCGGGCCAGTAGCCGGCCGGCGGCTCGATGATGCCGCCCGTGCCCATCACCGGCTCCGCGATGAACGCGGCGATCGTGTCGGCGCCTTCGCGCGCGATCAGCTTTTCGAGTTCGTCGACGCAGTACGCGACGAACTGCGCTTCGCTCATGCCGGCCGGCGCCTTGCGATACCAGTGCGGACACACCGTATGCTTCACGCGGTCGATCGGCAGGTCGAAATGCTGGTGGAAACTCGGCAGGCCCGTGAGGCTGCCCGTCACGATGCCGGAGCCATGATAGCCGCGCTCGCGCGAGATGATCTTCTTCTTGTTCGGGCGGCCGAGCACGTTGTTGTAGTACCAGACGATCTTGACCTGCGTCTCGTTCGCGTCGGAACCCGACATCCCGTAGTAAACCTTCTTCATCCCGGCCGGCGCCCAGTCGATGATGCGCGACGACAGCTCGATGATCGCATCCGACGAGTGGCCGACATACGTGTGGTAGTACGCGAGCTGCTTCGCCTGCGCGTACATCGCGTCGGCGACTTCGGTACGGCCGTAGCCGATGTTCACGCAGTAGAGGCCGGCGAACGCGTCGATATAGCGCTTGCCCTGGTGATCCTCGATGTGAATGCCTTGCGCGCCGCGCACGATCTTGCCCGGCAGCGCACCGGTCTCGTGGTCGTATGCGTGCGTCGACGGATGCATGAAGTGGGTGCGGTCCTCGCGCAGCAGTGCGTCGATCGATTGTTTCATGATGGGCTCCTTTGAATGGGTCAGGCCGTCGCCGCGACGGGCAGGCCGAGATTGCCGAGGCAGAAATACTTGGTTTCGGTGAACGGTTCGAACCCTTCGGCGCCGCCTTCGCGCCCGAGGCCCGACGCCTTCATCCCGCCGAACGGGATCGGCGCACCGGTGAATTTCACGCCGTTGACCGACACCATCGCGAAGTCGAGCCGTCGCACGAGCTGGAAGATCGTGTCGATGCGCGTCGCACACACGTAGGCGGCGAGGCCGTATTCGGTGTCGTTGGCCTTGCCGACCACTTCGTCGAGCGTGTCGAACGCACACACCGCCGAGATCGGCGCGAAGTTCTCCTCGTCGTACACGCGCATGCCGGGTGCGGCATCCGCGATCACGGTCGGTTCGTAGAACCAGCCGCCGAGCGCGTGCGGCCGCCCGCCGGTGACGATGCGCGCGCCGCGTGCACGTGCGTCGTCGACGCGTGCCGCCGTCGCGTCGAATGCTGCCTGGTGCATCAGCGGACCGACGTCGACGTCCGGCTCGAACGCCGGGCCGGTTTTCAGTTCGCGCACCGCGTTCGCGTAGCGGTTGACGAATGCTTCATAGAGCGGGCGCGCGACGAAGATCCGGTTCGCCGCGCAACAGTCCTGGCCGGAGGTCTGGAACTTCGCGCCGACGGCGATCCGCACCGCCTGCTCGAGGTCCGCGTCCTCGGTCACGATGAACGGCGCGTTGCCGCCCAGTTCGAGCGCGACCTTGCGAATGCCGGCCTTGGCGGCGGTCTCGGTGACGAGCCGCCCGACGCGCGTCGATCCGGTGAAGCTCACCGCGCGCACGCGCGCATCGCCGACGAGCGTTTCCATCGCCATCTGCGGCTCGCCGAGCACGACGTTGAACACACCGGCCGGGAAACCGGCCTCGTCGGCGAGCTGCGCGAGCGCGAGCGCCGAAAACGGCGTTTCGTGCGCGGGCTTCACCACCACCGCGCAGCCGGCCGCGATCGCGGCGGCGGCCTTGCGCGTGATCATCGCGGCGGGGAAATTCCACGGCGTGATCAGCGCCGCGACGCCGACGGGCTCCATCAGCGTGCCGAGATGCGCGCCGTCGATGTGCGTCGGGATCGTGCGGCCCGCAACGCGCTTCGCCTCGTTTGCGAACCACTCGACGAAGCTCGCCGCATAACGGATCTCGCCGCGCGATTCGGCGAGCGGCTTCCCCTGTTCGAGCGACAGCAACGCGGCGAGATCGTCGAGATGCCGCAGGATCAGCGCATGCCAGCGCAGCAGCGCCACGCTGCGCACGGCTTGCGGCGTCCAGCGCCACGTGTCGAATGCACGCTGCGCGGCGTCGACGGCCGCGACGATCTGTGCGCGCTCCAGCATCGGCACATGGCCGATCACGGCCTGATCGGCAGGGTTCACGACGGCGACCGTCGCGGCACTGTCGCTGTGGATCCAGCGACCGTCGACATAGCACGTCGACTTGAACAGAACGGGGTGTCCGGGCAGCATGCTGCGTCTCCTCGTTTGGGTGGGCACGAGCTTCATTCTGTCGTGCCGCCGGCTGCGGAAATTTCGGTTTCGGCGCTCACGCCTTGCGGTTTTTTCCGTATTGGCCCGCGTTCGCGCGAAGTTTCAGTGCCAGTCCGGCGCGCCGCCCGATTCGCACTTCACGACCTTCGTCACGACGTACGTGAAGTAGCGCTCGATGCCGAGGTCGTCCATCAGCAGGCCATCGATGAAGCGCTGGTAGTGGTCGATGTCGCGCGCGACCACGTGCAGCACGTAGTCGACGCCACCGCCCGTCGCATAGCACTGCGCGACTTCGGGCGCCGCGCTCACCCGGTCCTCGAAGCGCCGCATGTCGGGCGCGGTATGACGCGACAGCGTCACCTCGACGACGATGCGGCTGCCCGAGAACGTGCCGATCCAGTCGACGTCCGCGCGATAGCCGCGGATCACGCCGCTTTCCTCGAGCTTGCGCACGCGCTCCCACGCGGGCGAGATCGACAGGTTCACGGCCTCCGCGAGCTTCGACTTCGTGATGCGCCCGTCGCGCTCGAGGATGCGCAGGATCGCCAGGTCGTATCGGTCGAGCTTGATCACGTCGTGCGCATCCTCATGCGGCCACCGGAATGTTGCGCTCGACGATGTCGGCGACCACCGCGATCGTGTCGCCGGCCTGCACGATGCCCGGGAAGTGCCGGGCCGCGAGCAGGCCGCGCCGCCGCGCGACGTATTCGACCGGCGCGACGCCCGTGCGGTCGATGTCGTGCACGCGCGCGAGCACGTCGCCCGCGTCGACCTCGCTGCCGAGATCGCGGCACATCTCGAGCAGCCCGCGATGCTCGCTGGTCGTGAAGCACGAACCGTCCGGCATGTCGAGCAGCGTGGTCGTGCGTGGCGCGCCGCGCGTGCGGCCGCGCTCGCCGTCGACGTTCGCGAGCACGCCCGCATGCGCGAGAAAGCCGCGCACGCCGCGCTCGGCGATCGCGACGCTCGCGGCCGTCGACGATCCGCCGCCGCCGAGCTCGGTCGACACGAACACCTTGCCGGCCGCCTCGGCCGCGGTGTCGAAAAGCCCGACGCTGTCGAGCTCCAGCATGCGCATCGAGTACGGCGCGCCGAACGCGCGCATCGCGCGTTCGCAGCGTGCTTCCTGGTCGCGATCATCCAGCACGTGGATCGCCGCGAACGGCACGAAATCGAGCGTGCGGCCGCCTGCATGGATATCGAGCACGTGCGTCGCGAGCGGCAGCAGATGCCGCTGGAAATAGTCGGCGATCTTCTCGGTGACGGTGCCGTCCGGACGCCCCGGAAAACTGCGGTTGAGGTTGCCCGCATCGATCGGCGACGTGCGGCAGCCGGCGCGAAACGCCGGGTAGTTCATGAACGGCACGACGATCACGCGACCGGTCACGTCGGCTGCCTTCAGCGAGCCGGCGAGTTTCGACAGCGCAACAGGCCCTTCGTATTCGTCGCCGTGGTTGCCGCCGGTCAGCAACACCGTCGGCCCGTCGCCGCGCTTCACGACGGTCACCGGAATCATGATCGCGCCCCACGCGGAATCGTCGCGCGAATAAGGCAGCTTCAGAAAGCCATGCTGTTCGCCGTCCGCGTCGAAATCGACGGTCGGCGTGATCGGAGAAGCACGCATCGTCCTACTCCTTCACGAACAGCTTGCGCGGCACGTTGCAGAACGTCTCCACGCCGGTCTCGGTGATCAGGATGCTTTCGGTGATCTCCAGCCCCCAGTCGTCGAGCCACAGTCCCGGCATGAAATGGAACGTCATGCCGGGTTCGAGCACCGTGCGATCGCCCGGGCGCAGGCTCATCGTGCGCTCGCCCCAGTCCGGCGGATAGCTCGCGCCGATCGGGTAGCCGCAGCGGCTGTCCTTCTCGATGCCGGCACGGCGCAGGACCGCGAAGAACGCATTCGCGATGTCTTCGCATACGTTGCCGGGCTTCGCGGCGGCGAGCCCCGCCTCGATCCCCTCGACCACCGCGCGCTCGCCTTCGACGAAGTGCGCGGGCGGCTTGCCGAGATAGACGGTGCGCGACAGCGGGCAGTGATAGCGGCGGTAGCAGCCCGCGATCTCGAAGAACGTGCCCGCGCCGCGCGCGAATGTCGTGTCGTCCCAGGTGAGATGCGGCGCGGCCGCGTCGGCGCCGGTCGGCAGCAGCGGCACGATCGCGGGATAGTCGCCGCCGAAGCCGTCCGCGCCGCCGATCCCGGTCGCATAGATCTGCGCGACGAGATCGCTCTTCTTCATGCCGGGCTCGATCGTGTCGACGATATGCGCATGCATGCGCTCGACGATCCGCGCGGCGACGCGCATGTACTCGATCTCGCGCGGCGACTTCACCGCGCGCTGCCAGTTCACGAGCGCCGTCGCATCGACCCAGCGCGCGGCCGGCAAATGCTTCCGCAGCGACGCGTACGCCGCCGCGCTGAAGTAGTAGTTGTCGAGTTCGACGCCGATGCGCAACATGCTCCAGCCGCGCGCGGCGATCACCTCGGTCGACAGGAAGTCCATCGGGTGACGGGCCGTCGACTGCACGTAATGATCAGGATAGCCGACGATGTTGTCGTGCGCCATGAACACGGTGCGCTTCGCGCCGTTCGCGTCCTGGCCGCGGCCGTACCAGACGGGCTCGCCGTCCATCGGCAGCAGCACGCACTGGTGCACGTAGAACGACCAGCCGTCATAGCCGGTGAGCCAGGCCATGTTGGTCGGGTCGGTGACGATCAGCAGGTCGATGCCGGCCCGCTGCATCGCCGCGCGCGTCTTCGCGATGCGCGCGGCGTACTCGCTATGCTCGAACGCGAGGCGCGGCGCGGCTTCGTGGGTTTCGATGACTGCGGACATCTGTCTCCTCTCAAGTCGTGAGGTCGTTGTGAAAAATCGTGCCCACCTCGGCCGCGCGGGCGCGCTGCAGCGCGAGCACGGCAATGGCGGTGTCCTGCGCGCCGGTGCCGGTCAGGTCGCAGATCGTGATGTCGTCGCGATGAGTGCGGCCCTCGCGCTGCCCGGCGATCACTTCGCCGAGTTCGGGAAACACCGCGTCGGCCGCGACCGCACCGGCGGCGATCGCGTGCGCGAGTTCGCCGGCCACGCGGGTCTGCTGCAACCGGTCGCAGAAGTAGCGCGCCGCGCCGAACACCGACGGCGCGAGTTCGGTCTTGTAGTCGGCGTCCGAGCCCATCGCCGTCACGTGCAGCCCCGGATGCAGATCCTCGGCGTGCACGAGCGGCTCGCGGCTGGGGGTGGTCGTCACCGCGACGTCCGCGTCGGCGAGCGCTGCATGCACCGAGCGCGCGACAACCGCGTCGATCCCGTGCGCGGCACGCACGTCGGCCGCGAAGCGCGTGGCACGCTCGGCGTCGCGCGCCCAGACCGTCACGTGCGCGATGTCGCGCACGAGCATCAGTGCGTCGAGCTGCAGCCGCGCCTGTTCGCCCGCACCGATGATCGCGGCGCGGCGCGCATCGGCGCGCGCGAGCCGGCGCGCGGCCACCGCGCCGGCCGCCGCGGTGCGCACGGCGGTCAGGTAGCCGTTGTCGAGCAGCACGGCTTCGGTCAGGCCGGTGCGCGCGGACAGCACGAGCATCAGCCCGTTCAGGCTCGGCAGCCCGAGCGACGGGTTGTCGAAGAAGCCGGGACTGACCTTGATCGCGAAGCTGTCGAAGCGCGGCAGGTACGCGGTCTTCACGTCGACCTCACCGTGCCGCGCCGGCAGCGCGAGATTGAGGATCGGCGGCATCGCGACCGCATCGGTTGCGAGCGACGCGAATGCGGCCTCGACCTGGTCGATCGCGGCGAGATCGAGCGGGACCAGTGCGCGCAGTTGCGCCCGTCCGAGCAGCGTGACGGGATGGGCCATGTCAGTTCTCCGAAACGAGCCGGCGATGCACGGCCATGTCGATGTTCGCGCCGCTGACGATCACGACGATCGGGCCACTGCGATCTCTGTGCGCGATCCGTTCGTCCAGCACGGCGGCAATGCCGACCGCACCCGCGCCTTCCACGACCAGACGCTCTTCGCGATACGCATGCGCGACGCCGCGCGCGATCGCCGGCTCGTCGAGCAGCACGACGTCGTCGGCCAGCGCGCGCGTCATGTCGAACGTGTAGCGGTTGTCCAGGCCGATGCCGCCGCCGAGCGAATCGGCAAGCGTCGGCTGTTCGTCGATGTCGACCGGTCGTCCGGCCGCGAGGCTCGCGTGCATCGCGGCGCCGCGCGCCATCGACACGCCGATCACCTCGATCGCGGGCCGGATCGCCTTCGCGGCAAACGCGACGCCGCTGAACAATCCGCCGCCGGACAGCGGCACGACGAGCGTGCACGTATCGGGCAGCGCTTCGAGAATCTCGACGCCGATCGTCGCCTGCCCGGCGATGATGCGCGGATCGTCGAACGGCGGCACGTACGCGTAGCCCTCGTCGCGCACGAGGCGCCGCGCCGCGGCCTGCGCATCGTCCTGGCTGTCGCCGGCGATCACGACCCGCGCGCCGAGCGCGGCGACCGCGTCGACCTTGTTCGACGGCACGAGCGACGACATGCAGACGGCGGCCTCGATGCCGAACGTACGCGCCGCATGCGCAACCGCACGGCCGTGATTGCCGGTCGACGCGGTGACGACGCGCGTCACGCGCCGTGCCGCGAGTTCGGCGAGCGCGTTGGTCGCGCCGCGCAGCTTGAAACTGCCGGTCGGCTGCAGCGTTTCGAGTTTGAGGTGGACGGATGCGCCGACCCGCGCGGACAACGCAGCGGACGCGACGAGCGGCGTGACGCACGCATGCCCGGCGATGCGTCGGCGCGCGCGGTAGACGTCGGACAGCGACAGGAGGGACATGGATCGCACGCCTCATCATTGATGTAGTGCGATCCAGTCTAATGTTCCAAATTGCGCTTTCGAATGTCCTGATACATTGTGCGTCGCTGGCACGACGCCCGCTTCGCTTCAGTGAAAATCGTGCACGTGCGGATATTGCTCGAACACGCCAGCGATCGTCGCGAGCGCGGCGTTGCATGCGGCATCCGTCGTCTCCGCACCGATGCACACGCGCACCGCGTTCGGCCGCTCGGTGCCGCCGACGAGGAACGGATCGGGCGACGTCACGGCGATCTTGCGGGTCCGCAATTCGCGCACGAGCCGGTCGGCCTGCCAGTAGTCGGGCACGCGCAGCCACGCGGACAGCGCGTTCGGATGCGCACCCAGCACATAGGGGCCGAGCGTGGCCTTCACCATGTCCTGGCGCACCGCGAGCCGTTGCCGCTGCAGTTCGACGAGCCGTCGCGCGGTGCCGTCCGCGATCCAGCGCGTCGCGATCTCCGCGATCGGTGACGTCGCCATCCAGCTGCTCACGCGCAGCACGCTCTCGACGCGCAGCGCGAGCCGCCTCGGCATCGCGAGATAGCCGGTGCGCAGCCCGGTCAGCACCGATTTCGTCATGCTCGTGCAGTAGAAGCCGAGGTCCGGAATCAGGCTCGCGATCGGCGTGGCCGTCTTCGCGGGCAGCGGGCCGTATACGTCGTCCTCGATCACGTACACGCCGTAGCGCGACGCGATGCGCGCGATCGACTTGCGGCGCGAATCGGACATCATCGATACCGTCGGGTTATTGAGGGTCGGCGTGCAGACGAGCGCACTGATTCGCTCGCCGTCGCACATTTCCTCGAAATGTTCGGGACGGATCCCGTGTTCGTCCATCTCGAGCCCCTTCAGCGTAAACCCGAGCACGTTCGCGGAGCCGATCACGCCGTGGTCGGTCAGGCTCTCGCACAGCACGGTATCGCCCGGCCCGACGATCGACGCGAGCGCGAGAAAGATGCCGTGCGCGGCGCCGTTCGTGATCAACAGCGATTCGGGATGAATCGGCAGATTCAGCGACGCGAGCCATGCGGCACCGGCCTCGCGATGCGCATCGAGGCCCGCGATCGGCCGGAACGAGCGGATCCACGGCTGGTCGTCGACATCGGCCAGCGCCGCGCAGACGGCCCGCCACGCGGCGTCGTGCTCCGGCGTGTGCACGATGCGCGCGATCGAGAAGTCGACCAGTTCGCGCTCGGCCGTATCGAGGATGTAGTTCGACATCGATTCGGTCACGCGCGCGGCTACGAAGCTGCCGCGCCCGACTTCGCAGCGGATCAGACCCTGCCTTTCGAGTTCCTTGTAGGCATTGGTGACGGTCTGCACGCTGACGCCGAGACTCGACGCCACGTCGCGCTGCGGCGCGAGCCGCGCGCCCGGTGCAAGGGCGCCGCTTTCGATGTCGGCGGCGATCGCCTTCACGAGCCGCTTGTATTTCGACTCGATGCCGTGCACCGCGCCGATCGCGTCGTGCCAGCGCGCCGATACCTCGGTCCGTCCCATCTCGATGTCTCCGTCGTTGCTTCCGCATGGTCGCTCAGAAAGACACCCGGAGATTATTGTCCTAGTGCAATCGCGTGCGGAGCCAGGACAGTACGGTGCGCATCGCGCGATCCCGGTCGGGCGGCACGGCCGGTACGCGATTATCCAGGTCGCATTTTTCTTACAACGCCCCTACAACCCACGCTTGACCGCCGAGCCGTCACGTGCGATCGCCGCGTTCGATCCGGATTGCACGCGACACATGAGGATCCGCCGGTCGCTTGCAACGTGACAGCTTGACCGGCGCCGGACCGACCGCCTAAATTGCTCGTTGCGGGGCGACGCCCCGGGCGTGCGGCATGACATGCGAGTGACAAAAACGATAGTTTGCTATCGAATGTTTTTGCCCCTATCATCTCGCCCATGACCAATCTGCACGACCTCCGCCTCGCCGTCAGCAGCCTGCTGGTGCTCACCGCGCGCAAATGGCGCCGCACGAGCGACACCGTGCTGACCGCGTACAACGTGTCCGAAGCCTGCGCGACGCCGTTGCTGATTGCCGGTCGCCTCGGCGAAGGCGTGCGCCAGGGCACGCTCGCCGAACACGTCGGCATCGAGGGGCCGTCGCTCGTGCGCCTGCTCGACCAGCTGTGCGCGGCCGGCCTCGCTCGCCGCGACGAGGATCCGCACGACCGCCGCGCGAAGACGATCTCGCTGACGACTGCCGGCCGCGCGGTCACTGCCAAGATGGAGGAAGACCTGCGCGTGCTGCGCGCCCAGGTGCTCAAGGGTGTCACCCGTGCCGATCTCGAAGCGACGCTGCGCGTGCTGAACGCGTTCAACGCGGCTGACCCGCAGCATCCGGCGTCGCGCCCGTCTCACCCCGCCGATTCCGCGTCATGACCTATCCGAGCCTTCGCGACTGGCTGTTCTCGGGCAAGACGTTCGCCGCGTCGATGCTGGCGCTGTATCTCGGCCTCTATTTCCAGCTGCCGCGCCCTTACTGGGCAATGGCGAGCGTCTACATCGTGTCGAACCCGTTCGTCGGCGCGACGCGCTCGAAGGCGCTGTATCGCGCGCTCGGCACCGCGCTCGGCGCGGCCGCCGCGATCCTGTTCGTGCCGCCGTTCGTCGAGACGCCATTCCTGTTCAGCATCATCGTCGCGACGTGGTGCGGTACGCTGCTCTACCTCGCGATCTCCGACCGCACCGCGCGCAGCTACGTGTTCATGCTCGCCGGCTACACGATGCCGCTGGTCGCGCTGCCGACGGTGACCGATCCGTCGACGATCTTCGACGTCGCGATCGCGCGGACCGAGGAAATCGTGCTCGGCATCGTGTGCGCGAGCGTTGTCGGCAGCGCCGTGTTCCCGAACCGGCTCGCGCCGACGCTGATCGAGCGCACCGACGCATGGTTCAAGGACGCGGCGTTCTACGGTCGCGAGACACTGTCGGGGCACATCGCGGGCAAGGCGCTGTCGGCGTGCCGGCAACGCCTCGCCGCGACCATCACCGGCCTCGAATTCCTGCTGAGCCAGTTGAGCTACGACCATGCGCACCCGCGCGTGCTCGCCCGTGCGCAGGCGCTCGCGGGCCGCATGCAGCTGTTCCTGCCGCTGATGTCGTCGCTCGCCGATCCGCTGATCGCGCTGATGCGCGACCTGCACGTGCGACCGCCGGCACTCGACGCGCTGCTCGCCGACGCGGCAAAGTGGTTCGATGCACCGCTGCCGGCCGTGAAGACCGGCACCGACGGCGACGTGGCCCACGATCCGGTCGCGGACAATCTGCGCGAGCGCATCGCGTCGCTGCAGCCGTCCGACAGTGACCTCGCGAGCTGGGACGGCGCGCTGCTGTCGAACGCGCTGTGGCGGCTGCATCAGGTCATCGACATCTGGCAGGACTGCCGCTCGCTGCGCGCATTGATCGCGAACGAGTCGGGCGTCTGGCAGCCGCGTTTCCGGCACTGGCGGCTCGGCGGCACCGAACGCTTCTTCGATCGCGGGATGATGCTGTTCTCGACGCTCACCGTCGTGCTCGCGATCGTGGTCGCATGCTCGCTGTGGATCTCGTCAGGCTGGCACGACGGCGCCGCGGCCGTCACGCTCGTGGCCGTGTCGTGCAGCTTCTTCGCCGCGCTCGACGAGCCGGCACCGCTGGTGTTCAAGTTCTTCCTGTCGACGGCCGCGAGCGTCGTGTTCGCCGGCCTGTACCTGTTCGTCGTGCTGCCGCACGTGCACGACTTCCCGATGCTCGTCCTGATGTTCGCGGGGCCGTTCATCCTGATCGGCACGCTGCTGCCGCGCCCGCAGTTCAATATGGTGACGATGCTCGTCGCGGTGAACACCGCCACCTTCATCAGCATCCAGAGTGCGTACGACGCCGATTTCTTCGTGTTCCTGAACAGCAACCTCGCGGGCGTCGCCGGGCTGCTGTTCGCGTACGTCTGGACGCGCGCGACGCGTCCGTTCGGCGCGGAACTCGCGGTGCGGCGCCTGCTGCGTTCGGGCTGGGAGGACGTCGCACGCTCCGCATCGACGCAGCCGCTCGACGACCAGCGCAACCACGCATCGCGCATGCTCGATCGCGTCACGCAACTGCTGCCGCGCCTCGGCGCGTCGGACGACCACCGCCATCCGTCGATCGAGAGCTTCCGCGACCTGCGCATCGCGCTGAACGCGCTCGACCTGCGCCGCTCGCGCCGCAAGCTGACGGGCGACGTGCCCGACGCGATCGACCGCGTGCTGGCCGGCGTCACCGATCACTACACGCGCTGCGCGGCCGCGAATGCGCGACAGCCTGCACCGCCCGCGCTGCTCGCATCGATCGACGATGCGCTGCAGCGCGTGGCCGGCCGCAACCTGCCTGGCACGGCCGCCGCGTCGGCGGGCGACGGCACGACGCACGCCGCGCCCGCAGCGCCGGCCACGCCCGCGACACACCGCCGGCTGCGCGACACGCTGCACGCGCTCGTCGGCCTGCGCCTGTCGCTGTACCCGGCCGCGTCCGCGCAGCCGCCGCATGCTGCACCGGACGGAGCGCGCGCATGATCCCGCTTTCCAACCTGTCTTTCCGACCGCGACCATGATCGGCGAAATCGACATCTTCGGCGTATTCGTGCCGGCTCCGCTCGTGCTGATGCTGATCGCCTACTTGATCAACATCGTCGTGCGCGCGCTGCTCGAACGCGTCGGCTTTTACCGCCTCGTCTGGCACCGTTCGATCTTCGACCTCGGCATCTACGTGTTCGTGCTTGCCGCGGTCGTCATCGTGTCTCACCATCTCGTGGCTAGCTAACCGTGAAAAAAACCTGGCTCTCGGCAGGGCAGATCCTGCTCACCCTGATCGTCGTCGTCGTAGCCGCCCTCGTACTGTGGCGGATTATCAACTACTACATGTTCTCGCCGTGGACACGCGACGGCCATGTGCGCGCCGACGTGATCCAGGTCGCGCCCGACGTGTCGGGGCTCATCACCGCGGTGCACGTCGCCGACAACCAGGAGGTGAAGCGCGGCCAGGTGCTGTTCGTGATCGACCAGGCCCGCTACACGCTCGCGGAGCGGCTGGCCGAAGCGACGCTCGCGCAGCGTCGCGCGACGCTCGCTCAGGCGAAGCGCGAATATGCGCGCAACCTGCAGCTCGGCAACCTGGTCGCCAGCGAGCAGGTCGAGGAAAGCCGCACGCGCGTCGAACAGGGCGAAGCTGCCGCCGCCGATGCACAGGTGTCGCTCGACACCGCGAAGCTCAATCTGCAGCGCACGACGATCGTGAGCCCCGTCGACGGCTACCTGAACGACCGCGCACCGCGCGTCGGCGAATACGTGCCGGCCGGCCGCGCGGTGCTGTCGGTGGTCGATCGCAATTCGTTCCGCGTCGACGGCTACTTCGAGGAAACCAAGCTGCGCGGCATCGGTATCGGCCAGCCGGTCGACATCGTCGTGATGGGCGAGCCGCATCCGCTGCGCGGCCACGTACAGAGCATCGTCGCCGCGATCGAGGATCGCGACCGCACGCAGGGCGCGAACCTGCTGCCGAACGTGAACCCCGCATTCAGCTGGGTGCGGCTCGCGCAGCGCGTGCCGGTGCGCGTCGTGCTCGACGAGGTGCCCGACGACTTCCGGATGATCGCCGGCCGCACCGCGACCGTCGCGGTGCGCACCGACACGCGCCGCGACAACAATGCGAAGCCGGCCGCCGGCGCGTCCGCGGCATCCGCGCCCGCGGCCGTCAGCGCGGCGGGAGCATCGCAATGAAGCGGCACGGCCTGCGCCTCGCGGCGGCACTCGCGCCGCTCGCGCTCGCACTCGGCGCGTGCAAATCCGTCGGCCCCGACTACAAGCTGCCGCAGCAGGCATACGTGAATGCGCCGCTCGCGAACCACGCGCTCGACGACGCGAACGACACGCTCGTGTCGCGCGACGCAGTGCCCGGCAACTGGTGGCAGCTGTACGACGATCCCGTGCTCGACGAACTCGTGCGCAGTGCGCTGAAATCGAACACCGACCTGCGCGTCGCCGCGGCCAACCTCGCGCGTTCGCGCGCGGCGCTGGAAGTCGCGAACGAACAAGGCGGCTTCTCCGGCAGCGCGGAAGCAGCCGTGCAGCGCGCGCAGGAATCGGCCGAACAATATCTGCTCGAAAACAAGTTGCCCGTCGTGAACGAAGGCGCGGTCGGCATCAGCGTGTCATACGAACTCGATCTGTTCGGCAAGCTGCGTCGCGGGGTCGAGGCCGCGCGCGCGGACAGCGAAGCCGTGCAAGCGGCCGCCGACCTCGCGCGCATCACCGTCGTCGCGGACGTCGTGCGTGCCTACGTCGAATCGTGCTCCGCCGGCGACGAACTCGCGATCGCGAAGCAGTCGCTCGCGCTGCAGCAGCAGCGCGTGAAGCTGTCGCAGCGCCTGCGCGATGCGGGACGCGGCAACCAGACCGACGTCACGCGCGGCGTCACGCAGGTACGCACGCTCGCGGCCGACATCCCGCGCTTCGAAGGCCGCCGCAAGATCGCGCAATACCAGCTCGCCGCGCTGCTCGCGCGTTCGCCCGCCGATCTGCCGAAGGCGGTCACCGAATGCGAGCGCCTGCCGAAGCTGCGCCAGCCGATTCCGATCGGCGACGGCGCAGCGCTGCTGCGCCGCCGTCCCGACGTTCGCGAAGCCGAGCGTCAGCTCGCCGCCTCGACCGCACGGATCGGCGTCGCGACCGCCGCGCTGTATCCGTCGATCAGCATCGGCGCGTCCGCCGGTTCGGTCGGCGTCGCCGCCGATCTGTTCTCGTCCACCACGAATCGCTGGTCGTTCGGACCGCTGATCAGCTGGTCGTTCCCGGTCAACGGCCAGCGCGCGCGCGTGCGCGAAGCCGAGGCGGCGACCGGGGGCGCGCTCGCGCACTTCGACGGCGTCGTACTGAACGCGCTGCGCGAGACGCAGTCGAGCCTCGCGACCTATGCAGCCGACGTGCAGCGCACCGACGCGCTGCGCACGGCCTACGAATCGGCGCGCAGTTCCGCTGACGAAACGCATCGGCTGTATACGGCCGGCCGCGAATCGTTCATTTCGGATCTCGATGCGACGCGCACGCTGACGAGCGTGCGTGCGCAGGTCGCCGCGGCCGAAGGTCAGGTCGCCGCAGACCAGGTGAAGTTGTTCCTCGCGCTCGGCGGCGGCTGGGAAGGCGATGTGACGGCCGCTGCGGCGCAGCAGACGTCGACGGCGGGCACGCCAGCTGCTGCGTCGGCGGCTGCGAAGTAAGCGCGCGCGGGGCGGCGTGCACGACATGCCTGCCGTCGCGCAGCATCGTGCGCCGTTTCGCATGTCCGGTATGTCGATGCCCACGTCGCGCTTGACTTGCATTGCCGGTAAACTCGTCCGCGGTTTCCGCCGTTCGCTCGCCGCCCGCCGGGCGGCCCCTTTCCTGGAGAGTCATCATGCGCACCAGCGCCCGTAATCAATTCGCCGGCCAGATCAGCGCCGTCAAGCCCGGTGCCGTCAACGACGAAATCACGTTGCGTACCCAGGACGGCCTCGACATCGTCGCCGTGATCACGCACGGCAGCGTGGCATCGCTCGGTCTCGCGGCCGGCGCGAAGGCCTTCGCGCTCGTCAAGGCATCGTCGGTGATCGTGATGGTCGACGTCGACGGCAGCAAGGTGTCGGCGCGCAACTGTGTCGCGGGCACCGTGTCGTCGATCGCGAAGGGTGCGGTCAATTCGGAAGTCGTGATCAAGGCCGCAGGCGGCGCCGAGATCGTCGCGATCGTCACCAACGACAGCGTCGATCGTCTCGGCCTTGCGAGCGGCAAAGCCGCGTCCGCGCTGTTCAAGGCATCGAGCGTGATCGTCGGAGTCGAGTGATCCTCCGGTGATTGCAATGACGTCCGCGCTCGAGCATGCGCATCGACGCATATTGCAAGCGCTGCTGTCCGGCGCGGCCGATACCGATTCTCCGGATGCACGTCTGTTCGGTGAACTCATTGCGGCACGCGCATGCCGCAACGAGCTCGCGCTGCTCGGCCTGTCTCCCGCCCGGTTGAACGGCCTGCTTGCCCGCCAGTTTCCGCGCCTGAGTTCCGCCGATGCGTCGGCGCTCGCGCCGGCAGCCACCGTCGCACCGCTGCCGGCCGCGCACGCGCAATTCGTCGAGACGCTACATGCGCTGTTGATGCGGGATGCGCATCCCGCCGTCGCGCACGACGATGCCGACTGCGTCGCTGCAATCATCGCGCATGCGTGCCTGCGCCCCGATCACCTGTGGCGCGATCTTGGCCTTGACGGACGCGACGCGGTAACCGCGATGCTCGATCGCTATTTCCCCGCGCTTGCCGCACGCAATGTCGCGCAGCTGCGCTGGAAGAAATTCCTCGCGCACGAAGTGGCCGCATCGCTCGGCCGGCCGCCCGGGCCCGCGCCAGGATGCCCGGGCTGCGAGGATTTCGGATTCTGCTTCCCCACGGGGCGATAATCGCGACGGCGGCCTGCGCAGCTTGTCGGTGCGCATCGTTTGACCGATGATGCGCGACATCCCGTCCGCGCGTTTTCCCGCGCGTTCGTTCGACCGCAACGCTCACTGGAGAACCGGCCTTGACCGACTTTGCGAGTCCCAATCTGCCGTCGCGCGATTTCGAAGCCACGTCGCTGTTCTACGCGAAGCTCGGGTTCGTCGAAACCTGGCGCGACGACGGCTGGATGATCCTGAGACGCGGCGATCTGCTGCTCGAATTCTTTCCGCATCCCGGTCTCGATCCGGCCACGAGCTGGTTCAGCTGCTGTTTCCGGCTCGGCGACGTCGGTGCGTTTTTCGACGATGTGCTCGCCGCCGGCATCCCGGAACAGACGACCGGCTGGCCACGCGCGCATCGGCCGAAGCGCGAGGCATGGGGCGGCACCGTCGGCGCGCTGGTCGACCCGGACGGGTCGTTGATCCGGTTGATTCAGACAGAAGACTGAGTCGCAATCGAACGACGTCGACGCGACCCTGCGGGCACCCGATAACGTCCCCATAAACAGCTACTTTGCGATGCGCATTGCACGCCGCGCGCGTCGTTGTCCTTTGCCGCGCAATCAGTGCCGATGGCGGTGGTGAATGTCCGGGAAATGCGCGTGACTGTGCGTGATCGGCAAGTGCACGTGCGGATGCGTGTGCGGTTCATCACCGTCATACGGAAAATCGTGCGTGTGCTGATGATGTTCGTCATGCCGATGCCGGTGCGTATGCTCGAGTCGTTCATGCGCGTGCTCGTGTTCGTGCCGTTCGCGCACGTGCAGCCAGATGCCGAGCGCCATCAACGCGGCCGCGATCCAGAACGTGACGGACGGCAGCGCCGGCCAGATCAGCAGCGACAGCACGACGCCGAACAGCGGCGCCACCGAAAAATACGCGCCCGTGCGCGCACTGCCGAGATGGCGCAGCGCCACGACGAACAACACGAGACTGATCCCGTAGCCGCCGAGGCCGGTCAGCATCGCGGCGGCCGCGGCCGGAATGGCGGGCAGCGCCGCGCCGGTCGCGAGCGCGATACCGATGTTCACGGGCCCGGCGACCAGGCCCTTCGCACACGCGATGACCATCGCATCGTTCGCGGCAACCTTGCGGGTCAGATTGTTGTCGATCGCCCAGCACAGGCATGCGCCGGCAATGAGCAACGCGCCGACCGGCACGCCCGCGCGCCCCGGGCCCCACGACAGCAGCGTGCCGCCGGCGACGATCGCGACCATGCCGAGAAACACCTGAAGATCCACGTTCTCGCGAAACACGACCCACGCGATGACCGCTGTCAGCACGCCTTCGAGATTGAGCAGCAGCGCACTCGTCGCAGCCGGTGTGCTCGACAGTCCGAGCATCAGCAGCGCCGGCCCCGCGACGCCGCCGGCCGCGATCGCGCCGGCGAGCCACGGCAGGTCCGAGCGTTGCAGCGGCGCGGCGTTCTCGGCCGGCGCGCGGCGGCGGCGCAGCCCGCGCAACAGGATTCCAACGCCGAGGCCGATCCCGCTGCCGAGATAGAACAGGCCGGCGACCATGAACGGCGACATCGCGCCGATCAGTGCCTTGGCGAGCGGCGTCGCGGCGCCGAACAGCGCGGCAGCCGTGAGCGCGACGAGAATCGCGGAATGTCTCGGGTTCATGATGCGGTCTTTGCGTAGCGCGTTGTGCGTATGAAATCGGCAAGCTTCGTGTGACGCGGTGACGCGTACGCCTTGCCGGTGCCTTTCAATTTTGGGGAATGTCGGACGAATTGCGCCGGCTTTCAGGTAGCTGTCGCGTCATGCGCGACCGGCAACGCGCCGGCCCGACGATTCGTGCCGGGGAGATTATCGCGTGTGTGTGACTGGTCGCCAACTGACGGGCGGGCGGCCGTGCGGTGCGTCCGGACATCGCCCTGCGGGCTTTCGAATATGGCCGCACTTTGCGTTTGACTGCGGCTCACGTCCGACAAATTCGTGTCGGAGCGCGTTCGGGGTTTCATCTGCAATCCGATTACATTAGGAAAACGAATTATCGTGGACGAAACGTGAGCGAGTGGACGTGGGTCACGATTGGCAGTTCGATGAGGATTGGGTGAGGCTGACTGGCTGTGCCGCCAGCGGAGGCAGTCCCGACCTGCCCCGGAGGACAGGTCGGTCTGTCATGTGTGCGCTGCATGCGTGGTGCAGGCAGGCCGTCACCGCGCGGTCGCGCGGCGACACATCGCGTGTTACTCGCTCGCGGCCGTTTGCTGCTCGGGCTGCGGTGCTGCGTCGGCCGGTGCTTCCGCGGTCGCCGGCTGCGGCGCGGCGGCGGCCTGCGCTTCCACCTTCGGCTGCTGCGGTGCGCCCTTCGCCGCTTGCGCGCCGCCCTTGTTGCCCGGACGGCGCGACTTCAGCCGGCGCGCACGCGCCGCGTCGTCGTGCGTCACGCGCCCCGCTTCGTTACCTTGCAGATCGACCCGTACCGCGTCTTCGACGAGACACGACCAGTAACGATTGCCGCGGCACCACGTGGACATCGCCTCGCGCAGCTCGGCCTCGCTCAGGCCGACGGCTTGCGCCTCGCGAGCGAGGTCGTCCCAGATACCGACCTTCAGCGGCACCTTCGGAGCCGGATTCTTCGGGAACGCGCGCGGGAAGCGGCGCTGCAGTTTGCCGATCGCGACGATGACCGGATCGACCGGCGTCGACGGCTTCGCCGAAGCGGGCTTCGCGCCGGACGACGCTTTGGCCCCGGCACCCGATTTGGCCCCACGAGCGGGCCGGTCGCCGGACTTCGGCTTCGCGCCTGCGTCCGGTTGCGTAGCCGGTCGCTTCGCGTTGCGCTCCTGCTTGGCCTTTGCTGCGAGCTGCGCCCGCAATTCGGCAAGTTGTTCAAAACCCATAAATTCAATCCACCAGGAATATAAGGTGTGGTTCGTGCAGCCATTCCGCACATCGGCGTTCGCCGCATCGCCTGCGGCTCGTCTGCCACCGACGCGGATCATTGCGGGGCCGCATCGCCACCACCACTGTTTCAGGCACCCGGCCACGATGCCGGACAAAGGCAGGAGTGGAAGTATACCGGTACGCGCGGCAGTCGGTTGACTCAACGGTTCGCGTTTGATGGATCCGATGGCAAGGCAATGCGTCCGCGCGGTCGTGTTGCGCATTATGGCGGCGTTTTCGCGGTGGATCGACACCCGCGTTACGTAGTGTCGTTACGGGTCTTTCTGCTTCAGTGCGCCAGTCATGCGATGCACCGGTTATTCCACAGTACGAAATGGCGAGCAATGGTACGGATAGCGAAGACGTCGGATTCTGCCGATCCGCATCGTCCGAAAGACCGGGGCTTTCGCATACGATAAGCGCGGCGCGGCGAGTGTGCATCGATCTCTGCCGTCAGGCTATTAGTTGCGGCCGCATCGATCGTCGAGCGCATGCCGGCATCGGAAAGTGCGTGCTATTGGCCGGATCGACAGCGTCGGCGGTTCGCCGTGGCCGGCTTCACGACGCGCTGTTCAGCCGACGACATCGCGGTCGAATGCAAAATGACCCCGGCCGTACGACACGGAGCGAATACATGAATTCCCGACACGACCTCCCGCACGACGGCGTCACGCGCGAAGAGATTCACCATCGGCGGATCGACATGCGCGGCTATCGGCGCAGCGACGGTCTGTTCGAAGTCACGGCCTGTCTCGCGGACCGCAAGACGAGCGATTTCACGCCGCCCGGCGGCACGCGCACCATCGCGGCGCTGGCGCCGATTCACGATCTCGGCGTAACGCTGGTCTTCGACACCGACATGATCGTGCGCGCGGTATCCACGTTCATCAGGTCGCATCCTTATGCGCAGTGTCCGGGCGGCGGCGACACGCTGCAGGCGCTCGTCGGACTGCGCATCGGTGCCGGGTGGAACAGCGAGGTCCGCAAGCGTCTGCCGTCGTGTGACACGTGCACGCATCTGAAGGAAATTCTCGGTCCTGTCGCGACCGCGGCCTATCAGACGACGGTCGGCGTGCGCCCGTCGTCGCTGAATCAGCGAGGCGATGACGGGAAACCGCTCAAGATCGACAGCTGCCATGCGTATGGCGCTTCACGCGATCTCGTGAAAAGCCTGTGGCCCGAATACCATCGGCCGCCAGTGTCGACAAAGGCTGACTAAGGCAGACTAAGGTATCGACATTCCACGGGTGCAGCTGTCGCAAACTGCAATGCGATTCGCACGAGCGATGTCTCGCGCAAAATACGCGTCTCGGGAATTCGCTGCAATCGGCGCCATACGGCAGGCGTCGCGCTCCGGTCGTTGCGTGCTGCCGCAGCCCCCGGTTCGGCCGACTTGATCGCCGGCAATCAGAACACGCCGAGTGCAAGACCCGCAGCGAGCCCCGCGCCGATCTCCGCGCAGCGCGCGAGATCCTCGCTGCCAATCGTCTTCGGCGCGAGGATCCGCTCCGGCGTTTGCGCGTGGGTGCAGATAATCAGGCCCGGCGACACATTCCTGAGCCGCCATCCGGTTGCGATCCGGTCGATCTGACGCAGCGCGTTCTGTCCGTCACTGCCCGCGCAGATCATCGCCGCATACGGGCGACCGTTCACGCGATCGAGCGCCGCGTAGTAACAGCGATCGAAGAAATCCTTCATCAGCCCGGACATCGCGGCGAGATTTTCCGGCGTCGCGAACAGGTAGGCGTCGGCGGCGAGCACATCGTCCGCGCTGGTCGCATCCGCACGCTGCAACTTGACGTCGACGCCGGGTTGCGCGCGCGCGGCAGCCGCGGCCGCTTCGGCCATTTGCTGCGTGCCTCCGGTCATCGTGTGATAGACGATCAACAGCGTCTTCATCGGTTTTCGCTCGCGTTCGGTTTCATTTGCGCCTGCCGCATGCGTCGGTGCGGCTCAATCTGGCTACGTAGACGTGTGTACCGGTGCCTGCGTTCGCCGGTTGTCGAATGGCGCTTTCCTCGAGGCGGAGGATGAGGCTCGCGTTGCGGATATCGACGCGACTATTCCGCATCGTGCTTCGCGCGACGTGCGGTCAGTCTTGCACTGTACGTGACACATCGGCGTGATCCGCGCGCGCGTAGTACGCAAGAAACATGTCAGCAGCCGTTTCCGCGACCTTCTGTTGTTCCTGCACGCCGAGCGGCGGCTGGCCCATCGTCACTTGCGGCCAGAACGCGAACGCTTTCACGATCCCGTGCAGTTGATGCGCGGCAAATACGGGATCAGTCACCGACAACCGGCCAGCCGCCGCGGCCGCACGAATCCAGACCGTCACGTCTTCTTCGCGCTCGCCCATGCGTTCGACCATGTCTCGCGCGCGCTCCGGCGAATGGATAGCCGCACCGATCGCGACGCGGGCGAGTGCAAGAAACGCTTCGTCGTTCAGTAGCCGCAACTTGCGGCCCAGCAGCGCGATCAGTTGATCGCGCAGCGGGACGTCGGCGCAGTAGGCCGGCGCGCCGGCGGTCAGCGTTGCGTCCCACAGCTGATGCAGGATCGCCGCGAACAATGCTTCCTTGCCAGGGAAATGGTTGTAGACGGTGCGCTTCGACACGTCCGCGCGAGCGGCGATGCGATCCATGCTGGTCGCGTCATAGCCGGCCGCGAGGAATTCGTCGATCGCCGCGGCGAGTATTGCCGCTCGCTTTCGGTCGGTCAGCCGTTGAGGAGAAGTGCTCGTATTCATTCGAAAAATTCTACACCCTTGAGTTTACTTTTGACGGAGATAAACTACACTGTTCGGTGTACTTTATTTTCCGGACGAATCGACATGGCTTCGCCTCTCGTATTTCTTCATCGCATGCTAGGTTTCGCCGCCGCCAGGCGTGGCCGCACCCTGTCCGGCGAGTCGCCGCAGCACAACGGCGAACGCTTCAGCAACGTTGCACCGCGACCGGCTGAAGGCTTCGGTAAAACGCTGGGCATTGCATGGAATATGCTGGTCAACAAACCACGCAACACGGTTCCGACAGGCGCATTGCCCATCGATTCACTGACTCGCGAACAACTCGACGCAGCCCCCGACCGCAGCCTGTATCGGCTAGGACACTCGACGGTACTGTTGAAACTGCGCGGCGAATTCTGGCTGACCGATCCCGTATTTGCCGAACGCGCATCGCCGTTCCGGCGCATCGGCCCGAAGCGCTTCCATGCGCCGCCAATCGCGCTCGAGGACCTCCCGCCGTTGCGTGGCGTGCTCCTGTCGCACGATCACTACGATCACCTCGACCGTGACACGGTGCTCGCGCTTGCGGCGACCACTGGCGTGTTCGTCACGACGTTGGGCGTCGGCGACCGCCTGATCGAATGGGGTATCGACGGGAAAAAAGTACGCCAGCTCGACTGGTGGCAAAGTGTCGAAGTCGATGGCCTGACGCTGACCGCGACACCGGCACAGCACTTCTCCGGGCGCAGCTTATTTGACGGCAACAGCACGCTATGGGCGTCGTGGGTCATCGTCGACGACGACCTGCGGGTGTTCTTCAGCGGCGATACCGGCTACTTCGACGGTTTCCGGACGATAGGCGAACGGCTTGGGCCCTTCGACGTGACGCTGATCGAGACCGGGGCATACGATCCGCAGTGGCCCTACGTGCACATGCAGCCGGAAGAAACCGTGCAAGCGCACATCGACCTGCGCGGGCGCACGCTGATGCCGATTCACAACGGCACGTTCGATCTCGCGATGCACCGTTGGCAGGAACCGTTCGAGCGCGTCACCGCGTTGGCAATGGTGCGTGGCGTCGAGCTATCGACGCCCAGGATGGGCGAGCGACTCAATCTGGATGCTCCGCATCGCGGCGAACGTTGGTGGCGAACGGTCGATGAGCCAGCAAAGGCTTCCGCAACGAAGGCGCGCCGGTGGCAGCAGCTGTGCGCATCGCAGGCGACGAAGTAAGTTCGTTGGCCGCAGAGGTTTCTGGACGGGAACGCCGCGGCGATGAATTTTCGTTGTGATATGCGGCGTGGTAGCGGACTCTTTGGGCGATCGTCGGTGACGATGATTGGTCGTCCCCGATAGCAGACATCCGGAGAAGTGGAAGGTATATACCGCCGGTGGCGATGCGCTTCACCGTGTTGACACGAAGTCTGCAGATTCTCCTTCAGCCGCATTGTGATGGACACTGGCAAGACACATAGGAAACAGTCTTCCGCGGCCGTCTACAGAATCCGCCTTCGCTCAACGCTGCCTGGGTGCGCGTCGCGAATGCAATATCGACCGGGCGACCGCTTCGATTTCCCCGATGCCTACGGGTTTGCGATCCGGCACCGTCGCTGCAGCGCGTTGTCACGTGACAACTAGCGATATAGGACTCGCTACACCCATCAAGTCCCTGCTGGTCGATCCACGCGATATCTGGGGTCGCCAATAGGCCGATCGAACTGCACGTCGATCCAGGAAATTCGTATCATTTATCACAAAACACGTCTCATTTGACACACTATCGCGTGGATCATCATTATCCAGACGCAATAACGCACGTCAAATTCATGCGCCCCTATTTCACCCGTCGCGCGCGCTCGTTTTGCGTGAAACAACATGAAGAAAGTGGCGCAACCCATTGCTAGACAAGGGTTTCAGAACGCCCCCTTTTTTTCAAAATTGTTTCACGCCCTGCTGATTTGCGCCATCTCTCCTCGCCGACGCCCAGGAATTTGCGCCCCCCCCAAAGCCCATCGAGAACGTGTGACGCAATGCCGATGCCCTTGACCGTCGAAGCGGCGGCCGACACAACAAGATGCGATATCTGTCCCGCCCTACCCTATGCCATCGTCGTGGCCTCAGGATCCGAACCGCCTTTTTTATTGGGGACATATCACATCACCAGAATTAGTGTGCCTCTGCAGGTCCAGAGACACGCACAGTTCGGGCGGGTCTACCCAAGACACCAACCGACTCGACCAGCATCGATCGCTGACACATCCCCGGCTGGTCCAGCACCTCCCCATACGGTACCGCTGAAAATGCTGCGCCGGTATCAAGCTGCTGATTCCGGCATCCATCCGTGGCGGTTGTCACGTGACAACAACCCGATGCCTTACGAATAAGTGACTTGGGCCCAATCGAACATGACCAACTCATGTATCGCACGGACTTCTTTGCACCCGTGCCGTCTACGGTGGTTGCGCCAAGACAGGAGATATGTGTCCAGAATCATCGTTTAGGTGCGTTGTCACGTAACAACCCGCATCAGTCGCAGTGCCAGTCGTCATGAATGCAGGGCGCCGTAATGAGGATCGAGGAAGAAGAAATCGTCGGCATTACCATCGCGCGTCGTGTCTGCATGCTTACCGGCCAGCAGCATTTGACGTCTTAACCCACCGAATCGGCTTGTCACGTGACAACTTTAGATCCCGACGCAGCTCAGGGCGAGTCACGAGCAGATTGCCAATTTGCGCCGGAATTTCCAACGATAGCGAGATTACATCTGGGATCAGCACTGTGACCCATGTTACCGGCACTGAAGTTGCCAGCACTTCATTAGCACCTTCATCTCGAACGAAATGCCATGTGTTTTTATTTTTCATTCGAATTACGAATAATCTTCTAGCCATTCGACCAGCTTGTCACGTGACAACAACATCCATCAGAAAATCCTTCTTTTCCTCCGATGCTTTTCTGGACTTTTTGGCAATAACTGCATATATTACGCAAAACTCCTTGGAGGAATTTAATGGCTTTCAAGATCGCCGTCAGTAATCAAAAAGGTGGTACTGGAAAGACCACCATCTCCGTCAATATCGCTGCAGCCTTCGAGGCGGGTGGCAACAAGGTCGCCTTGATCGATGCCGACCCTCAAGGCACATCGGTCAGATGGGTGACGAGCGGCGAAAATACGCTCCCGATGACAGTTCTGTCGTTGGCCCCCGCAGGCCGCGGCATTGGCGGCGAGATCAAGAAGCAGGATGCAAATTTCGATGTGATCGTCGTCGATTGCCCCGGCAACCTCGAGGACCCGCGCATCGCATCCGTACTCGAAGTCGCCGACTTCTGCCTCGTGCCGCTGTCGCCATCGCCGGCCGACCTGTACAGCACCGTCGCGATGATTCGTATGATCGAATCGATGCGTGCCGTTCGTAACCCGAATTTGTCTTCCGCGCTGATGCTGAATAGCGTCAATGGAAAAACTAAAATGCGAGAAGAAATTTTAAAAATTCTAAGGGCTGAAGAAATAGGGGAGCATCTGCTCGACAGTCAGATCGCGCAGCGCGAGGTCTACCGGCAGACATTTGCCCTCGGCACCACGATCCATCATCACAATCGATACCTGAAGGGACTGAAGGAAGCCCGCGCGGAAATCGAGAGACTGGTCACCGAAATGGCCCAATACATCGCGTCGACGCGCGCTACCGGAGCCGCTCATGGCTAAGGACACATCGAAAGACAAGAAGCCGACCGGCAACCTGCATCTCGCAGCAGGCTTGCTGCGCGGGCTCGCTCAGGAAAACGCAGCGCTGGAAACGCGCCTGCCCGAGCCGACGCCCGCGTCGAATCCTCCCGTCGAAGCCGCAACCCCCGTCATCTCGACCGCTGTCCCCGCATCCGACGCGCTCGATCTCGGTGCGCCGCAGAAGGTCGCGGTCAAGGACTGCATCCCGAACCCGTTCAACCCGCGCGTGTTCTATTCCGAGTCGAGCCTGCACGAACTCGCACTGACGCTGAAGCGGGAAGGGCAGATCGAGCCGATCAAGGTCACGCGTCTCCCGGAATTTCCCGGCAAGCTCGTCGTGATCGACGGGCAACGCCGCTTGCGCGCGACGAGCATCAACGGCGACGAAACGATCAATGCGACATTCCGCACGGACCACACGCCCGAGCAGCTCTACACGATCGCGTATCGCGCCAACCACGACCACGAACGCCAGACCATTTTCGACGATGCAGTCGCATGGAAGCGTCTCCTCGACGAAAAGGTATTCCCCGACCAGAACACACTCGCGGAGAAGATCGGCAAGGACAAGGCATCGATCAGCAAGACACTGTCGCTGAACGCACTGCCGAACACATTGCTCGAACGGATGGCCAGCGCGAACGATGTGGTCGGGCTGCAGGCCGCGTACTTCCTGAAACTGATTTTCGAGCGCCTGGGCGAACCGGCTGCCGACCGTCTGCTCACGGCGGTGATCGACCGGAAAAAGTCGGTGCGCGACCTCGAGAATTTCCTGCGCGCGCAGAGCGACGGCAACAAGAAGACGGGGCGCACACGTTACAGCGTTCGCCACGATTTCGCGCTCGAATCACGCGCGATCGGCCAGCTGAAGACCTATCCGGACGGGCGTCTGGATCTGCAACTGAAGGGAGTCGATGCGTCCCACCAGGAAGCGCTCGCCGACCGGCTCAAGACCGTGATCGACGCATACGTCGCTGATCTGGCGGTAGCCGCGCAAAAATAAAAGAAGGCGTCCAAAGCAAAGGCCTCGCACCGGCATGGCACCGCGCTGCCGGATGAAGTCCGGTCCACGGCGCATGCCAGGCTGCGAGGCCTTGATCAGTTGGTCGCGAGGCTGCTTTTCAGCAGGAATTCCAGCAAGTCGTCCGAGGTCGGTTCGCCCCAAGTATCGAGCGCCAACCATCGGAAGAAGCTGGTTTGCGCCAGCTTGCTCGCCTTCTTCTTCGGCGACAGCGTGAGATCCTTCGAACCGGCCACCGTTTCGTTGTAGCGCTCGATCAGCTTGGTCTGGTCGTCGATCTCCAGCTCGCGGAAATACGCGCCGGCTTCATCGACCTTCGCCGCCAGGTATTTGTCGCGAATCTGTTCCTGCTTGCTCTGCCCGGATTCCTTTGCCGGCGCGGCCGTTTCGGTCCCCTGCCCGTCGGCCAACGTATAGCCATGCGTCAGCGCCTTGCGGAAATACGCGGCCACGTTGTCGACCGGCGCTGCGTTCTTCTTCGTAGTCCGATTGAGCGTATAGGCGATCGCCGCCTTGATGCGCTGCACACCGTACTGCGTGATCAACCGGCGCGCTTCCGAACGCGGGATGCCGAACTTGGCGACCTCGTCGACGAGTGCTTCGTTCTTGACGTCGCCTTCCTCGACCGTATCCGCGCTCTGCTTGCGCGTCACCTTGAACTGGACGGCCTCCACACTGCGACCTGACTTGTGTTCGATCAGCTCGAGCGTATGGTCGGAAACTTCGTTCACCTCCTGAATGCACGGCACCAGGACCTTGCTCTTGAAGAGCTTGTACTCCTTGTACGACTGCGACGCCTTATCCTGACCGAGAATGAGGTCGCGGAATTTCGGCAGCGGAATCTTTGCCGTGATGCCGATCCCCTCGTAGCGCACCGTGTTTTCCCAAAGGGCAAGCGAGTGCGAACGCCGAAACTCGCGCGCGATCCGCATATCGATGAGTGCGTAGATTTCCGGATTGAGCAGCTCGCTGCGAATCTGGTCGGAGAAGCTGTACTTCAGCACCGATTGCTCGAGCTCGGCACCGGCGAGCAGGCCCGACGCCTTCCACACCGTCGAGCGGTCCGCGGCAAGGTAGTCCCAGTTGACGACGGTACTGATCAGCGAGTTGACCGTATCCTTCACATACTTCGTGTTGTTGCTGTTCAACCCGCTCTCGTGCGACAGCGCGGCGATCGAGATCGAGAAGCTGGTCCGGCCGGGTTCGAACGCTTCCTGACGAAGGGCGTTCTTGATCAGCGAGCTGAACATCTTGCGCTGCTGCAGACCGATCTTTCCGGACTTCGGAGCGATATGAATTGCCTGGACCGCCTTGCGCAGCAGATCGGGTGGCTCGGGCGTCTGAAATAGCGAAACCTGCTTGTCGGAGCCTTTGATTGCGGGCTTGCGCGGCATCGTGATGTCCGGAGAAGGTGACCGTATTGATGGCGGACTTTATACCTTTTCGAGTTACCGGGCAATGGCTTCTTCTCCAGTATCACTTCCAATATCGCCGCTAAGGCCTCGTCTTAAAAGGAAAAATTCCATTTTTACGATTTGTGCGGAACCCCATATCCATCTACCTTTCCGCCAGAATCAGCTCCCAAAACCTGCTACCTGTGTGATCTGTAGCCAGAATCCGGCACGGGACTTGCCTAACTGAAGGTAGCCGTTCATGGGAAATAATCCGGAGGAACGGGATCGGTGAACCCGATTCGTGGTGCCCTGCAACACGGTCTGCATTCCCCCATAACACGCTACCTTTAGCACATCCCATGAATGGTTACCTATCCAGATCCTCCAGCTCGGCGTTTTGCCTTCATCTGCGCTCGGCAGCCGAAAATACCTCCCATGAATGACTACCTTGGGATTTCCCCACAGAAGGTTACCTTTCCGCCGGCCTGATACTGTTTATGGGACCCCAGCTCCGAGGGGACGAGCAGGACTAGATCGTTCTGTCCGCGACGGCACCCATAAACGACTACCTGGAATCCATCCCATAACCGGCAACCGCACATGAAATGCTGTGCCCGCCACCATAGACGAATCAGCAAGGACGCACCATAAATGGGTACCAATAGATTCCCCCCATAAAAGGTTACCTGAGGCGTTTTTCGGCCAAAATCCCATAGCAGGCTACGCGTGCCCCATATCCACAACCCCCATTTCCCACAGCGCGGTACCCGATTCCCCAAATCCACAGACCTGAAACCCCATATCCTTCCGCCTGAGCCCCCATAAATGGGTACCGAACACCTGTCAAACCCTTACCAGACAAGGCTGTGAGCCGTCTAAAAGTAGTTAAAGAAGTAAACGTCGTTTACCAAAGATGTAAACACACGTGTGCCTGTGCAGAAAAAGCAACCCCATAAACCGCTACCAAAGCGAACCAGTGAGGCTCGTCGAGCACAGCAATTCTGGGCCTAAGGCCTGTGGAACCCTCGATCTCGGCCTTATTTTGCAAGCGTCCCAGGCCTAGCAAGGCTCCCCATGAAGGTGAGTACCTACTAACAAATACTCAAACGTAGAAACTTATGGGAGGAAATCTCCGCTTTCGGTCCCTAGGTTCCCATCTATGGGAACAAAAAAGGCACCCAGCGGTATGTTTCCCATCCGGGATTACCCGCAGGCTACGGCCACCGTGGTCAACAGCGGAGTGCCGCCGGTTCTCGTCATGGCAGTGAGAAATCATCGGAATTCATTCTCAAGCGGTTTTTTTAGCGTCCGAGTCGGTGCTTCCGTGGAAAAGTCTTCGACTGTCACGTGTTGGCCTGTCGGGGGCTTTCTGCTCGATGACCCGTGCACAGACGAAATGGGCTGGCTCTTGATCCGCTCACTCTGCATCGCGGTTTTCTACCTTTGAACCGGCATCTGAATTGCCACCGTGTCCCGACCGGTGCGACGAAAACCCATCCCTGTGCCAAGCGAGACGCCGACCGCGCCGCTCGATCACAACAATCCTGGCAACGGCCTCGAACGTGAGGCTGCCGCCATCAATATGGCTCACCCTCATCGAACCCGTACTCGAATCCCGAAAATTCTCACCGCTGGAAGTTACCGTGTCCTGTAAAAGCTCACCTACAAAGTGTCCGTCGGATGAACAAACCGTGCGCGCGACGCCCCCGCACCAGATGCGGTCACCCGATGGAAAAGCTGTGAGGCATGCGCGCAGCGCCTGATGTGTCGCCGTTCTTGCCACATAGACTCGAGACGCTTCGCGACGTCGGTACGATGACAAGCGTCGCGCATTCGCTCATACGACCATTAGCCAATCGTGAGCGAATGCCTAACGAAGCGTTCACCTTGAGCGGCGGAGGTCGTCTCAACCCGCAAACGTCATCTCCCACATCTGGCGACGAATAGAACCGAACAGGTAGCCACGCGTGCGACGATCGGTTACCCGATCGTTCGCGTCGTGTCGACGTGCGGGGAATGCGGCAGGCTCGGTACAGAATGAAGCGTGGTCGTTTATGGGAGGAACCGTCGTTCGCGCGACAGCGAATCACAACATGGCGCACAGGTTCGCGATTCCGTCGCATATCCCGCTCATGAGGCGACGATCGCGTTGCGCGAGCAGCCGATTCCACGGGTGAAACAGTCGGCGTCGTGCGAGTGCGTAAAGCACCGAAATCGATCTCACCTTCATCGGCAATCTGCACCGTATCGGTGGAACGATTCGCTTCGCCACGCGGTTGCCGCGGTCGTGCACGTTGCGTGATTCCCGAGCACGATGCATCACCTGGCCCCTGCGAAACGCGGAGCGGACGGGCGCGGGACACATGACGACACGACGCCCCCATACGCGTATTCCCAACAATGTACGCATGATGGCGCCACATTTTTTTCAACGCGGTTATGATGCAAAGGCCCTGACCGAGACATGAAGACCGATCAGGGGCAGGGGCGGTATCTCGATGTGCTTTCACTCCGTGACCAATCAGAAAAGAGAGTTCAGCGATGCGAATCCAGATCAAAAAACTGACGCTGGCTGCGACGGCAGCCGCGTTCCTCTTCGGCTCCGCCGCTCCGGTGTTCGCGCAGACCGACGCCAGTGCACCGGCCGCATCCGCCGCATCGGATGCGAAAGCCGCGAAACGTGAAGCACGCAAGGCAGCACGGGCAAAACGCAAAGCCGAACACAAGGCAGCGCGTGCGAAGAACAACGCCGAACTGAAGAAACTCGAAGACGCTGGTTACAAGCCGGCGGCCAACGATCCGAACTATCCGCAGAATCTGCAGAACGCTGAGAAGAAGGCGGGCGAAGCCGCTGGCGCAAGCCAATAAGCGTTTCCCCCACGAGACAAACCCCGGCGCGAGCCGGGGTTTGTCGTTTCTGCTGCTGAAACGCGATGCGCGACCGGTCACCATGGAGGTGTGATATCCGAGTCAATTGATTCGATATCCTTTGTTTCTCGGTGAGATGAATGCCAACTCGATTCGTTTAGTCGTCCTGCGCTACTTGAACGACATGAGCCATTCTGTTTGTTCAGTATTAGAGGAATCCTACGGATTACAACAGATCGTTGGGTGAATCGCGAGGCGAAAAGCGATCATTCGCAAGCAATACGGCTCCGTGGAAAGGAACACGAAACCCGCACCAATCGAGCCGATGCGCATTGCGCAACGACTGGTCGCCGACATACCGACTCAGTCAGCGCCGCGCGTCCGCCGTTGCGTTCCCTGTTGCTTTCAGCCAGTCCTTGAATGCCCGCACGGCTTCGTCTTCCGCGCGCGCAGCCGCCACGTAAGTGAAATAGCGCCACGGCGGTAGTGCCGGTTCGCTGAACGGCTGCACCAGCCGGCCTTCGGCGATGTCGTCCGCGACGAGGGCGATCGGCCCCATTGCGACGCCGAGGCCGTCGAGCGCGCCTTGCAGCGTCAGATAGAAATGCTCGAGCGTGAGCGAATGCCGCGGCGCCAGATTCGCGTGCCCGGCCGCCGCGAGCCACTCGGGCCACATACCGGGGTACGTCGCCGCATGCAGCAGCGTGAAGCCGGCGAGATCGGCCGGCGTACGCAACGGCCGACCCTCGAGCAGCTTCGGCGCGCATACGGGCAGCCGGATTTCGGATAGAAACTCCTCGGCAACATATCCGTCGATCGCCTGCGGGCCGCCGCGCACGATCAGGTCGACCTTATCGCGCAACTTCTCGATGGGCTCGTTCGACGTCGACAGCCGCACCTCGATGGCCGGATGCGCAACCTGGAACGACGACAGCTTCGGCACGAGCCAGCGCAGTGAAAACGTCGCGGGCGCGCTGACGCGCAGCACGCGCTGCTGCTCCTGGCCGAAATGCTGCGCGGTGGCGAGCGCGATCCGGTCGAACGACGCACCGACCTCGGCAAGGTACATGCGACCGGCATCGGTCAGTTCGACCCGCCGGTTGTGGCGCTCGAACAGCGGTCGGCCAAGCCATGCCTCCAGTTGCTGAACATGCCGGCTGATCGCGCCATGCGTCACGCACAGCTCGTTGGCGGCGAGCGTGAAACTGCCGAGGCGGGCCGCGGCTTCGAACGCGCGCAGCGAGTTCAATGGAGGGAGTCGTCGGGCCATGCATCGTTTCGCGTGAAATTTACTCACGCGACTGCTCAGATTTAATCGTTTGATCGGGTGATCCTGCTCCGCCAATATGGCATACAAACGGCCGATGTGGCCGGAATGTGTGTCTGGATTTCTCACATGGAGTATGGAGCATGCCGAACGTGGTGGTGGTGGGCGCCCAATGGGGTGACGAAGGCAAGGGACGCGTCGTGGACTGGCTGGCGGCGCAGGCCGATCTCGTCGCACGCTACAACGGCGGCCACAACGCGGGGCATACGCTGGTCGTCGGCGACAAGACGTACAAGCTCGCGCTGCTGCCGAGCGGCATCGTGCGCGGCAAGCGCGGCGTGATCGGCAACGGCGTGGCGCTCGATCCGGAAGCGCTGCTGGCCGAGATCGGACGGATGGCCCAGCTCGGGCTGTCGGTGACGCCGGACAATCTGTCGATCGCGGAGAATGCCACGCTGGTCCTGCCGATTCACCGTGCGATCGACCAGGCGCAGGAGCGTCTGCGTCGCGAACCCATCGGCACCACGCTGCGTGGGATCGGGCCCGCTTACGAGGACAAGGTCGGGCGCCGCGGGCTGCGGGTCGCGGATCTGGCGGAGCCGAACCGGCTTGCCGACAAGCTCGACGTGCTGGTCGATCACCACAATGCATGGTTCCGCGGCCTGGGGCTCGAGCCGTGCTCGCGCGACGCGATGCTGGCAACGCTGATCGACATCGCGCCGAAGATACTGCCGTTCGTGCGTCCCGTGTGGGCCGACCTCAACGACGCGAACGACCGCGGCGAGCGCATCTTGTTCGAGGGCTCGCAGGCCGTGATGCTCGACATCGACTGGGGCACGTATCCGTTCGTGACGTCGTCGGGCACCGTTGCATCGGCCGCGGCGGCCGGCACGGGCCTCGGCGCGTCCAAACTCGGTCACGTGCTGGGTGTGACCAAGGCGTACGCGACACGCGTCGGCGGCGGACCGTTCCTCACCGAACTGACCGACGCCACCGGCGAAGCGCTGCGCGCGCGTGGCCAGGAGTTCGGCGTCAACACGGGCCGGCCGCGCCGCTGCGGATGGCTCGACGCCGCGCAGTTGCGGCAGGCGGTGCGGATTTCGGGCATCGATTCACTCGCGCTTACCAAGCTCGATGTGCTCGACGGCGTCAAGTCGATCCAGCTGTGCGTCGGCTACGAACTTGACGGCGCACGTGTCGACCATCTGCCCGCGAGCGTCGATGCGCAGGCGCGCGCAACGCCCGTCTACGAAACTTTCCCCGGGTGGGACGGCACCGTGAAGGGTGTACGTGAGCGCGCGGCGTTGCCGCGTGCCGCACGGGATTTCATCGCGTGCGTCGAGGCGATCGCGGGCGTGCCCGTGTCGATGATCACGACCGGTGCCGAGCGCGACGACACGATCGTGCTGCGCAATCCCTTCGACCCGATCTGAGCGCGACGCTACACGCGCGATGTGTGCCTCGGCAGGCCGCGATGCGGCTTGCAACGATCCGGTGCCGGTCGTCCTTCGACATGCGGCGCCGCATGAGCGATCGCCCGCCGATGCGGCGCACGGCAAACTGGACACGTCTGCACCGCTGCGGTACTGTTCCGCACAATTCGCGCCAGACCGGAACGTGCCGGGGCGGGCGCCGCTGCAAGGCGATTTCAATCCCGGGGACATGTCGATGGACACGTTACAGATGATGCGCATTTTCGTCCGGGTGGCGGAGGAGGGCAGCTTCACGAGCGCGGCCCAGCGCCTGGATATCACCACTGCCTACGCATCGCGTTCGGTCGCGCAACTCGAAACGCACCTGCGCACCCGTCTGCTCAACCGGAGCACGCGCCGCATCGCATTGACGGATGCCGGACAGCGCTATCTCGACCGCTGCCAGCGCATCCTCGGCTATATCGACGAAGCGGAAGCCGAGGCGGCCGACGCGCAGGCGAAGCCGTCGGGCCGCTTGCATGTGCATGCGACGACCAGTTTCGGTCAGGCCTACCTGGTGCCGGCGGTGGTGCGATACCGGCAGCGTTATCCGTCGGTGGCCGTCGAGCTCACGCTGTCGCAGCACGTGCCCGACATCATCGACGAAGGCTACGACGTGTCGCTCCAATTGAGCGCGACGGAGCTGCCCGACTCGGGGCTGGTGTCGCAGCGGCTCGGCGATGTGCACAGCGTGCTGTGTGCGTCGCCGGCATACCTGAAGGAACGGGGCACGCCGCGCACCGTGCGCGATCTCGAATCGCATGCGTGCCTGCAGATCGTCACGCCGATTTTTCCGCGCGACCGGTGGCATCTCGACGGCCCCGATGGTCGCGAGACGTTCGCACTACCGCTGCCGGATTTCCAGGTCAATATCGCCGATGCGCTCGGCGCCGCATTGCGCGCCGGTCTCGGGATCGGCTCATTGCCGATGTCGACCGCGGTGCCTGCTCTGGCGAGCGGTGCGCTGGTTCGCGTGTTGCCCGAGTACCGGCTGCAGAAGCTGACGGTCTACACGCTGTATGCGTCGCGCCAGTACCTCGACGCAAAGATCCGCACGTTCGTCGATTTCCTGCGCGAATGCGTGCCCGAAATGTTGTCCGCCGACGAGGCGGCGCTGCGCGGTTCCTGCGAATCCTGAGCGAAGGCGGACAACGAGTGCCGGGTTGAATGACCCGGCATTCGCAAACGCGGTCCGTGAATCGACGTTTGGCCGTGCAGGATATTTTGCACACCGAACTTGATGACGAGGGCGCAGCCGAGCTTTCGAAACTGAGGTGTATTGCGGAGCCGGCCGTGGCACTCGCATTCCGTCGTGCGCGCTTCGGTGTCGAACCCGTGACGCGCGAGATGATCGCATAACGAATTCGCTCCATAAAACGACAACGCCACGATTGCAAGGTCGTGGCGTTCGCTTCATGTGCATCGCAGCCCAGCAGCGGTGGAGATCCGCTGCGATATTACTGCTGCTTGTTCCAGAGCGTGCGCCCGAAGAACGTGAGTGTGCGATCCCACGCGATCTGCGACCACACCGGATCGAACTGCGTGCCGCCGATGCGGCCCGGGCCGACAGCCGTTTCGTTCGCGAACGCGTGATGCGCGAGATAGCGGTGGAATTCGACGTCGACCTTTGCGCCGGTCAGCTTCTTCTCCAGCGCATCGACCTGTTCGATCGCGAAGAACGCATCCTGCGTGCCCCAGTGGCCCATCAGCGGCACCTTGATCTTCGACGGATCGAGGTAGTCGAGCGGGGGGAAGCCGTACCAGGTGACACCGGCGTCCGCATCGGCGAACTGCAGCGACAGCAGCGTGAGAGCGCCGCCCATGCAGAAGCCGGTGATCGCCACGCGCGACGCGCGCGTCTTCAGGTATTGCACCGCGCCGGGAATGTCCTGCGATGCCGCATCGCCGAAATCGAGGCCCGTCATCAGGTGATGCGCTTCTTCCTCCTCGACCGTCGACTTGCCGCGATACAGGTCGGGCACGAGCGCAATGTAGCCGCAGCGCGCGAGGCGATCGGCGACGCCGCGGATCTGGTCATTCAGGCCCCACCACTCCTGAATGACGACGACGGCGGGTGCACCTTCGGTCTTTTCCGGCGTGGCGAGGTAGCCCTGCAGTTCCTGGCCGTCCGGACGGCGAAACGTGATCATGGAACCGGATGTTTGAGACATGAAACCGCTCCTTTTCGAAAAATGCGATGAGTGCGGCATCGGATCGGCCAGCGAGTGGGTATGCCCGGTGAGTCGAGGCTTCGCTCGCGTTCGCTTCGGCCGGCGCCGACCACGCGGCCATTCTATGCGCAAACGCCGGCGGTCTGCGTGAACAGCGCGTTGCGGCGGCCGATCCGCGCCCACGCGTCGGTCGGGCTGCGTGCAGCGCGCATGTCGCGTGCACCGAAAGCGAAACACCCCGCCCCGGTGAACGGGAGCGGGGTGCTTCGTCGGCAGCGGGCGTATCGCGGTATGCGCAGCGTGCGGCGGTCTTACTGACCGAAATAGATCGAGTCGTGAGCGTTCTGCTTGACCGCGATCGCGCGGCCAGTACGCACGCCGGCCGCAGCCTGTGCGCCGTAACCCGTTGAGTCGCTGTTCGTCACGCGTGCCTGTGCGGTCTGCAGCGCATTCGGATAGTGGACGTCGGACACTTCCGGCTTGTACCCGGCCTGTTCGAGCTGGACGAGTTCTGCGCGGACCTGAGCGCGCGTCAGTTGATTCGACGGGTTCGACTGAGCGAATGCGCCAAGGGATGCGGACAGGACGGCGGCAGCGGCGACTGCGTAGATGAACGACTTCATGGTGACCTCCGGTTTTTGTAGATTTCGCGCTTCGCTGGTTGCGTTGAGCGGTTGATTGCATCGTAGCGATCGCGATACCGGTCGGAAATACGCGTTCCAGCGAATAATTATTGCAATTGGGTAAACGATTCAAGGGCGAATGGGGTTTTGTCTGATGATTGTTGGTGTGCATGATGGCGGTCGCGGGTTGCAGTTGGCGCAGCATCGTCGGCGGACCGGATGAATTCGCAAGGCATGTTGGCGCAGAACCGATGGGCGGGCGCGTTCCCGGAGGGCGACCGCAGGCTGATCCCGTTCGGTAGATGGTCAAATTGAATCGGATACCGAAGTATTGATAGCGGGCACGGAAATTCGCTTGCCCAATCGCTTTGCAATTGAGACGGGGCAGGTGTCGCTCTGCCGATGGCTATTCATCAGAAAAATTGTTACGTGACAACTTCATGACGTCAGCGAGCGGTTTGATATATGTGATTTCGCGATTTCCGCTCCACGGCGAATCTTCAACTACGCGTGATGGGGCAGGGCCGCGAGCAGGAAAGCCGCTTCGCCGCCACCAGGAACTGCCAGCCACCGGGGCGGCCACCGACCGAATTCGCCTGTCTTCGGCAAAACGCCTATAATGATTGGGCAAATTGCCGGAGAAGAGCCATGAGTACGATCGCGTTTCATCCGTCGGGCGTCGCGCACCCGCGCCAGGCCGAGTTCACGATCCTTGAGCAGTTGCTCGCGATTCGCGTGCGCTCGGGCGCCGATCTCGCCGAGCTGGCGAGCGCGCGCGTCGACGTCGCGGTGATCGACCGGCTGTCGGAGCGCGGCCTGAAGTCCGATGAACTCGCTTTCATCATCCCGCGGCGTACCCTGAGCCATCGCCGCCAAGCACACGAGCGCCTGTCACCGGAGGAATCCGACAAGGCGATCCGGCTGGCGCGCATCGTCGCGCAGGCGACGGCCACGTTCGGCGACCAGGACAAGGCGATGGCGTGGCTGCGCAACGGGCTCCAGCGCTTCGGCGGACGCACGTCGCTCGACATGTCGAGCACCGAGCATGGCGCGCGACTCGTCGAAGAAGCCCTCACGCAGATCGACGAGGGGTACTTCGCTTGACGACGCTGTGGCGGATCAGCAATTACGCGGACCTGAAAGGCGTCGGCGGATTGCGGGCCGGCGGGCGCTGGCATTTTGCCGGGCAGCCCGTCGTCTACCTCGCCGAGCATCCGGCGCTCGCGCTGCTCGAGACGCTCGTTCACTTCGAAATCGCCACCGTCGCGCAATTGCCGAGCGGATACCAGTTGCTTCGCATCGAGGTGCCTGAATCGGTGGACGTTGCCGAGATCGCGGATGGCGATGCGCCGGCCGACTGGCGAGAGAACGTCGACTGGACCCGTAGTGCCGGGACCGAGTGGTTGCATACGCAACCGAGCGCCTTGCTGCGCGTCCCGAGCGTCGTCGTGCCGCACGCGCATAACTTCCTGTTGAATCCGCTGCATCCTGCCGCATCCGACATCCGTATCGCGGAAGTCATTCAGTCGCCGTATGACACCCGCATTCTGCGGCTGATCCATTCGAACAAGAGCGAATAGGACTGGCCGCACGTCGTTGCGTGCACAACGTCGATCAGCATTCCCGCGTGCGCGGTCGGCGCCCGCATCGGGTGCCAGCGTCAGCCTGATTCGCGTGACCGTTCACAAGCTGGCGAGGCCAAGCATTGCGCTGACATCGGCATGCGGATGTCCGTCGAGCACCGAGCGGCGCGCATATGTGTTGCTCAGCGCGCGCGGACTCAGGTCGGTTGCGTGAAAGCCGCTCGCGTGCAGCCAGGCGGCCGCGCAGCTCGAAGGCGCCGACGATCGTGCCGGTCTGCGAGTCGCAGCGGGCACGGCGCTGCGCGTCACCGACATGGAACATGAAGGCGGCGCATGGCAGCAACGATCGACGAACGGAACGACCACGCATCGTGGCAAGGGGCCGGGATTTTTCGATTTCCTCGGTGATGTCGATTGCGGTCGCGCGCTGACCAGCCGCGAGGCGGAGCCGTTCGACGTCTGCTGGATGACGGCATTCGAAAAAATCGACGGCGATCCCGGCGTGCATGTCCGACGACATCGAGCCGATCGCGAGAAGCCGATTATCTGGCTGCACCGACGGCTGGCCGACACACGTTCTTTGGGATGCCTACAGGAATGGTCGCTTTCCGTGCTAGCAGATACTTCGTGCGCCGATGCGCCGATGCAGGCCATCGAGCGACGCCAATCACGCGCCGAGCGCGATGTTTGTCAAACAGTGTGAGTCAATCGTCAGCATTTGCAACTGAAGTAACAGTCCCCGCAATTCGATGGTTTTGGACGTTGGCGCGGCTACATTAGCTCCACCTGCCGCACGTCGCGGCGAGGCATGCGACCAGCCGCACGAAGGCGGCCCGCAGCAACAACGTCTTTGGGGAGAATGACCATGAACAAGATTCGCACGATTCTGCTTGGTGCCGCGCTGACGGCAATCGCATCGGCTGCTTTCGCACAAACGGCGCAGACGGGCGCGGAAGGTTCCGCCGGCGTCGGCGCACAAGTCCAGACGCCGCTGCTCGGCGGTGGGGTGGGCGTGCAGGCAGGTGCAGGCGCGAATGCCGCGGGCTCGGGCTCGGGTTCGGGCGCAGGCAATCTCGTCGGCGGTGCGCTGAACGGCGTGGGCAAGACGGTTGGCGGTGTCGGCTCGGCAGCGGGCAACGCGGTCGGTGGCGCGACGCAGGCAGTTGGCTCGGCAGCCGGCTCGGCGAAGGATGCCGCGGCATCGGCCGTGCACGCGACGAAGTCGCACGTGAAGCATGTCGCGAACTCCGCGAAGAGCCACGTGCAAGGCGCGGTGTCGACGGCGGGTGATGTCGCAGGCGGCGCGAAGGCGAAGGCCGGCGAAGCGCTCGAGGGTGCGACGAACGCGGTGCAGGGCGGCGCTTCGGTCGGCGTGAAGGGTTCGGCGTCGGCACAAGGCGGCGCGCTGTAAGCGATACGCTTCCCGCCAAGGCCCGGCCCGCTTCGATGCGGGCCGGGCTTTTTTCATTGGGCGCGCCGCACATCGTGGTCGCGTTGGTGTGCCGTGGATCGAAACAGGCGGCTCGCGCACCCTCTGCCCATTGCCTCCCCACCGTGCTTAAATAGCGAGGCTCCCGATCGCCGGGCCGCCCTCGGGCGGCGCAGGTCGATTCAGGCAAGCATGTCCGATCGGCATCGTGACGACAGACGACTCCAAAGTGCCGCCCCGGCCTGCCCGGCGTGGTCCGATAACATTCCGAGGCATCACGATCATGACCATCCTGTTCCGTCTTCTCGCGCTCGCCTGCGTGCTGTGGCTCGCGGCGTGCGCGTCGCCGCCCCCGACTTCCGCGAGCGCACCGGCCAGCCAGGATGCCGGCGAACGTCGCGGGCTCGGCACCGCGTGGGGCGAGTCGGTGCATTCCGAAACCCGCAAGGTCGATTTCAAACGCGCGGATGCGACGACGCCGACGGATCTCGCGTCGGTCTACTACAACGATGCACTGCCCGGACATCCGCCCGCGTCGCGGATTCGCCGGTTGCCGACGCGCGTCGCGCTCGCGAACGGCGACATCGCGTTGTCGTTCACGGACGAGAAAGGCGCGCCGCTGCGTCTCGCGCGCAGCGACGGCCGCTGGCACATGGCGGGTGTCGAAGGCGCACGCTACATGATCGTGCTGCGCAACCAGGGGCGCCGCGCGTTCGAGGTCGTGTCGACGGTCGACGGGCTCGACGTGCTGTCGGGGCGGCCGGGTAGCTATGCGAACGGTGGCTACGTGCTGTATCCGGGCCGTACGCTGACGATCGAGGGCTTCCGCAGGAGCCGCGATGAAGTCGCCGCGTTCCGCTTCGCGTCGGTGCCCGACAGCTACGTCGCGAATTCGAAGTACGGCGATACGGCGAACGTCGGCGTGATTGGCGTCGCGCTGTTCGCACAGAAGGAAAGCGATGAGGCGGCGTTGCGTCGCAATGCGAATCCGTTCCCGGGCAACGAAAACGGCTTTGCGCCGCCACCCGCGCCGCGCGACGAGTGACACGCACGGGACGAATGTCGCGGGTGCCGTCGGCCGTCGACTTCGGAAGATCATCCGAGGCATCGCGACTGCCGTGTTTCGGGTCGCAGGTTCGTCGAGGCTGCGCGATCACGCGCGGATTGAGGGCGTGGGGTCGTGCACCTTCCCGACGCCCGCTTTCAGGTACCATCCCGACCCGCTGGCGACGGGTGGCATCATCGCCCGGACGAGCGTTGCATCGGACGATGCAACGGCGATGGTCCGGTTCGTACCTCGCCGGCGTTGCGTCGCTCGACGGCGCACAATGCTTGTCGACATCGCCCCTTCGTCCTGAAACAGAGGAATCTTCGTGAAGTTCATCCACGCGGCAGACATTCATCTTGACAGCCCGTTGCACGGCCTGAGCGCGTATCCCGACGCGCCGGCCGCGCAGTTGCGCAACGCGTCGCGGGAGGCGCTGCGGCAGCTCGTGGATCGTGCGATCGAAGAGGCGGTCGCGTTCCTCGTGATCGCCGGCGACCTGTACGACGGCGACTGGAAGGACCACAACACCGGCATTTTCTTCGGCCAGCAAATGGGTCGCCTGCGCAAGGCCGGCATTCGCGCATTCGTGCTCGGCGGCAATCACGATGCCGAAAGCGAGATGACGAAGAAGCTGACCTTGCCCGACAACGTCACTGTGTTCGGCCATCGCAAGCCGGAAACCCATCGGCTGCCGGAATTCGACGTCGCGCTGCACGGGCAGAGCTTCAAGGACAAGGCCGTCGTCGACAATCTCGCGATCGGCTATCCGGATCCCGTGCCGGGCCATTACAACATCGGCGTACTGCACACCGCGCTCGAAGGCTATGCGGCGCATGCGAACTATGCGCCGTGCACGCTGGCTGAACTGCACGCGAAGGGCTACGACTACTGGGCGCTCGGCCACGTGCACGAGTTCCAGCAATGGTCGGGGCCGTCGACCGTCGTGTTTCCCGGCAACCTGCAGGGTCGCCATATCCGCGAGACGGGCCGCCGCGGCGCGGTGCTCGTGACGGTCGAGCAGGGGCGCACGCAGGTCGAGCGCCTGTACCTCGACGTGCTGCGCTGGGAAGCCCTGTCGATCGACGCATCCGATTGCTTCACGGTCGCCGACCTGTCGAGAAAGATCGGCCAGTCGCTGGAGGCGCTGTTGACCGTCGACGGTGACGTGCCGCGCGCGGTGCGCGTGACGGTCACGGGGCGCACGCCCGCGCACGGTCTTTTCTTCGGCCGTGCGCCGCAATTGCGCGCGGAGGTGCTGAACCAGATCGGCATCATCGGCAACGAACGGCTGTGGCTGGAGAAGGTCCGTCTCGCGACATCCGCGCCCGAGCAGCCGCTGGGCGAGAGCGAGCAGCTCGAGGCGCTGGAGGATCTGAAGCAGATCCTGGCCGACGCCGCGCACGATCCGGATTTTCTCGCGCTGCTCGAACGCGACCTGAAGCCGTTCGTCGGCAAGGTGCGCAGCGACGTGAAGGAAGAGGTGCCGCTGCTGACGATGGCGCGCGCGGGCGAACTCACGGCGCTGGTCGAGCAGGTCGGTCCCGCGTTGCTCGCGCGACTGGCGAGGGGGGAATAAGCGATGCGCATCAGCCAGCTCGATCTGATCAAGTACGGCAAGTTCACCGACGAGACGCTGCGCTTTCCGTCGGCCGGACAGGATTTTCACGTGATCGTTGGGCCGAACGAGGCCGGCAAGTCGACGATCCGCACGGCCGTGTCGGAACTGCTGTTCGGGATGAAACTGCAGACGCCGCTCGACTTCCTGCATGCAACGCCCGACCTGCGGATCGGCGGCGTGCTGGAGGGGGGCACCGGCGCGCTCGCATTTCATCGCGCCCGCGGGCGCAGCCCGTTGCGCACGCCCGCCGACGACAAGCTCCCGGACGACTACCTCGCGGCCATCCTCGACGGCGCGACGCGCGAGTTTTTCGAGCAGATGTTCGGGCTTGATCACGGGCGGCTCGTCGACGGCGGCCGGAGCATTCTCGATGCGTCCGACAAGCTCGGCCAGGTGCTGTTCGAATCGGCGGCGGGTGTCGGCACGCTCGGGCCCGTGCGCGAGGAGCTCGACGCGCGTGCGGGCGAGCTGTGGGCACCGCGACGCAGCGGCAGCGCGTTCGCGCTGGCCGAGACGTCGTTCAACGAAGCGGTCGGCGAACTGAAGGCGGTCCAGGTGCGCACGCGTGACTGGGTCGATCGCAAGGAGGCGCGCGACGCGGTCGAGCAGGAGATCGAGCACGCCCGCGTGGAGCAACGCCGCCTCGAAGCGCTGCGTTCGAAGCTCGAGCGTGTGCGGCGGCTGGCGCCATACCTGAAGGAACTGACGATCAAGGAAGCGGCGCTTGCCGAACTGGGCACCGTCGTCGAGTTGCCGCCGACCGCGTATGCCGACTTGCTGAAAGCGCAAGGCGACCTCGCCGCAGAACAGAAGGTGCTCCAGGAGCGTCGCACGGACCTGCTCGCGAAACGGCAGGCGCGCGATGCGATCGATCCGGACGCCGATGCGCTGGCGCTCGAAGGCGACATCGAAGCGCTCGACCGGTTGCGCGGCGCATGCATGAATCACGCTCAGGATCTGTTGTTGCTCGGCGCGGACGTGGAGCGGCATCTGACCGCCGCGGGCTCCGCGGCCGCGCAGCTCGGCTGGCCGACCGACGAGGCGTCGCTGCGCGCGGCACTGCCGACCGCGCTGTCGCTGAAGACTGTCGCGAATCTCTTGCGCGACCACGGCGCGCTGCATCAGGCGCTGGCCGGTGCGCGGGAATCGCTCGACGAACGCATGCAGGAACTCGCGCAGGCGCAGGAACAACTCGCGCGTCTGTCTACCGTCGATGTGCCGGAAGTGCTTCGTGCCGCGCTCGCCGATGCGCAGGGGTTTCGCGGCAGCGGCCAGCGCGAACTGGCGCTCGAGCGCGACATTGCCGCCGCCGAGCGCACGCTCGCCGACGCGCTCGATGCGCTCGGCCAGTGGCGCAGGCCGGTCGACGCGCTGCGTGTGCTCGACGTGCCGTCGGCGGCGCGGCTCGGTGCGCTGCTCAACGAAGCAAGCGAGCGCGCGAGCGCGGCGGCCGCCGCGCGCGATGCACGGGACGGCGCGCAGGAAGAATACGAGCGGCTCGAACTGCAGGAGAGACATTTCGCGGAGACCCACAAGGTCGTCACCACTGCCGAAGTGCTGGCGGCGCGCGCGCGTCGCGACGGCGCGTGGGGCGACATCCGCAACGGTGTGGTCGATCTGGCAACGGGCGCGCCGGCCGTCGACGATGCGATCCGCCTCGCCGACGAACTCGTCGACGCGCAGCTCGGCGCCACGCAAGCGGCGGCGACGCTGCAATCGCTGCGTCAACAGGTCGAATCCGCGCGTGCCGTGTTGATGCGCCGGCAGGCGGCCATGGACGAGCGCGAACGCGAGCTCGCCGCGCATCGCGACGCGTGGTCCGAACTGGCGACGACGGCCGGCGTGCCCGGCATGCCGCTGGCGGCGATGGGCGACTGGCTCGCGAAGCGCGGCACGGTGTTTGCCGCGCAGTTCGAACTTGACCGCCAGCGCCGCGAATTCGCGACGATCCGCGATGCGCGCGCCGGCGCGGAAGCCGCGTTGCGTTCGGCGCTGCGCCTGGTCTCGCGCGGCAGCGACGCCGACGGGTTGGCGGCACTCATCGCGATCGCCGAGACGTTCGTGCAATCGGCGGAGAAGACGCTTGCGCAGAAGGACAGCCTCGAGGACCGCGCGCGCGAAGCCGAACGCGGATGCGCGACGGCCCGTTCGCGCGCGGGCCAGGCCCAGGCCGCGTACGATGCGTGGCAAGCACAATGGCGCGACGCGCTCGCCGACGCGAAGCTGTCCGCGAACGCGGTGACGCTGGCTGCGGCGGAAGGGGCGCTCGGGCTCGCGAATGCGGTGACGGACGAGCTGGCCGCCGCCGATGCGCCGCGCAACCGGATCGCCGCGATTCGTGCCGAGCTGGCTGCGCTCGAGGCCGGTGCCCGGCGGCTGGCCCAAGCGCTCGAACCCGAATGGCTGGCGAGCGGCAACTGGCTGGACGTCGCGCGCCGGTTGACGATGCGCGTGGCGGCCGCACGGGAAACCGCGCGTGCAATCGATCGTGCCGACGACGCGGTGCGGCAGGCCGAGGGCAAGGTCGCCGACGCGGCCGCCGCGGTGGCGGGTGCGGACGCACGCATTCAGCCGTTGCTGCAACTGGCCGGCGTCGCGTCGATCGACGCGGCGCTGCCGCTGGCCGAACGATCGGATCGCCAGCGCCAGCTTCGACAGGCCGTCGATGCCGCGAAGGAGGCACTCGTGCGCGACGGCGACGGGTTGTCCCAGTCGGCCGTCGAGGCCGAGGTCGCGGAACAGGACATCGCCGACGTGCCCGCGCATCTCGAAGCGGTGAAGCAGTCGCTTGGCGACATCGGCACGCGTCTGAACGCGCTCGCGCAACAGCAGGTCGTCGCCCAGCAGGCATTCGGCGCGATCGACGGCCAGGCGAACGCGGCCGTGGCCGAGGCGAAGCGGCAGGAAGCGCTGGCCGCGATGGGCGACGCGGCTGAACAGTATCTGGAAGCAGCGACCGCGAGCCGTCTGCTGAAGTGGGCGACCGATCGCTATCGCGACCAGAAGCAGGGGCCGATGCTGCGCCGCGCGGGCGAGATTTTCGCGGGGCTGACGCTGGGCGAATTCGCGCGGCTGACCGTCGACACCGAACGGACGCCGCCTGCGCTGTATGCGCGACGCACGAAGGGCACGTCGGTCGAGGTCGCCGGCCTGAGCGAAGGGACGCGCGATCAGTTGTTTCTCGCGCTGCGGATCGCGGCGCTCGAATTGCAGCTCGCGAGCAGGACCGCGCTTCCGTTCGTTGCCGACGATCTGTTCATCAACTTCGACGATGCGCGCGCGAAGGCGGGACTCGAGGCACTGCGCGATCTGTCGACGCGAACCCAGGTGCTGTTTCTGACGCACCACGATCACCTGCTGCCGCTCGTGCGCGACGTGTTCGGCGCGCAGGTGAACGTGGTGGGGCTGGAGCGCGAGGCGGCCGGCGCATGACGGCGCGCGGCCCGATGTTCCGATATGTGGGAATGGTCATCGCGTACAGGTAGTATGTGCGGTTCCGAAACGCACGCGACCGGTTCAGCCGGTCGCGGGTCCGGCCACACGAGGGATCAACATGAACAAGCTGGTAGCTGCCATCGCGTTCGCGGCGGACAAGCATCGCAATCAGCGGCGCAAGGACGACGAGGCATCGCCGTACATCAACCATCCGATCGCGCTGGCCGCCGTGCTGGCCAACGAAGCCGGCATCGAGGACGAGCGCGTGATCGTCGCGGCGGTGTTGCACGACACGATCGAGGATACGGAGACCACCGAGCAGGAGCTGCTGCGGTTGTTCGGCAAGGACGTCGCCGACATCGTGATGGAAGTCACCGACGACAAGTCGTTGCCGAAGGACGAGCGCAAGCGCCTGCAGGTCGAGCATGCGGCGACCATCAGCCGGCGCGCGAAGCTCGTGAAGCTCGCCGACAAGATCTGCAACCTGCGTGACATCGCGCGGCATCCACCCGCGGACTGGCCCCTCGAGCGCAAGCAGGCGTACTTCGACTGGGCGAAGTCGGTCGTCGACCGGATGCGCGGCGTGCATCCGGGCCTCGAAGGGATCTTCGACGCCGCGTACGACGCGCGGCCGGCGGACTGACGCGCAGCCATGCAGGCGGCCCGATCCCGCTCCCGATCAGTCGCGCGGTCGTTGCCCGCGGTGGCGGGTGTCGACGTGGGCGGCGACAAGAAGCGATGCGATCTCGTGATCTTGCGCGGCGCGACGATCGTTTGCCGCGCGGAGCGGATCGCGCCCGAAGCGCTGCCTTCGCTGTGTATCGAGCATGACGTGGTGGCGGTCGGCGTCGACGCGCCGAGCCTTTGGTGGACGGGCAGCGGACGCCGGGCTGCCGAGCAGGCGCTCGCGCGTGAACGGATCTCGTGTTTCCCGACGCCATCGCGCGAGCAGGCCCTGGCCAGCACGTCGGGCTTCTTCGACTGGATGTTCATGGGAGAGCGCGTCTACCGCGCGCTGGCCGACGCCTATCCGCTGCTGACCGACGCGCGCTATACCGGCGGGCGCGTGAGCTTCGAGACTTATCCGTACGCGATTACCTGCGCGTTGCTTGGCAAGGCGATCGCGTCGGCGAAGCAGAAACGCAACCAGCGCCGGCAATTGCTGACCCAACTTGGGATCGACGTGTCGACACTGCGATCGGTCGACGCGCGGGACGCGACGTTGTGCGCATTGACCGCGCAATACGTGATCGACGGAAACGCGCACGCGTACGGCGATGCGGAAGGCGGGTATATCCGTGTGCCGATCGTCGGCGAGACGATCGTTCTCGATACGCTCTAGTCACGGGCCGCGGCTTGCCGATACGCGTGAACCCGTGACAGGAAGGTGAGCTCTTTCGGGAGACGTGTCGGACATGTCGATGTCGAGGTGTCGAGCAGCGACAGCCGGTCGGCATGTGCGGGGCAGCTGGCGTGCGCAACATGCAACATATATGCAGTTGACGCACCGCGCGCCTCTCGGCCGGGATGCTCAGTCTTCGAGAATGGACTTCGGCACGCTGGAGAGATCGCAGGCAGCCGCTTGCTCGAAATAGCCTTGCGCATCGTCGATCATCACGACCGCGACGTCGATCAGTTCGTCGAGTCGCTGCAGCAGCGATTCGCGCCATTCGATGTCTTCGTCGCGCTCGGGCGTTTTGTCGAGCTGCTCGATGATCGAGTCGGCCGTCTGCAGGAACGGGATCGCCTGTTGATAGTTTTCGATCGAGACCATCGCTGCGTTGCGCGCGCCGACGAGTCGTTCACGATGCTCGTCCGCCAGGTCGGACACGCCGCTGATGCGCGGCAGGACATTCGAGATGCGTTGCAGGAGCGGCGGGACCTGTTCTTCGAGCATGACGGCGCGCTGGCGCAGCGCGGCGTATTCATCGCGGAGATCGGCGTCGCCGGATTGAGTGGTGCTGTCCATCGTCGGTATGAGTGCGTTGTTCGATCGCGGCATGATACTCGACGACGTGCGCTCTCTTGTTTGTGCCGTGGGGTGGTGTCCGGCGCGAGGCAAATGCGATGCGCTGTTGAACAGAGGGCATATTCAATCTCCTGTATAGGATAGGAGGAAAGAAGGACTCGCTCCGGATTGGTCGCGAGCTCCTCGCGCACCATGCGGTATGCAGGGCGTCAGACCGAAGCCCCCGTGCGCGGCAGCGCACGGGGGCTTTTTCAAAATATTTTCACAAAGGGGTTGCGGAGACCGGGGCGGGTGCTTAGAATCACGCCTCTTTCGCGCTAACGGAAACGCAGCGCGGGAGGAGAAGGGAAGCGGTGCGGTCGAGGGCGGTGGTAGAGCCTGGGCGCACACGAAGTTGAACCCCAGTCGTCGCAACGAAGCAGTTCAGAAAGTTGTTGACGAGCTGAAAAAGACGGTTCATAATCTCGCTTCTCTGCTGCTGAAAACGCAGCGCTGCTGAGAAACTTCAGGTTTCTCGCGGAAATGCTCTTTAAAAATTAACAGCCGATAAGTGTGGGCGCTTGATGGCCGCGAGCTGA
>NZ_LOSX01000038.1:0-3275 GCF_001521985.1 Burkholderia sp. RF4-BP95 | reverse complement strand
CCCGCTCAGCGGGGTAGCTCTGACAGTCGCACGGCTGTAATGAACTGGTGGATGCCGGAGATTTTGCGGGTACCCCCCGACAGATCAACCCGGCGATGGCCGGTCAGGCAAAGCGTGAGGCGCGATGGGACGTGGCGCGGTACGCGCTCCGCGCATAAAAGGCGAAAGTCCGATCCGCGGAATCGGCGAGTCGCTGATTGTGCATCCGATTCGCTGATGATAGAGGTGGCCGCGCAAATTCGGACAGCCGGATAAGTGGAACATCCGGGGCCTGAGCCAGCGATAATGCAGGCAAAGGAACCGGAAAGATGACGAAGAGAACCCGACGGACGCACTCAGCGGCGTTCAAAGCGAAAGTGGCCCTGGCGGCGGTCAAGGGCGAGCGCACGCTGGCCGAACTGGCGCAGCAGTTCGATGTGCACCCGAACCAGATCACGGAGTGGAAGCGGCAACTGCAGGAGCGTGCGGCGGATGTGTTCGGCGCGGCCTGTACACCGTCGAACGAGCCGCCGGTGGACGTGAAAACGCTGCACGCGAAGATCGGACAGTTGACGCTGGAGAACGATTTTTTGTCAGGAGCGCTCGGCAAAGCCGGACTGCTGAGCGCAAAGCGATGATTAACCGTACGCATGCGCTGCCGGTTTCGCGACAGACGCGACTGGTTGGCATCGCGAGATCGAGCGCGTATTACCGGGCGCAGCCAGTGAGCGAGGCGGATCAGTTGCTGATGCGGCGAATCGACGAGCTGCCCATGGAGTTTCCATTTGCCGGGGCACGGATGCTGGCGCGCCTATTACGCCGGGAAGGCCATGAAGTCGGCCGCCGGCGTGTGCGCACGCTGATGAAGCGCATGGGTGTCGAGGCGCTGTACTGCAAGCCGAACACGAGTCGGCGCAACGCACAGCACAAGATCTGGCCGTACTTGCTGCGGGGCATGAAGATCGACCGTGCCAATCAGGTGTTCGCCCTCGACACGACGTACATTCCGATGGCGCGCGGCTTCGTGTACCTGACGGCGGTGGTGGACTGGGCGAGCCGCAAGATTCTCGCGCACCGGGTTGCCATCACGCTGGAAGCCACGCATGCCGTCGAGGCACTGGAAGAAGCGTTCGCCCGCTACGGACTGCCGGACATCGTGAACACCGATCAGGGCAGCCTATAAGGACTTCCCCGTTTTAGCAAATTAGGTTTGGTGTTTCGTTCACTGAACGGCTCCATGGAACATGGACGATTCTCGAGCAGGTCGCGACAAGACAGACTGCGTGCCTATAAACGGCCTTGGTGGACGCCTGCATTGCCGCGCCCGGGCCCGGGCCCGGATAGTAACCGCGCAGCAGGACTCCATCCAGTTCACGGCGCGTGCTATGTGCGATGCCGCCTGACTGCCCTTCGAGTTCGCCCGCTGCCGGTCTGAGCTGTGTCGCTATCCTTGTCGATTGCGTCCGTGAAGAGGAAATGAGTGGTCTTCAAGGTTGGGTCGTGTCGGCTTGTTGGATCGGCTCAACTGCACGCACGGGCTGATGTGATGGGTCGAACTTCTCGCCGCGGGCAAGCACGGCCCACAGGATACGCGCGTGCTTGTTGGCCACGGCGACCAGGGCCTTGTAGTAGCCGATGCGAGCCTGCAGTTGGACAATCCATCGGGAGAGGCGGTCATTACGCCGGTGCGCGTGGAGCAAGGCGGATCGCGCCCCCTGGAACAGCAGGGTGCGAAGATAATCGCTACCTTGTTTGGTGATGCGCCCGAGACGCTGCTTGCCGCCACTGCTGTTCTGCTTGGGCACGGTGCCGAGCCAGGCGGCCATCTGCCTGCCGTTTCTGAACTGGCGGGCGTCGACGATGGTGGCCACGGCTGCCGAGGCGGTCAGGGGCCCCACGCCGCACATCTGCATGCAGCGCTTGGCATCGGGATTGTGACCGGCGTGCTCGCCGATCTGTCGCTCAAGCCAGGCGATTTCTGCGTCCAGCGTCTGCCATTGAGCCCAGCCACGCATCAGCGCCTGGCGGGCCGGTCCGTCAAGTTCACTGGTGCCATCTTCGATGCGCTCAATAAAATGTTTGCGCAGTTGCTCGATGCCCTGTGGCACAAACACGCCGAACTCACCAAGTAGGCCGCGCATACGGTTGACGAGGGCGGTACGCTCCTCGACAAATCCCGTACGCATGCGGTGCAGAACCAGGACGCTTTGCTGTGCGGATGACTTGATGGGCACGAAACGCATATGGGGACGGCTAGCCGCTTCGCAGATGGCTTCGGCATCGAGCGCGTCGTTCTTGACCTGCGTGCCACCCTTGCGGTACGGGGCCGCGAATTGCGGTGGGATCAGGCGTACCTCGTGGCCCAATGCGCGCAGCCGGCGCGCCCAGTAGTGAGCGGTGCTGCAGGCTTCCATGGCTACCAGACAGGGCTCAATGCGGGCAAACCAGCTCACGAAGTGCTCACGCGAGATCGCCTTGCGCGTCACCACACGCTCATTTACGCCGACTGCATGGATTTGCATCACGTTCTTCGCCAGATCCACGCCAACACGGGTAATCTTGTCCATGACTTCCCCCTTTACGGAAGGTTGTATAGCACCAGCCATGATGGCACCAGAGCGGTGCCAGTCCGAAGATCGGGGAAGTCCTTACCAATTCAGTTCACGGCGGGCGCGTTCATCGAGGCCGTACTGGGTCGAGGCGTGCGGCTGTCGATGGACGGCAAAGGCCTGGCGCGACAACGTGTTCGTCGAACGCGTGTGGCGCAGCGTCAAGTACGAAGAGATTTACCTGCGAGCTTACGAGTCGGTCAGCCATGCCCGGCGCTCCATCGGCGACTACATCGAGTTGTACAACCGAAAACGGCCCCATTCGAGCCTGGCGGATCGGACGCCGGATGAGGCATACTTCGCGACGCTGCCTGCGATCAAATCGGCAGCATGATTGCCTCGGACGTTCCACTTAGAAATCTCAGAAAACTGTCCGAACGAGTGAGGCCACCTCTGATGACGCCGCTTCATCACAAGGGAGGAATGAATGGACTGGAAAGACATCGCTTCGGCGGTCGGCCAGGCGGCGACAGTGATCGGCACGCTGCTTGGTGGCCCCGCAGGTGGGGCGGTCGGTGCCCTCGGTACCGGCACACGCCGGATGCGGTATCGACGGCGCTGGCCAGCGATCCGGACGCGTTGCTGAAACTGTAGGAATTGCAATCGAACGGTAAGCGTGTCCCCAGCACCGTCTCGACGATGTGAAAGGAAGTTGCCAGAGTAGTCCCCACCAAAGTAGTGGGGACC
>NZ_LOSX01000037.1:0-3086 GCF_001521985.1 Burkholderia sp. RF4-BP95 | reverse complement strand
GTAAGCGTGTCCCCAGCACCGTCTCGACGATGTGAAAGGAAGTTGCCAGAGTAGTCCCCACCAAAGTAGTGGGGACCAAAGTGGCAACAGATACGCCGAAGAGAACTTCACGCAAAGGCATCCCGAATCACCCGATCGAATTTCGACGGCATTTGGCCAAGCTGGCCTGCGAGCCGGACGTATCGGTGGCGCGTCTGGCGATGGAGCATGGGGTGAATCCGAACCTTGTGTTCAAATGGCGTCGAGCATTGCGTGGCGGCGAATACGATTCGGTGGATTTGCTGCCCGTGACCGTGGAGGCACCGGCGCAAGAGATCGAGCAACCGGCCCCGGCGCCGGTCGCCAGTGCCGCTCCGGCGGGCGCCATCGAGATCAGCGTAGGCAACACCCGAGTGCGCATCGAAGGCTCGCCACATGAAGCCACGCTGTTGCTGGTGCTCCGTATGTTGCGCGGCACGTCGGGACCGACAGCATGATCGGACTACCCAGCCACACGAAGATCTGGCTGGCCGCGGGCGTGACCGACATGCGCTCGGGCTTCAATAGCTTGGCAGCCAAGGTCCAGACCGTGCTGGAGCGAGACCCGTTCAGCGGCCACGTGTTCGTGTTCCGTGGCAAGCGTGGCGATCTGGTCAAAGTGTTGTGGTGGAGCGGCGACGGCATGTGTCTGCTGATGAAACGCCTGGAGCGCGGTCGGTTCGTGTGGCCACGTGCCGATGGTGGCGTGGTGTGCCTGAGCCAGGCGCAACTGTCGATGCTGCTCGAAGGTATCGACTGGCGGCAACCAGTCCGCACGGCGGAGCCGACCTCGGCGTTGTAAACCTGCCGGCCGCCGCGTAGACTGCCTGCATGACCACGGCAAACGTCTATCCGGACGACATCGAAGCGCTCAAGGCCATGCTGCTTGAGCGCGATGCCCGCATTGGGCATCTGGAAGATGTGGTCGAATCGCACAAGGCGGCGAACGCCACCGCCAAGGCCGAGATCGAGCATCTGAAGCTGCTGATCGCGAAACTGCGCCGCATGCAGTTCGGCCGGAGCTCCGAGAAGCTCGACCGTCAGATCGAGCAGCTCGAGTTGCGACTGGAAGAGCTCGAGGCCGACGAAGGCGCTGCCCCCATCGAGATTCCGAAGACGCCGCGTACCGCACCGGGACAAGCGCCGCGCAAACCGCTCCCCGAGCATCTGCCACGCGAGATCCTGACGTACTGGCCAGAATCGGGCGAAACCTGCGCGGCGTGCGGCGGCCCCATGAAGCAACTCGGCGAGGACATCTCCGAGCAGCTGGAATATGTACCGGCCAGCTTCCACGTGATCCGCCATGTGCGCCCGAAACTGGCATGCACGTGCTGCGACCACATCGCACAAGCTGCTGCGCCGAGCCGCCCCATCGAGCGCGGCCTGGCTGGTCCGGGCTTGCTAGCTCATGTGCTGGTCTCGAAGTTCGCGGACCATCTACCGCTGTACCGCCAGTCGGCGATCTATGCGCGTGAGGGTGTCGATCTGGATCGCTCGCTGCTGGCGAAATGGGTGGGTCATGGTGCGAGCCTGATGCAACCTCTGGTCGACGCCTTACGCCGGCACATCATGGCGGCCACCAAGCTGCATGCCGACGATACGCCGGTGCCGGTGCTTGCGCCGGGCAATGGCAAGACCAAGACCGGACGGCTGTGGGTCTACGTGCGCGACGACCGGAACTCGGGCGACATGACGCCGCCGGCCGTCTGGTTCGCCTATACGGCCGACCGCAAGGGCGTCCATCCGCAGCAGCATCTCGAATCGTTCAACGGCACGCTGCAGGCGGATGCCTACGGCGGATATCAGGCGATTTACGAAACCGGGCGGGTAGCCGAAGCAGCTTGCTGGGCACATGCTCGGCGACAGTTCTACGAACTGCACGCCGCACGCCCGAATGCCTTGAACACCGAGGCGCTGGAGCGTATCGGCGCGTTGTACAAGATCGAGGAAGCGATCCGGGGCAAGCCGCCCGATGAGCGACAGGCGTACCGGCAAACACATAGCAGGCCCTTGCTCGATCAGCTCCATGCGTGGCTGAGTGCCACGCTGGAAACGCTCTCGCGCAAATCCGACACGAGTCGGGCGATTCTCTATGCGCTGAACCGGTGGGAAGCGCTCACGCGCTACTGTGACGACGGGCGTCTGGAAATCGATAACCTGCCAGTTGAGCGCGCGTTGCGCGGGGTGGCGATCGGGCGCCGGAACTACCTGTTCGCCGGTGCGGACTCAGGTGGCGAGCGTGCGGCGGCGATCTACAGTCTGATCGGTACGGCCAAGCTCAACGGCATCGATCCTGAGGCGTATCTGCGCACCGTGCTCACGCGCATTGCAGACCATCCGATCAACCGGGTCGAAGACCTGCTGCCCTGGAACATGACCACCCTGGCATCGTAAGGCGATAATGCCGCTGGCTTCCCGTTCACCCGGAGATCAGATGGCGAAATCGTTCCAGCGCTTTACCCTGCACGTGCAGCTTCAACACATCGAGCCGCCCATCTGGCGCAGGATCGAGGTCGAAGGAACCGAGTCGCTGCGCAAGCTGCACCATATCCTGCAGGCGGCCTTCGGCTGGGAAGACACCCACCTGCACGACTTCCTGATCGACGGCATGACCTACGCCATGTTCGAGGTCGACGACGTGCTGGACTTCGCCGACCCGGGCACGAGCGCCGATGACCGGAAGGTTCGACTGCAGAAGGTCCTGAAACCTGGCTCGCGCTTCCTCTACCGGTACGACTTCGGAGACGGCTGGGATCACGCCATCGTCGTTGAGAAAGTGGAAACCATTGAGAGCGAACCGTGGGGCGCGGCCCAGGTCATTGATGGTGCTCGCGCGTGCCCGCCAGAGGATGTGGGCGGCCCGCATGGCTACGAAGCGTTCCTGAGCGCGCTATGCAACGATCCGAATAGCGAAGAAGCTGACCATTACCGAAACTGGGTCGGCCCCGGCTTCGACGCAGAACTGTTCGATCTGCGTGCTGCCAATGCCACGCTGCTACGCATGGCTTCCAATCGTTGGGGAAACCGGTAACTCACGCCGTCAACACGGTATCGGCTCCACGCTTACA
>NZ_LOSX01000036.1:0-725 GCF_001521985.1 Burkholderia sp. RF4-BP95 | reverse complement strand
GCGAATCTCGACGACGTGCTGTTCGATCAGATGGACGCGATCGGTCATGGATTCTCGGCGCAGGAAATCGAGTGGCACCAGGTCGAGAAGGTGTGGCTCCCGAAAACGCTCACCCACCGGCCGCAACGATGGTTTCGCACACCGCTGTATGACGGCAACGATCTGCGCCTGCGCGACAACTCGTCGGACGGTCAACCGCTCTGGCCGTTCGGCTGGCTCGTCCACAAGCATCGCGCGAAGAGCGGCTATCTGACCCGGGCGGGCCTGCATCGCGTGTTGGCGTGGCCGTACCTGTTCAAGACCTACGCGGTGTCGGACCTGGCCGAGTTCCTCGAAATCTACGGCCTGCCGCTGCGCGTTGGCAAGTATCCGCCGGGTTCGACGAAGGAAGAGAAAGCCACGCTGCTGCGCGCAGTGGCCGAGATCGGCCACAACGCGGCCGGCATCATCCCGGAAGGAATGTTGATCGAATTCCAGGAAGCGGCCGACGGCACGAAAGACCCGTTCGAGGCCATGATCAACTGGTGCGAGAAGAGCGTGTCGAAGGCGATCCTCGGCGGTACGCTGACTTCGCAGGCTGACGGCAAGACGTCGACGAACGCGCTCGGCAAGACGCACAACGAAGTGCGGCGGGATCTGTTGACGTCGGACGCGCGCCAGGCGCAGCGGACGCTCACGAACCTCTGCTACATGCTGTCGGCGCTGAACTTCGGCGCGTCCGATCC
>NZ_LOSX01000035.1:0-29123 GCF_001521985.1 Burkholderia sp. RF4-BP95 | reverse complement strand
TGACGCAGCATCGGCAGCGTAGCGTGCCGCTGATACCGATTGATGTTCTGAAGACTTTGTTGAATAGAAGCCATAGGTACTACTTCCTCATGATTGTTGAGTGGGTTCGTCTTGTTGCACCCCACCATCTACCGCGCTGAGCCCATCCAGATAAGCCTGCGCCTTGACCTTGAGCCGCTCGTCCTGCGAATTGACCACAACTTCGTCGAAGCTGTGACGCGCCAGCGCTGCCCGACCCATCATCAAATGACACTGACCTACATGAAACATCGGCCGATAATCGTCCTTTGCCAACGCGAACGCCAGCGCATAAAGGTCGATAGCTTTTGCGTAGCTCTTCTTGAGTTGAAACACGGCGGCCAGTCCCATCGCATAGTCCACGTTGTAAAAATCGTAGATATACAGAAACCGGAAGAACACCTCCGCCTCGTCCAGACGCCCCTGCTGATAGAATCGATACGCATAGGCATAGATGCCATCCATCAAGTCCTGGGAGATACCCTGCATATCCTTGATGGTCGCGCCAGCCTGAATTGCCTCAAACATCGACGGCGCCATCTCTTCCAATTCAAATACATCGGAGTCACGCGTTTTTTGGGCCATACCACATCCTCATAGCGGTCAATTGTTAGCCAATCAATGCGTTTCGATGCGGCGATGCAACACGATTCACTGTACGCTCCGCCCCACGAAACAACTTTCAAAAATCATGCGAAATACAATTAATCTATTTGTCAATCCTCTGCGACATCCGGACGCACACGCTCGTCTGCGCTGTCGTCCGGCACCACGTCCGGCTGGTTCGCGCGCTCCACCTCCCTCAACCACTTCAATACCTCGAATACCTGTCGAAGATCTTCGATATCCACAAACGTATACAGCCGTGAGTGGCGGTAGATCGAACGCGCCAGCGCAATATCCCGCACCACGGGCACGCCCACCTGCTCTGCGTAACGTAACGCGGCCAGTGCCCGCGCGTTGGTTTCACGCACAGACACAAACGGCAGCGGCGCGATGGCCGTATTCATGTAAATTCCGATCGCGATGTGGGTCGGATTGGCCAACATCGCGTCGGACTGCCGAATATTCGCTTTCGTCTCTTCAGACAAAAGCTCAATGTGGACCTCGCGACGACGTCCCTTGATCTCAGGGTCCCCTTCGGTATTCTTATGCTCCTGCTCGATCTCATGACGGTCCATCTTGAGATTTTTGTAATACAGCAGGTATTCGGCCACGGCGTCTATGACCACCACCGGCACCGAACAGGCGAGGAAAAGCAGGATCAACTCCAGCGTCAATCGCATCCACACATGCCCAACTGCCATCGTTGGCAGATCAAAGGTACGGAATAGGGTGCGCGATTTCTCTGCCACAAACAGTTTGATGGTTACACCAGTGACGATCAGATACAGTATTGCCTTCAGCAATTCCTTTAGCGTTTTCAGACTAAATATCTTCTTGAACCCGCTAATTGGGTTAATCGCGCTCAAATCGAACTTGATCGCTTCGGTTGCCACTGCAAACCGACTCATGATCAGGCTTGGCAAGGCACTCGCAACCACGCACACGATGAGCAGCGGCACAACGATGAACAACGCTTCCCGAACGCATGCCGACAAAAATGCATGCGGCGTTGGAAGTTCACGTTGCACGGCCAATGCATTCAGAACGTCCATGACCTTCCGGACATCCACGAGCCACACCGTCGCCACCGCCCCGACCGCCAGTTCAATCAGCGTCGTCAGATCCTTCGACTTGAAGGTTTGCCCCTTCTTCGCCGCATCGCGCAGTTTCTTCGGAGTGGGTTTCTCAGTCTTTTCAGCCATACGTCAAGTGAAAAATTGTGCGAACGGATGGAGTCCGAACACACGCGTGAGCGCCGAAGGCACCGCATCCACGAAATAGAAATGCAAAATCACGAACGCCAACACGCTCTTGATACTCAGCGACAAAGAAAATGCGTTCACCTGCGGGCAAAAGCGCGAAAACAACCCCAGCAGCACGTCCGACAGGAACATCACGATCGCAACGGGCGCGGAAAGCACCAATCCCTTCGCCACCGAATCAGTCAGTAAGGTGCCAAAGCGCAGCAGATCGACATGCAGAACGCCTCCGACCGCCACTTGTCGATAGCTGTCGGCGATCGCCTGCACGATCACAAGCATCCCGCCTTGCTGAAGGAAGATCGCTGCATACATGAGGCTCACAAATGGCGAAAACACTGATGCTTCGATGCCCGTTGCAGGATCCAGCGAATCGCTGATCGTGGCGCCGCGTTGATTATCGATCAGCTCGCCCAATGCAGTGGCGACCCAAAAAGGCAGTGCCAGCGTCAGCCCCAACACGAGACCCACCATTACTTCCTGCATCATCAGCGCCAGCAATTCGCCCCAGGTGCCCGGATGTGGATGCGCCATGGCAGGCCACAAACCCAGCACGACCATGAAGATCGCCATGTTCTTGACGATCGCATTGGACACGGTCCGGTCGCTCAGGAATGGCAGCAGATAAAAAACGGGCGCCACGCGGGCATAGCCGATCGCCAGTGAACCGAGCTCGCGATAGTATTGGGCAAACAGCGTGTAATCCGACACACCGCCCCCTTACTTCAGTCCGATTGTCACGGCCTCGATGGCAAACGCGATCAACTTGGCCGAGATCCAGTTCGACAGAAGCAGCAACGAACCAAATACGGCAAGCAGCTTGATCCCGAAAGGCAGAGTCTGGTCCTGAATCTGCGTGACGGTCTGAAACAGGCCGACAATCAACCCAACAATCGTCGCCACCGCCACTGGCACCGCGCACAGCAGAATCACAAGCACAATGGCCTTGCTGCCGATATAACTTAGTTCACCCAATTTTATGTCCTGTCATCAACCGCGATTAGCAAGCGTGATCGCTACTTCATCAAATTCATGTATTGCATGATCATGCCCTTGCAGATTAGCGTCCAGCCGTCCATCGCGACAAACAAAATCAACTTGATCGGCACGGAAATCGTCACCGGACTCATCATCATCATGCCCAAAGCCAGCAGCACATTGGACACAATCAGGTCGACCACCAGAAACGGCACATAGAGATAGAAGCCTATCTTGAAGGCGCTTTTGATCTCGCTGAGCGCATAGGCCGGCAGCAATACCATCAGCGAGTGCGCGTTGGCGCCCGCATCCTCGTTCGTGACAGCGCCCGCATCCCCATCGGCATTGTTAGCCCCTGCCGTTTGTGCCTGTGCAAAGAACTTGACCAGCCCCGGATCCGCATAGCGCTCAAGGTATCGCTTGTAGTCACCCAGCCCGCCATCAACGAAATCGTTCAACGATTGACTGTCCATGACATTGACCTGATGCGACTGCAGATATTCATAAGCCCTATGGGTAACCGGCATCATCACAAACAGCGACAAAATCAGCGCAATACTGTTCAGGGCCAAGTTCGACGGCACCTGCTGGATCCCCAGCGCATTGCGCACTAGCACCAGCACGACGGAAAATTTGACGTAACACGTTCCGGACGCGATCACAAAAGGCAACAGGGTCGCAGCCGACAGGATCGCAATTAGCAGTACATCATGATTCAGCATTGCACCTCACTTCGGCTCAGCCAATTCGATCGATTGCAGCTCAACCGCGAGCCTTTCACCAACCTGGATCAGTTCACCCCGAGCCAAGTAGCGGCCATTGGCATAAATGGTCACCTCGCGCTCGGCACCGGGCGCCAACGGCACCACCATGCCAGCATGGAGTGCGGCGACCTCTGCGACTGTCGTTTCGTTCTGCTCGAGCACAAACTCAAGCTTGACGGGCAGTGCATCCACTTCAAACGGACGCCCATCGCTTGCGCGCGCATGGCGGGCTTCCCCACCGGCGGGCGTCGCGCTTGCCTGCGCACCGTCGCTTTTGTCATTCAAGATCATCGTGTTTCCTTCTAGCGAAAACGTGAACATCCTCTGGCTACTCGCCTTGACCTCCGGAGCCCACGTCTGAATTAATATGGCATCACCGACACGCAGGCGTCGCAATGTCACCAACGGCGCCTCCGTCCGGCCCAACGCATAACGCAGCGTGATCGGCACACGAGCCGCACGCGCGGCGCTGTCGCAGACCGGCAGTCGAGCTGGCAACTCCACGAAACTGACGGCAATGCGCCCCTTTGCCTCCACCCGCAAGACGGGCTCAGGAGGACTATCTGCGTCCAGAACGCACATACACTTCACGTCACACCAGCCAGCTGCAGGTGCCACCAATACGCGACGAATTGCGTCATCTTCATTCATCAACGCACACAAGTGCCGCGCATCTACCGCCTGCCACGCGACATCACGCCACGCCGGGTACGCATTCCGTGCCAATTCGACTGCATTGGCCCAACCAACATAGCGCTGCCCTGCCGCCATGGCTTCAATCCGAACCATTCCTCGTCGCAGACAAATCGTTTGAACGGTTGCCGCATGCCCGGCAGACCAACCTGCGACATGCTGCACCAATCGCGGTACCCGCGTGTCCACTTGCCTGAGTTTCAATCGTGCATCCGTCATTCGTCGTCCTGCGTCCACTGAGCCCGATGTCGGTGCGACTTCTCTTGGCCTCCGCCCTCACGTTGAATCGCCACCGTGCCGGGCCGCCCATCCTGATATCGAGACAGTGCGTTCGCCACAGTCTCGTCCGAGGTCGACACAGTGAACTTCTGCATCGGTCCCGGAACATCGGTTCGGACGTCGACTGCGGGTTCCCCGGTCCAGGAATTAAATTGATAGCGAATTGTGCGACCCGTTGATGTGGTCGACCGGACAAAGCTCGCTGTCGAGGTAGCCGGCGAATCGAGACGCGTCCATCGCGTCAACTCTGCACGCGGCGGCTTGGCGAAATCCTGGGACACATCCTGTCCATGGCCGGCATTCCCGCTGACCGCACCTTGCGGATGCCATCCATTTATCGTGGGCGAGCCGTCAGTATGACGCGACGTATCTCCATGCATTCCGGCACGGGCCGGCGACGCACGAAGGTCCGCTAGCCCGCCCTGCTGGGCCTGTCGCGCATTTGTCGGTAGCGCCTCGCGCTTCTTAGTGTGGTTGCCGCCGCCTACTTGCCCCGCATCGTTGGCGCGCGGCGGCACCGGCCCAACAGATCCCGCATGAGCGGACTGTGCGCTTGCCAGTGGCGCTTCGCGCGTCTCCACGTGGCCGCCAACGCTCCCTTGCCCCGCGCCGTGAGCGCGCGGCTGCACCAGTTCAACAGATCCCGCGTGAGCGGACTGTGCAAGCAAGCCTGCTTGCCCGCCCTCGCGATCCGATCGCACGTTTGCCGGATGTGCGTCACGCTTGTCCACGCGGCTGCCGGCACTCACTTCCCCGTTGCCGTGGGCGCGAGGCGGCTCCTGACCAGTAGCCCTCACATGCACGGGCCGCGTACCGCCGTCCATCCGACCGCCCTCACGACCCTGCCGTACGTTTGCCAGTCGTGCCTCATGGCCTCCGGCCATCACTTGTTGGGCAGACAGGGAAATCGCTCGCCCGGCACCATCAAAGCGAGCCGAAAGTTGACGATCTGGCACGGGTGCCCCCCACAACATCACGCCACATCCGCTACCAGGATCACGTTCACGCTTGCGCTCACGTTCCGAGGACTTGCGATGCGTCGCGCGGCGGGAAAAATCCTCCTTATCCGGCGCCTGCCCCATATCGTCAGTCACGGCGTAAACCTCCCGCTCTGCGCCGTCCGTCGCGACATTGCGCCGGTCAGCCATTGCCTTCTGGCATCGCTGCTTGAGCGTCGTCGTGTCAGATGCGTGATGATCTGATTCATCCATTCCCGTTGCACCTGGCCGGGACACGTTATCGATCGTGGTCATATCCCACTCTTTCCATCGTTTCCGATTCCATTTGAAGATCCTGCCGCAACAGACGCTGCGCCCGCATTCGACACATCCACTTCTCGTGTTTTTTTTGCCTGCGTCTCAGTGCTGTTGCGGCGCTCTGCGCTTTCGCGATCGCCTCTCTCGCCTCGTTTCGACTCGCCTCCAGCTCCGTCACCTCCAATTGATGGCACGCGATCTGGAAACGTCCCACCGCCTGCTGGCCGCGAATCCGCATCAACGCATTGCGACGCACCACACCAGACGGCGTCAACGTGGTAACCAACTCGTCGCGCAAATGCGCAATCGCATTGGTATGCGTATCGATCTCGTGCTCGATAGCGCCCAGATGCTGACGTTCACGCGCCAGCTGAGCCTGGATAGCACTTGCTCGATGCACCAGCACGTTTGACAACGCAGCGATGCGCTTAGACGGCTTCACTCATCCGCTCCAGTGTCTGGCCAAAATCGGCCCGTTCGTTCAACGGCTGCTGCAGAAAAGCATCGAGCTCCGCGCGCTTCGCCATGGCTCTGTCGTTGTCGGGATTTTCTCCAGGTCGATATTCACCCAGGTCGACCAGAATCTGCATCTCGTCCAGACGCGCCAAGTGACTGCGAAACTGTCGCGACAATCGGTGATGATCCGAAGTCGTCACGTCCTCGAACAAGCGGCTGGCGCTTTGCAGGATATCGATTGCAGGATAATGCCCCTGGCCTGCCAGGCTGCGACTCAAATAAATATGCCCGTCGAGAATCGATCGCACCTCGTCGCCGATCGGATCCGGCTCGTCCTCGTTTTCGAGGAGAACGGTATAAAACCCGGTAATACTGCCTGTCTCGGTGCGCCCAGCCCGTTCGAGCAGGCGGGGCATGGTTTCAAATACCGACGCCGGATAGCCACGTCGCGCCGGCGGTTCGCCCGCTGCAAGCGCAACATCGCGCAAGGCCCGGGCGTAACGTGTCATGGAGTCCAGGAACAGCATCACATTCATGCCCATATCCCGAAAATATTCGGCGATCGCAGTCGCGACCAACGCTGCATTGCAGCGATCCACCGACGAACGATCGGAGGTCGCATAGACGACGATGGTCCGGTCACGACGCGATGACGCCCGCACGCGCTCGACGAATTCCGAGACTTCGCGTCCGCGCTCCCCCACCAGCGCGACCACATACACGTCAGCGGCCGCGTGCTCAATCAGCATATTCATCAGCGACGTCTTGCCACAGCCTGCCGCAGCGAAGATTCCCACCCGCTGCCCGACCCCGCAGGTCAGCAGCCCGTCGATCGCCCGGATGCCGGTCGGCATGCAGGTGTCGATCACACGCCGTTGCCTGAAATCCGGCGGGGGTGCGTCGATCTCCATCCGCTGCCTGCCACCACCGACCGGAGCGTTTTCGCGCAACGAAGCGACATGTTGGCCCGTCGCGTCCACGACGCTGCCGAGCATGTCCACGGACATATCGACCGTCAATCGCGCACCGGTCGGCACCAACACGGCCTGGCGCGACAAACCCGTGGTCGTGCCAAGCGTGCTCAGTACCGCCACGTCATCGCGGAGCCCCACCACCTGGGCCCGCCCTACCGCCTCTCGCGCCTCAGTGTGCGCCCGAATCAGACACAGTTCGCCGATCGCGACATCCGCAAGCGGCGCCTCAATGATGGGCCCCTGAATGCGACGCGGATGCGCGAGGCGCTGCGCCAACTGCAGAATGCTCATGCGCGCCCTATCGTGTCAAAATCTCGTTGACAGCGCACAGATCCTCATAAAAGGACTGCAGCGCCTCGGTAAAGGCCTCGACATCGTACCCACACATGTCCTCGACCTGACCATGAAGCAGCAACTCCTCATCGACCAACGACAACAACGGCCGATGCACCACAAAATGCGCCGAAACGCGTGGCATCAGGTACCCAAGCAAATCCGACGCGGCGTTCGACAACTGAAGATCACCACTGAATTCGAGCTTGCTCCAGATCCTGATGTGCTCATCCTCGCATTGAACATACATATCCGGCACCGAGTTGAAACTCAACCGAATCGGCGAGTGCCCATCCAGTTTCTCATCAACCAGATTTGAGCAGCCAAGCAATGCCATGCTGTCACGTACCAACTTAACCATATCGATATTCATGGTGAATATCCTCCTTTATACCGTGCGCAACACGTCGACTTCGACACCGTCAGCGACTTCCCCGAACGACAGCACTTCGAGTTCGGTGAACCGGCTCTCGATCAAACGCTTGACGAAACGCCGAACCTCCATCGAAGTTAAAACAACGACATCACATTGCGAATATCCGATCCCCCCCAGTCCGGTTTCCAGCAAATCCAATAACGCTTCACTTTGAGCGGGCTCCAGATTCAAAAATGAACCACTGGAGGTTTGCCTCACGCCCTTATTGACTCGCTCTTCAAACTCGGCGGACAAGACCACGGCGTTCAGTCGATCACTGACGGCAAAACGGTTCGTGATATAGCGCGCAAGCGCCCCCCGGACATGCTCAACCAGCATCACAGGATCCTTTTCGCGCGGCCCCCATTGCGCCAGCGACTCAAGAATCAGTTTCATATTTCGCACGGAAATGCGTTCCTTCAGCAAACGCTGAAATACTTCAGAGATACGCTGCACTGAAACATGACGGTAATTTTCCTTGAGCAGCTCGGGATATTTTTTTTCCATATCATCCAGTAATCGCTTCGCCTCCTGGATTCCAAAGAACTCCGTTATGTTGCGCAATACTACTGACAAAAACTGGCCATACAGGTCATCCAGCGCGGAACGTGTCTGGACATCCATCCGGTGCAATCCCTGCACCTGCTCTGTCTTTACCCAATACGCCTCTCCGCCGGCGTTATCCGGCAGCAGCAGCGGGTTCATCTGCAAACCGTCCAGAATCGCAGTCGATCCGATTACACGATGACGGTCAAATGCGATGGAAAACGTCGCGGCGCGAATTTCATTGATCAGGAGCATCACCTTGCACGCATCAACGTCAGGCGCGTATTGCACGTGGATATCGGGCAGGCGAACCCCCATTTCGATAAACGCCCGTTCACGCAGTTTGGCGATCACATCCTGGGATTCCATCGATTCGCGATTCTGTTCGGATGCCACAAGCATCAACTGGACCGTTTCTGGAATCAATCGATCAACGTCCAGCTTTGGCTTCAGTTCCGGCGCCGCCCCATGAGCCGACGCGCCCTTCAGGCCAGCCGCCACTTTGCTCACCAGCCCCTTCGGCGCCGGTTCGCCAGCCGCGACGCGCGTCGCCATGCGCTTGCGCAAGACCACCGCCCCCAGTCCAATCGCAATCACCAAAAATACGATGAACGGAAAGCCCGGCAAGATACCAATCGCCAGTGCAATGACTGCGGTAACCAACAGGACGAACGGGTTCGTGAAGAGCTCCCCCACAATGCCCTGCCCCAGGTTTTTTCCGGAACCGCCTACGCGCGTCACCACGAAGCCTGCTGCAATTGCAATCAGCAATGCCGGAATCTGGCCGACCAGCCCATCTCCAATTGTCAGGATGGTATAGGTGGTCAGCGCCTGCGACATCGTCATCCCGTGTTGCATGATCCCCACGGCAATCCCGCCAATCAGGTTCACGAAAATCACCACGATCCCGGCAATCGCATCGCCCTTGATGAACTTCATCGCACCATCGAACGCACCATATAGCTGGCTTTCCTGCTCAAGCGAGCGGCGACGCTCCTTAACACCCTCACTGTCGATGATTCCGGCCTTGAGATCGGCATCGATACTCATTTGCTTGCCGGGCATCCCGTCGAGCGAAAAGCGCGCAGCGACCTCGGCCACACGCTCGGCCCCTTTTGTAATCACGATGAACTGTACGATCGTCACAATGGCGAACACAACAAAACCCACCATCAGGTTGTCGCCAATCACGAACTGACCGAACGTCGTGATGATCTTCCCCCCCTCAGCCTGCAACAGGATCAAACGAGCGGTACTAATCGACAGCGCCAGTCGGAACAGTGTCGTAATCAAGAGGATCGACGGAAAAGTCGAAAACTCCAGGACGTTCACGATGTAGAACGATCCCATGAAGACCAACAGCGCCAGCACGATGTTGAAGCCGATCAGGAAATCGAGCACATACGCCGGCAGCGGCACGATCAGCATCGCGATCACCAGCACCATCAACGCCACGATAATGAGTTCCGGTCGTGACTGAATACGGGTCAGTACATTCTTCATGTTCTTCAATCCGCTGTACGCGAGACGGACAATGTCGCGCGGCGCTTTTGCTTGCTTTCCTCGGTATGAAGTGCGGTCATACAATCGCGCAGCGTATCGAGTACGGCATGCCGCTCCTCGATACTGTCGTACAAACTCGATGGGATCGTCGCAAAGGCACGCGAAACGCGTTGCATCACTTCCGAGCACCGCTCCGCCGGAAGTACGCTCAACACCGAACCCAACGACTCCGCAAGCACCGACTGCATGTCATAGGGGCGCTGCAAGCCTGTCAGCATCATGTGGATTGCCAGCTCCTCCGACACCAGTTGCACTGATTCGGGCCCGGGATCCAGCAAACGCCCGAGAAAAATCGCATCAGCCGACGACAGCGCACGCAAGTGCCCTATCGATGTCAGCAGCGGACCAAACTCAGCCGCACACCCGCCACTCGGATCTAGCGACTGCATGTCGTATTTCAGGGCGGCACCGACATATTCGAGAATGCGCTTGCGACGTGCGATACCGAATTCCTCGATCCAGCTTTCGTACACGACCCGATACGCCTCTGCAAATTCGAGAAACTGCCGGTACAGCTCGCGCAGACGTCGCGGGTCCAATCGCAACTGCGTGGCGAATGCGCGTGCCTTGAGCGCGACGTTGATGCCAGCCTTGATGGCACGCGCCTCATTACCTCGCATGAGCTCGTCGATCGCTTCATCGAGCACCTCGGTTGGCTCGCCGTCGAGCTTGCGCCGCCGCCTCAGCTCGCGCAGCGCTAGCAACGCGTCGCTGCCGTCGGGAAAACGTTGCATCACCTCTCGCAGCACTGCCACCACGCCACGTGAACTTGACGCCGTCTGGCCTTTCAGCGCGTTCGCGAGCTCGTCCAGCTTGTCTCCGGCCTCGGGATCCAGCATTCGTTCGAGATCGTCGGTGCGTCGCGTGCGCCGGTCCACCGATCGAAACCGGCCGAACTGCGCCAGCAATTCCGCCGCGTCGTCCTCCGCCTCCACCAGCTGTGCCGCCACAAGCTCGACCTGCTCGACCTGCTCGTCCGGCCCCTGGTCGAGCGACGGGTCCCGGTCGAGGCGCGCACTCCCGCTCAAGCTCCGCCCCGAAAATCGGTTACCCGGAATATTCGTAATGGCAGCCATTAGTGCGCCTCCATATACGGACGCAACAGATTCACGGTCGCGCGCAACGCTGCGTTATTCTCGATATCGCCCGACTGCCACGCCTGACCCTTTCGCCACGTCGCGCCGGCGCCCAGCACCTTGGGCTGGATCAGAAAAACCCGCACCATCTGGTCATGGCTTTCGGTATGCCAGCGAAACAAGCCACCGATATAAGGAATACTGGCCAATCCGGGAATACGATAGTGGTGACGGCGCGCATCGTCGCGCGTATTGCCGCCAATTAGCAAACTCATGTCGCGCGGCACGCGCGCTACCGTGTCGATTTCGGTGCGATTCACGAGCGGCAGTGGCGACGCGCCGTTCGCATCATCGCCATTTGCATTGCCATCCTCTACATCGACCTGCATCTCGACTTGCGAACCATTGGCTGTCAATCGCGGCAAAACGTTGATCATCGTGCCGTAGGTCACATGCTCAAGCGAAACAGCCCGCTCGCCGATCAGCTTGGCATAAAACGTCTGGTTGTTGTCGAAGACAGCGGGCATGTTCTCTTGCGTCAGCAGGATCGGGCGCGACACGATCGTAGCGTCACCGTTTTGGTGTAGCGCCATGATCGACGCAAGGAATTTGGGACCGTTCAGCGTAGTCGTATTGTCGGTTCCGTTGAAATTTCCCGAAATCGTGTCCGAGCCGAACGTGCCCTGCCAATTCACGCCCAGTTGATCCAGGCAGCTCTTCTTGATATCAATGATCCATAACGACAATTCGATCTGGCGTTTCGAAATATCCAGTGAATGAATCAGGCTTTCCATATCCTGAACCTTGTCCATGGGACCGGTGAGCACGATGCTGTTGGTATCAGGGTACGCAATGGCCCTCACGTCCGTTTCCGCACTCACCGAAAATGCCCCCGAGTGAGGTGCAACAACAGGTGAAGCGGAAGCCTCGGCTGCGGGCGCCGGCAACGCGTCGCCCACCGAAAACGGCGAGGTATCCTGCCGATCAGCATGGGTGGCTTTGCCCGGCGTCGAGTCGGTTTCCGGTGTCCCAGCCCCATTGCTTGATGCCGGTTGACCACTAAAGATCTGCGACAGGACCGTCGCCATGCCCGGAATATCGACAGGCTCATCACGCAACATATATCGGCGGTCGTCGACAAAGCTGTTGTGCAGGGTCACGACCTTGACCACCTGCCTGCCGCTCTGCACACTGCCACGCATTTGGTCCAAATACTTGGCGGCCGCCGTCACCAGGTTCACATAGATGGGTGCACCGGTTACATAAAATGTACCGCCCGAATCGTCACCCCGAATTGGGAACGACGGATCCAGCAAATGCGTCTCGCGAACGAAATTGCGCAGATTGCGCACCGTGGCGTGCTGCATCGACACCACTGCATTCTTGATCTCGCCATCGTCGTACAAGTAAATCGACGAGCCATCGTCGTAGGACAGCAACCCCATCTGATTGGACAGCTGTTTGAGCACAGCGCGTGGATGAACCAAATCAAACCGCCCCGTAACATGCTTGTGCCGCACCCGGTCACTCAGCACGACCGCGCGATTAAGCCGCGCCGCAATCGCGTTGGTCAGCGCAGCAAGACTGGCATCATTGGCCATGAACGCGGGAGAAGAGTCTGCACGCACCTCGTGCGGATCATTCGCCGCGCCAGCGTCATCCGGCGCCCAAACGGCAGCACTGCTGACGGACGCCGCCTGCGACGCAGAAACGGGCGCATCGACAGAGGGCTTCATGGGCATCGCCAAAGGCGCAGCGCACGCCACGCGCACTATCACGCAACACAATCCGAACAGCGCGGCGATACGTGGCGCCGCTTTCAAATACTTCATGCATTATCCTTATTGACCTTGCCGTATCTTGCAAGGTGAAATACCCAAAAAGTCCTTCACCTCTTTTGACAGATGTGACGACGATGAAAACCCGGAGCCGATCGCCAACTCGGTAAGCGACTTGCGCTCATCCACAATCCCCAGCACCACCCCGGCCGCGCGCCAGCGACGCAATTCGCCCTTCAGGCTTGTCCCCAGCGCTTGCCGGCACAGACGTCTAAAATGCGATTCCGATACGCCGTATTGGCGACTGAGATCTGTCACAGATTTGAAACTCAAGCGCTCCGCCAGCAGGAACCGCACAAGGCCATAGCTCTCGTTCGCGCGCAGCAATTCGAATAACGCCGCCATCTGTCCATCGCGCTCGATGGCCCGCTCGACCATCCATCGCTCGATATGGTCAGCACTCAAGCCGCCCGGCACCTCGATCAACGACACCGTGCCCCTCTCGCCCGCCGAGGCAGGCATGGCAAAACCCGCTTCGATAAACGCCAGCAATTTCGCGAGCAGCGACAATGGAATACGCTGATAGCGCCATGCGCCAGTTCGAGCGGTGACTTCGAATTCGTGCACGCCCGCTACGAGGAGCGATTTGCTGTCAGTGACCGACGTGGTGCACCGACGCTCACTGGATGTCACGACCTCCAGCAAGACGGAATCCGTGACCGGCCGGATTACCAATACCGACGGCCGCCTGAAAGCACGTGGCTGCGCGACGCGCACCATATGCCACCCCAAACGTACTGCCCGAGCCAGTTCCATGCTTTGACCTCCGATGCATCGGCATGAAATCGAAGGATGACCGCCGATTCGCCGACAATTTATTTCAGTACGGAGGTTATCATTCGAGCAATATTCGCCCAACACCGTTTAGCGATTTTAAGAAAAATCCGATATTGAAATAGATATATCCTCTGCCGTGTTCGGTGATTTGTCCCGCTGTCAGATCAGCATCAGGATGAATTGATAAACAAATCATCGATTTTTCATGCCACGCCCCCACTCCCTTCCGCATAATCCATTACTCCATTTCACTTGGGCGGCGCCCGCAGGCACTGACGCGCTCATTTTTCTAGCTCTTTTTGGATGACTCATCTCGACACCTCACCTTTTCATCTAGCCCCGGAGGACACCTCGCACGACAGCGGCACCGCATTTACGCAATCGCTCCCGGAAAATGATTCTCCGGCGCGCCACGCGTATCAGCTGCGCATCCTGTTCGGCCCCCTCTTCGGCGTCGATATTCGGTTGCCGGAAAGCGAGGTGTTCTTCCATGTGGGAAACGATGTACCAGCCACCGCTCCTGGCGAACGCAGCACGGTCTGCGCACTCGAGCAGGCCACAAACGTGCTCTACATTCCGTATCCAGGCTCGACTGGCCACTTCCGCCTGCGCCTGTCATCGGATGGCGTGCATCCTGATCCGGATGGCGAACCTCACTGGAACACGCATCAGGTTGAATTTGTGGGGCACGATCAAATCGAGTGCTTGTCGTTCGCGCACAATGCGCCGCTGCGCCATGGCGCAGTTGCTTTTGCAGTCAAGCACGTCGATGAGTCTTGGAGCGATGCGGTGCTGAACTTCTCGCCGGCGGTGGAGTCCGATGGGCCAGGATCGGCGTGCCAACCCGAATCGGCTGTCGACGCCAAAGCGCGGCGCGTTCATTACCGATGGGTTGCGTTGCTGGCGATCGTGCTCGTCGCGATCCTCACTGGCATCGGATATTGGCAAGTGCATTCCTACGTTTCGTCGCGACAATTGGCCACCGTCGCCAATATGCTGGCCCAAGCTCCGGCGCCAAATGCAATACTGCCCGGCCGCGATGGAATTATTCATGTAATCAGCAGCACCGATGACGGCGCTGACTGGGATCGACAGGCACTGCTCAAGGCGTCGCCAACCCGACACGTCCAAGTCACGTCGCTCGCCAGGGAGAAACGGCAACTGGAGCACCAGTTGATCACGCAGGGCATTACCGTCGTGTCGATCCGGCTGGATACACCCGCCTCACCCACCGTGGTTGTGATGGGTGGCACCGATGCCCGCATTGATGTGTCACGGCTTGAGCAACAGGTTCAACAGCTTGTGCCTTATGCTACGCGGCCCCAGGTGCTCGTCACCAACATGCAGACGATCGAACAGTCCGCGCGTACGATGCTCGACGCGATCGATGCCCACTATCGGGTCACCCCGCGCCCTCAGGGCGTCACGTTTGAATTGCTCGGCTCGCCTACGGATACGCAATTGGCCGCCCTGCAAAACCGAGTTTTGCGTTTCAGCCAGCTTTGGGGAACACGTTATGTCAATTTCGATATCGCGATGCGTCCGAGCCGGCTCAACGACAAATCCTACTGGGACGGTGATGGCCGCTACATTCTGGTCCATCCTGATTCTTGGTATTTTCCTCAACCTCTCAATGGAGTGATATGAGTATGAACGTAAGCTTTCCTAATTCTTCGAATATGTTGGGTACAGATCTAAAGCCTGCCGACGGTGACTATATCTGGAACGCAGGTGCAGCTTTCGATACGGGCGTTGGCGATCTGAGCAATCAAATGAAGCAGGCCATGAGTATGCTGTCGACTTCGCCCAGCGACCCGGTCTACCTTGCGCAATATCAGGAAGTTGTATCCGAATTCAGCATCTACCGCAATGCACAGACGAGTACCGTTCACGCGTTGTCAGATGTCGACAAGACGATCCTCGGGAACTATCGTTAAATCATCCTTCCGGAGTTGTGTTTATGTCTATTCCGTCCATTCACGGCGCGCCGGCGGTCTTCGATGTTTCCCCTGTCGAATCCGCTCATGCTCCGGCATCACTCGACGACATGGTGCAGCAAGCGTTCCAGCATATGAACAATTCCGCCAATACCCATATGGCGGCCATCAATCACGTCATTGCGGGTGATCCGAGCGATCCTTCTCATCTGGCGAAACTGCAAGCAGCAATGTCCGACTACAACATCGAGATTACGATGGCGGGCGAGCTATCACGCAAAGCCATTTCCGCCGTCGAAACGCTGGTGAAGGCTCAATAAGCAATGAATCGCCTAGTCAGATATGGGATCCTCCCAATCGTCTGCCTGCTCAGCGCCTGCAATCAGCAGGCGCTGCTGCACGGCCTATCCGAATCACAGGCGAATGAAGTGGTTGCCGTTCTGCAAGCACACGACATCCACGTCGCGAAAGTCGATCAAGGCAAATCCGGATATGCGGTCGATGTTGGGCAAACCGATTTCCCGGCGTCGGTCGACCTCCTGGACAAATACAACCTGCCCTCTCCCCCGCGTGTTGAGATTGCCCAGGCTTTCCCGTCCGACTCCCTCGTCGCGTCCCCCCAGGCAGAGCAAGCTCGATTGCTGTCCGCCGTCGAGCAGCGCCTCGAAGAGAATCTAGCCGCGATGCACAACGTTGTCAGCGCGCGCGTTCAGGTGAGCTATCCGCTGCAACAATCCGAGCTCATCAAAAGCGAGCCCAATATGCACGTATCGGCGTTGATCACCTACCGCAACGATGTCGATCAGGCGGTACTCGTCAGCGAAGTCAAGCGTTTCATCAAGAATAGCTTTTCCCATATCGATTATGACGATATCTCCGTCATTCTCTATCGTGCCCCCGCGATTTTCCGGGCCGCTGCGACCGAACCTCGATCTGTTTCGCCGACGTGGCTATACGGTCTGCTGGCGATTCCCGCGCTCCTCGCGAGCCTCGCTGCAGGTCTCTGGTGGCGATACCGCAAAACCCCTGGCACGTCGGTGCGGGCACTGCTGCCGAGCCTGCGTCGAAGCGAAGACGACGCAACACTCGAAAACGAACATGCAGAACCAACCGTTGCTGCGCCGACCACCTCTGTTGCCACCACGACGGAGAGACCGTCGTGAATCCACGCGCACTGTTCCCGATTCTGTACGCGCCGCTCCGATACACAGATCCGGACCATCATCAACTCCATGGCCTTGACCTGACGCGACTACCCAAGTCGCTTGCCAATCAGTGGTTGATCGAGCACTGGGCCTTACCAGTCTCGTGTGACTTCGCGTTCCGACACGATCCCGACATCATCACGTGTGTGCGATCGTGGTCGCACCTGCGACGGATCTGCTATCTGCTCGGCTTGTTGCGCGTGCGCACTCCACTCATCGAGCAGGCATGGTACCCAAGACTCGATGAACTCGCTCGTCAATTCTTACTGATCCGGGTGCCGGCCGTTCCGACCATGGATGCTGGCATCCGTCTGCAGGAGAGCGACATCTTCGCAGCCGGATCAGCTTGTCTCGCTCCGGTATTTCGGCGCATGCCCCCGGCCTTGCGTGCCCGGTTGCCGTTACTGTTTCCCTCCAGCGTCACCCGCTCGCTCACGGAGCAACTGCGCAATCCGTCGACCGACACGGCCATCCCACCGTTTCTTTTCTCGCTTGCTCATCACTATGCCCTTGACACCCATGCGCCAACTCCCCGACCTACCGCTGGTTGACAACGCGGTCATACCATACGCGTCGTTGCGACGCGCCACGCGCGCGACCAATCTGCTCAAGGACGCTCAGCATCGTGCCAAAGGCCTCGTCCATGACGCGGAAAAAGCAGCACAAGCTCGCCGCGACCACGCTTTTTTGCAAGGTCATGAGGCTGGACTGGCTCAAGCCGCCGCTCTCGTCGCAACCTATTTTGCGAATTGTGAACGCTGGCAGGTGACGCTCCACGATCAGGTGGTAGCGAACGTCACGCATACCCTGGCCGGCCATCTCGACGATCCGACGTGGCTTATGCGCCTCACCGAAGACCTAATTCGCCAGCGAGAAACGTACCGGTCCGCACCAATGTCCGTTTCCCTGCCGCAACATGCGAAGGCAATCAGGCCCGCTTTACGCCAACAACTCGAACAGGCCGGTGTATCCGCGCAAATCGACCTTGTCGATGGTACGGTTTTCGCCGTCCGATGGGGAGACGAGGTTGTTGAATTTGACACCACCACCGTGGCGGATTCAATCGTCCAAACGACCTTGCGCGCCGTGGACCATCCGTTACAAGCTGCCAGGACTCGCAACCTGACGCGACACTTTCTTGATAGTGCTCTGCAACAGTATGACGCCCTGCTTGTTAATCCCAAATGCAAGGAATAATCACCATGCACCCAATTTCATCGCTTGTACGTCACCTCGCATCCGAGGGAAATCCCTCCGGCTCAACGCCGCCTCCCTCTCTCGATCAGCGACTTACCGCAACTCACCAACAATCCTCCGGCTCACCTTACGCCACCCAAAATACCCCGATGACTCCCGCCGAGTTCGAGTGGAAGTGTATGCTGGCCAACTGGGAAAACCAGATCTTTTCGCCGGATCCGGACGACCCCAGCACCTGTGCGACATTGACAACTCAACCAAGCTGGTGAAATCGGACGCCGCGTAGCTCAATATCCGCCCCACGCCATGCTGTCACCCTGCCGTCGCATGTGAGCGGCAGCGAGCACACCCTTATCTGCACTCGAATCCTGGGACATCGCGTCGGTCAAGGCAGTGTCCGACGCTGCCCAATCGCAGGGTGGCGATTCACTGACATCGAAGTCGCACCGCCACCAGCCGCGGATCCCGCCAGCGACTGTAGTCGAGCGATCATTCTACGCGCCGCCTTAACCCCTTGATTCCGCCACCAGCCGCCCTTGGGGCACCCCATTGACAGCCACTCGCGGCAAACCTGTCGGCTCTGACAGCTTGTCAATGCACGGCCAATAATTTATCGTCCGCCTTCCTAAATAATCATATCTACGTGCCGATCACTGTTTTAGTCGACCGGCCAGATTTCATCGTCGTCACTTGTCCTGCTTCAATACAAGGTGTACGTTGCTCCGCCCCTTAATCTCTAGCCCCGAGCTTGTCCAATCTTTTTCGATCGACACCATGGAGAATTTCGAGGCCCGATTGTCCACCATTGAAACGGCGATTGCCATGCAACGCCGCCTGTTGGTCAATCATCCCGTTTTTAACGCCATCCAGTCTCACCCTGATTTACGGACCTTTATGGAATGGCATGTGTATGCAGTTTGGGATTTCATGTCGCTTCTCAAACGGCTACAGAACGATTTGACCTGCGTGTCCGTCCCCTGGATACCCGCCTGCAGCGGTAACACGACCCGCCTGATCAACGAAATCGTCCTTGGAGAAGAATGCGACCACACCCCACTTGGTTTCATGAGTCACTTTGATCTCTATATGCACGCCATGCGTGATATCGGTGCATCACCCTCCCGCATTCAACACTTTATCAAGCTGGTTCGCGCCGGCGTTGATGTCAACAATGCATTGATCCGCGTAGAGGCCCCGTTGCCAATTCAAACGTTCGTCAATACCACCCTTCGAACATGCGAGGAAAATTCGACGCACGAAGTCCTCGGCGCATTTCTCTTCGGCCGGGAGGACATCATTCCCGACATGTTCCGCACGCTGCTGGACCGCTGGCGAGTCGACCATCAACAGATTCCCCTGCTCAACTACTATTTGAGGCGCCACATCCAGGTCGATGACGCGGAGCATGGTCCAGCCGCACGCACCCTGATTCAAGACGTCACGGGAGGCGAACCGCACAAACTGGAAGCCACCCTCAAGGCCGGCTTCATTGCTGTCACCGCACGAATCAAATTGTGGGATGCACTCAATGCCCATCTTCGCGCTCAACCAAGTGCCGTCCCGCCTGGCTAAGGTATCGGCAACGTACCCTCCGCCATTCAGCGTCGCGTCGACGGACGTTGATTTGGCTCGAATGAAACTGGGCGGCTGATCGGGGAGGTTGAATTGCGTCAACCAACACGTACCCTGCGGAAAAAATAGGGAAACCCGGGCAGTCGGCATCGATACAGCAGCGCCGTTCGTCGATGGATGCTTGGGACATTGGGAATCTGCTGCCCGCCCAAACCTCGCCAGCTGGATAGATCCGCCCAGCTGGCGAGCATGACAGTTCACCCGCTGGGCCCCGTTGGAATGACGTCTCCGCGCAGGCCACCGGCCGCCGTTCGATCAGTTCACGCGCGTCTGCCACCCACCTAAACCTACGCTCGCTTCCCCCCGACCTCGCCTGCCCCAGCATCGCCGCGGCAATACCAAACGGGTTTAATCGCGCCCCTCCATCCTCCTCGCACTGCCTGAGGTGTCGAATTCAATCCGTTCTCCGCTTTCGCGCATCGCTTTTTCAACAATAACGTATTGGGCCCGATATCCCGGCATGGTTACACTGGTTCTTTGCATGGACGGATTCTGCAAGCGAGTCGATAGACGATCGACAACAATTCACCTTGGTTAAAGGAGGAACTACCATGACGATCCGGGCACTTCCCAAAATCCCACCTGTGGCCAAGAGAGCCGTCCAAAGCACCCCACTGCGCCCTCCCCTCTCTCGCTCGAAAGCTGTCAACGGGTTCTGTCTCTCCAGTGCGCTGCACCTAAAAAATACCTGCGTTGGAATCGGCAGCTCACCTCGCATCATGGGCAGCGCAATGCCTCAGACTCCTATCGGTCGCGCATTGCGTTGGCATGATCGTGTCACACAAATGTCCCAGTCTGTATCTCGCCGACCTATCGCCAAGGGGCTCGTCAGCATTGGAGCACCGGCATCGGTCGGGACGACGTCCGTATCCGGCCAGATCAATTCCTACAAAGTGTTCGACACGCCGACGGAGGTCCGTAACGTAAAAGAAGATCGACAGGTTTGAAAACAAGGGCGCGTCAGGTCTCTTCTGACCGCAATTCGAACACGGAGCAGGCATATATCGTCGTGGCCTCCCGACATTCGGTATCTGATAGGAGTCCAAGCGATCATTACCTTTATGTATCTACGGGTAGATTTTCGTGTTGATGCAAATTGGAACGTACAATTGGCTGACGTGGCGGCACCGCATTCATGGTCATATTGCCGGCCGGCAAGCACTGCTTTTTGCTTTGCGCGAACCGTCAACGAATTCCTCTCGCCCACTTCCCGCCACATTCCGCGCCCATTAGTGCGTATCTGCTGAGCTCCCGCTTCACCTTGACGGTTACCCAGGACACCTACCAGAACGTCGTGCACAGCACAGGAAACAAATCCGACACTTCAGGCGCGGTCAGTATTTAGCCAACCTACGGTTGTGCTCCGATGCCCCCATCACCCAGGTATTGGGTATCACTATTGATCGCTTTCGCCATCATAAAAGCTATCGCCAGCATGACTGCTCTGCGGACAAAATCCATCCCTTTCTCTGCGCGATCACCTCATCGAAGTTGATCATCCGGACGGCCTCCTTGATCAGCTCTCGATCAAGCGGGTCGATCGGTAACACACCGTATGGTGGAAAGGATTTCTAGTCCGAGCACGGTCGATGCCTTATGCTTCGTGCGCGGTCAGCAGCCCCTGCTCCGACGCTGCTTGCCCGCGAGTATCTGCCCCCCCGGAAAAATCAGCCGCTTCCGATGCGCATTCACCATTTTTCCGATTTCGCCAGCCCAATCGTCATCATAGAATGATTCTCGCTGACGGCTTGCTAAGTGGCGTTCCCCGTCAGCAACTGTAGTTGGAGACTGCAGTTGGCGCCGCTCTTTACGGGCGGCGCCCCTTCTCCATTTTTCACCGATCGTTGCCTGCTCATCTGCCGATTTCCGTCCCCGTTGGTTTTTGGGTCGCGCAAAGAAACGCCATATGACAGCGCGCGAGCAGAATCATCATCTTGCCACCTGCTTTCAGATGATTCCGATAGCATACCGAATCAGACCTGCGACTATCGGTTCGTGAATGTCGTTCTTCCGATCACGCCCTTTCGATCTCTCAGGAAAGTTCGGCCACCCAGCGGGAGCAGCTAATGAGATGGTCACCCCCACCCAACATGCGCGTTACGCAGTAGGGTGTTCTCTTTTCTGGAGAGGCCATCATGCAAAACGTGACGCTGGCTGGAATTGACCGCGGCAAGCACTTATTTCACCTTCATGGACAGGACGGGCACGGCAAGGCTGTGTTTCGCAACAAGGTGAGCCGCAAGTAGCTTGTAGCGTTTTTCGCCAGTTTCCATGTCTGCAAAGTAGTGGTGGAGGCTTTTGCCGGTGCGCACCACATGACCTGCAAGCTGGCAGTGCTCGGGCATCAGGTCAAACTCTTCTCCCCGCAGTTCGTGTTGCCCTTCGTCAAGAGTAGCAAAGAATGGCTTCTTCGATGCCGAAGCGATCTGCTAGGCAGCGTCGCGCCCTGCTATGCGGTTCGTAACGCCGAAGACGCAAGCGCAACAAACACTATCCGCCCTGCACCGCGCCCGCGATTCGCTGGTGCGTGACCACACGAACACTAGCAACCAGATGCGCGGCTTCCTGCTGGGATTCGGCATCAGCCTGCCGGTCGGCCACGCCGTCATCACACGCTTGCCGATCGTGCTTGCTGAGCATGCCTTGCTTCCACGCCTAGTCGCAATCCTCGACCGCGTACATAGCCATTTCAAGTAACTTGCCGGACAGATCAGCGAGATCGATAAGGAGATGTCGCGTCAGCTGGCCGATGATGAGATCGGTCATCGTCTGGCGTCGGTCCAGCCACGGCAAACGTACTGGCCGCCGAAATGGGCGATGGCAAGCAGTACGGCAGTAGTCGAGACTTCGCCGCGTCGGTCGGGTTAATGCCACGTCAGTACAGCACCGGGGGCAGAGCCAATCTGTTCGGCATAGGCAAGAGGGAAATAAGAATACCCGGCGCCTGCTCGTGCAGTGTGCCCGGGCCTACATACAGCGGCTCACCCGGCAGACCGGCCCGCTCGCCACCTGGGCACACCATGCTGACACGACGGCATTCAAACGGCGTGTGGCCTGCTCACTGGTGAACAAACTGGCGCGCACAGCGTGGGCGCTAGCAACCCGCAACACCGTATTCGACGCGGGATCGGTGGCCGTGCGGCCTGACCAACGGATTCTGTATCCGCTCTACCGAAGTCCACCCACCTGGTTTTGCGATTGCTGAAATTTGATGACGTGAACGGCACAACGGCCTGAAAAGCACCCTGACGTAAAAATTGGCTCTCGAAGCCGTGCGGCTTTTCAGGATTGTCAGGCGCGACTCTCATCATGGCGCAGGGAGACATCCCCACAACAACGCCGGACAGATTTAGGCAAGCCAACCACAGCGTCAAAAATCAGTTGTGCAAAAATGGGGATGGCCATAGATTTTAGAGGCTCCTTACTCCTGTCCAACGCCCCGTCCCTCCTCGCAATGGTTGTTGGTTGGCAACGCGCGCCATCACTCGGGACACATCTTGCACAATCCTCACCCGTCGCACCTTCATCTTCCCGCCCATCACATTAGCGATCGATGACAATGAGTCACGCTCGATGACGCGCATTTCGAGTTCGCTCGCCAGGTCAGGAGGATTACGATCAGAACACGGCGGTAGCCGCCGGTCACACGACGGCCAACAAGGACATCAAGCTCCGAGCTCGAACCATTTTCGATCGTCAACGATATCGCAAATATCATTAATGATTCTCAGTAGTGGAATTCAACCAACCATAAGGAACCCCCCCCACGTTTGGAGGGCGCCTCGACGACTGCCATCGTGTCGACAAGGTTTGCCCTTCGTATATTTTTTACAAAATTCTCGTCAAGGCCTCTACGTTGCCATTAATTATACCTCCATTCAAAAATCGCTCACGAATCAGCCAGTGCATATGATGAAAGACAGAACTCTATGTAGAATAGCATCATTGTTAAATAGATTACTGTATAAAAGGACTCGCATGGACATTTACGATCAAGCTGACGATATCAGCAACGAACTCACCGCCATCCTTGTTGCGCACCATCTCGCCCTCGAAGAACTGGTCAATGACCTCGCCGCTCGCAATCTCATCAGCAAACCCGCGTATTGCAGCCGTCTCGACAAAATCGCCATGACGATGCCATCCCTGATTCCTGGTCGACAAACCATTGCCGATCATGTTAGGCAAATTGCCAGAGCCATTCGCGAGTCTCAACCGGAACATCCGTTTCCAAGCGTTCAGTAGTTGACCCGAACTCAGCACGTGGAACATCGACACCGGCGAACGCCTCGAAGGGAGAAGCAGTTCGAAAAATTACGCATCAATCTCCACTCAAAATCGATATTTCACCTTCACTTTTACGGTGTACATCGCATGATGTATAGAAGGCGGCCTTGAATCTCACGCTTGCGCTATGCAATCCCCGTAGGAACGCAATCTCCATTACCGAGTTTCGGCGTAGACACACGCATTCTCACCGCTGTACGGCCGTCTACAACAACGTCCCCGCGTCAGGAATCGGCCCTCCTATCGCCCAATCAGCGACAATCGCCACTGTTCATCGGCTGCCTAATAAAAATCCTGGCCATGTCGTCGTCGATCACGCAGCACCGGAAAGCACCGACGCCCTACTTTACCCTCAGACCGGTCGCGTGGGCAGGCACTGGAGTCCACACCTCATGCGTCGGTGCCAACAAGCTGCGTGGTTGGAAAGGCAATGTTTGCACGCCGTATCGCCAACCGCCCGCCGCATTGCCGCCATGCATACGCGCGACACCGATGACCGCCCTACTCGCTTTCTAGACACCTCTCCCGGCAAAGCTGGGCCAGCCGAAACCTCCAGGCCCTCGCCTTCCTCCAAAGAAAGCGAGTGGGGTAAATGCCTCCGAGAAAGGAGATTATCGAGTTTCACCTCACGCAAATCCCATATGCATGAACGTCACAATGGATTCACGGTCAAAATTGCATTGCAACCTGCAATCAAGGGACATGGCCTCGCATATCGAACAATTCGTGCGACAAAACCCAGCTCTTTAGGGTAGTGGCATGCCCAGGCTGATGCGCAAATCTTGACAATCAATGTTCAACCCATATCACCATGTCGATTAATCCGCTAGCAAATCCCCCCCCCATTAAGAGCAGTTGATTCCGCTTCCGTCGGTTGCGCATGATCAGCGTTGCCAATGACTCGAGTGAGTCGCGGGGGAGCTCGAAGCACGACTTCAGTCGGTAATCGCCGATGCGCCGTGCCATCTTTTCAATATGGAACAAGGATCACACACTGTCATGAACTTCATCAACCGCGCAATCTTGCACGTCAGAGCACATGCATTCAATCATTCGACGGCATATGCAAGACTCGCCTTGTACCGCGGCAAGCCAGGTCAAATGGCGACAGCATTGAGTCATATCGCCAATAAAACATTCGCACGAACCGGAAATTACGAGACACTTCACCACCCCGGCAACGCATGGCATCCGAGGGATAGATACTATGGCCTACTAGAAGATAGACTCATAAAAATATTAACAAGCAATCCTACCCACTACCATCCTTGCTCTCCACAAATTCCCGAAAACGCAGCAGAAGATACCGCGCTCTGACTCCCGGTTCCCGGAATAGGTTCATGACTCAATTCACGATCGACCAGCTTCACTGGAGTTCCCATGATTTCGTAGGCAGTCGATAACCAACTGGTACTCGAACATTGTGCGAGGTCACGTGTGTCACTCCGCGCGGCTACTACGCTTGGTTGCAAATACCGATTTCTGATCGTACGCAGGAATTTTCGCGTTTCCTGCGTTTGATTCGCGCATCCTTCAAGGCCAATCACGGAATTTACGGAGCGCCCCGAATTCTTCAAGATCTGAGGGAGGCCGGAGAAACGTGCAACAAGCATCGCGTTGGCCGCCTGATGTGAGAAAACAACATCATGTCGCAACATGACTATCGGACGCGGCACTACGCCGCTGGCAAGCCATCCGTGTTGGCGCCGAATCTCGTTAAACGCAACTTCGATGTTGGGCTGGCAAACAAGATCTGGGTGACGGACATCACGTATAGTACGCCCAACCAGCGTGGCCCGCCCGTATGGAGGTGAGTTGCTTGAGCCTGCTTGGAATGCAGGGCTCCGGAGGAGTTGACGTTGCAGTACCGGAGCGTGCCCCCTCTGCTGCCAGAGGAAGTAAGCCGAATCGGCAGTGACTGGCCGACACTGGCAAGGTGACGTAGTCCGTGGGAAACGGGGCTTGCGGCGAAGCGGTTACGCCAAGACGAGCCGCCAAGCTGAGCATAGGACAAAATAAAAAACACCGTACGAGGCGGTCATAAGCTAAAAAAACGGCGTAGACGAGGTTCAGGTCAATCGCAGTGTCAACTGCATTCGTTGATCAATTCAATTATTTGAAAACGGAAATCTCCAAATTGACTCTCCAATCGTCGAGCTAAGCGCAACCACCAATCCCAAGATTCATCATTAAATTGTATGCTCGAATACGATTCAAAAGTATTGAGAAATTCCTCCAATTGAACCGCCTCGCACCACCGGATAAATGAAGGCGACGATGTCCCTCAACTCCGTTCGAGCTTGTATGGAACAAATCCCGAGTTCCCCTGCGATCGCGGCCGCTGATTCACCGCGTAGTGCCATTTTCACCCCTGACGTATTGATTGCCTTCCGCTCCAGTGCCAACCGCGCCGACTCGCTCCAGATTCCATGCTCGAGCGCAACCGTCTTACACGATTCTCCACGAGCCACGCGCTCGCCCGCCGGTCCGTCGATTACGCCTTTTTGCAACTCCAATTGAGCCTGGAACAATTCGGCCTTCGGAACCACGTTCCCTGTAGTCTCAGGATAGATCGGCCAGATTCCGTGGTCCCACGCAACTTCACTGCAGCGCGCACCACCTTTCGCACGTGCTTGTGCGATTTCAGCCGCTAGTTCCAGTGACGTACCCGCCACCGTCGCATTACGCAACGCTTCTCCAGCAAGCCGCACCAGATTTCGTTTGACAGGCTCAGGTATTTCGCGCCCGCTAATCTTTACCGCTACCCGGGTAAGATCGTCACGCAGCCTAATACGCCCCCAACTATTTAGCTGAACCGCCGCATTTCGTCGATCTTCGACCCGCATTGGCATTAAGCTCTGTTGGCAAGCAACTTCAACGATCTGTCGTCGAATCGATAAAATATCGGCAAGCGGACTACTCCCTCGAATTGTAGCTGCAGCCCTCAATGGTACGGATCGCGCAATAGGGTCCATATCTGCCTCCTCCGTCGGTCCGCGAAAACTTTACTTTCTCGCGATTCACTGAGCATTGCTATTCAAATGCGATCATGGTCCAAAACTCTGCATTCGTCACTACAACATGGTCTTTGCTCAGTAACTCTCGACAATTTGGCACCCCGCTCTACTGGAACTGGCGAACCATCTGCGGCCAGCGTCGGCGACTCATACGATAATGCGCTGACCGAGACGAGCAACGGGCTGTACAAGGCCGAATCGTCAGTAACCGTCAACCGAGAGAATCATCGGTGAGCTGCCCTTCGAGTGCCTTCTCTATAGCGCGAATCTGCTCTGTAAGATATTTGAAGCGCTCATGCAAACGGTCAAGGATCGCGCCGAGGCGCGGCGGCAGTCGATACTCGGCGAGTACCGCAGGCAAGCGCTTCACAACAGCGTGGCCGACGGGGAGGCTGATTCCGAATTCAAGCAGGAATCCATGCATCTGGTTGGTCGTGCACACCCGATCGCAAACCGGAGCTTGGCGAACTCGATGGGGCGCGGAAAGTGTCGGCTGGAATTCCGTCTTGGGTGTCACAAACCGCATCGATGGTCGTGACGCACGCTTCGCATATAGCCTCGGCATCAACGAAGTCGTTTTTGTTGCACTTGACGAACGGGCGTACGAATTGCGGAGAGATCAGCTTGACGGCGTTTCCGAACTCGCTGAGCTTACGTGCCATCCAATGCGCACCTGCGCAGGCCTCCATGACAGCAGTACAAGGATGGAACGTGGCGAAGAACTCAAGCAGCTGCTTCCGCGATACCTTCTTGCGAAACACGACTTTGCCTACGCGATCCTGCCCATGCAGATGGAAAGAATGCTTGCCCAAATCAATCCCAATCATCGTGACGTTGTCCCTGGCAATGACCTCCCGAGGAAAGGTCTCAGCAGCCTACTCGCTGCGAGGTGGGGTGACCATCCCATTACAGCCCTTTTCGCTCTTTTTTGAAACATCTTCTAAGCCTCGTGCAGCTCAATGATGGCCCCGCCGCCCCACGAACGGGGGCGCGTGCCAAGGTGATCAATATCCGATAGCGCGGTACGCGCAACCGCTCGATAGTGCAGCCATCGACAATGGAGGCGTCCATGTTACCCATAGGCGGTGCTTCAGTATCTAATATCGATCTCAAGAAGGTTTGCAGGTTAGCCATAGAGCACGCTGAGCCTGGAGCGGATCAGGTCCGCGCAGATATTGTCAAAATCGCTTGCAGTGCGGACCAGTTTCCGAAAGCGATGCGCTCGGAAACGTTACCGCTGTCTCCAGATGAGACGAATTGCGTCAAGCTACGGGGGGCTGATGACCTTGTCCGCGTCGCGACATGGATCGATGAAAGCAAGACACCTTACGTAAAAGGGGGCGCACTTGTGCGCGCGGCTGCGGACAATTTACGAAAGGCGACATCGGAAAATTCGTCTCTTGAGCTCGCGATGGTGATTGCGACGGCCCGCGTGATACGCGGTACGTCTTGTCGGCTAGTCGCAGTGGAACACGGTATTCCTGAAACTCCGGTAGCTTCGGACTCTCCATATTCTCCGTGCTCGCCTCGAGAGCTCTTGGAGTTCGCTGTGGCTGCCGGTCCGACTCCCAGCATCGCGCGCGACCGCGTGCGCAATGGTGAGTCGTGTGATGTGATCGCAACGGAGTTGGGTTTGCAAAGTGAGAAGGCGCGTACGGCACTGGAACGTTATGCTATTTCGAATCGTGGGCCAGCGTTGGCGCAGAGTGGAAAATCAAGGGATGAGGTTATCGAGTCGTTGGGCGTGCGCACTGCCGAAGGCAAGAGGATGATAGAAGAAATGATTGGTAGCCACTTGCGAACGACGAAATTGACACAAGTCGAGTTAGTCGCTGTCCACCGACCACGATAGCCCCTTTCTTTGCACTTTCAACCCGGCTTCGGCCGGGTTGTTTCGTTTGCGTCCGCCTCGTGCAGCCATTTTTGTTTTTGGAATCCAGGAGATGGATCGACCATCGTTCCGGTGCGCGACGCAACTGTCCGACCCGCTCGTCAATCGATGGTTTGCGCACATCGT
>NZ_LOSX01000034.1:0-129771 GCF_001521985.1 Burkholderia sp. RF4-BP95 | reverse complement strand
ACCGGCGAATGGTTCGCGCATCAGCACTTCGGCTTCGAGCCGGACCTGATCACGATGGCCAAGGGCCTGACGTCGGGTTACGTGCCGATGGGCGCGGTGGGCATCCACGAACGCATCGCGCGACCGATCATCGACAACGGCGAATTCAATCACGGCCTCACGTACTCGGGCCATCCGGTCGCGGCGGCGGTGGCGGTCGCGAACCTGAAGCTGCTGCGCGACGAGGGAATCGTCGAGCGCGTGAAGCGCGACATCGGGCCGTATTTCCAGCGTCGGCTGCGGGAAGCGCTCGGCGATCATCCGATCGTCGGCGAGATCGCCGGGGCGGGACTGGTCGCGGGTGTCCAGCTCGCGCGCGATCGCGCGCGGCGCGAGCGGTTCGACGCCAGCGTCGATATCGGCACCATCTGCCGCGACTTCTGCTTCAACGGGAATCTGATCATGCGCGCGACCGGCGACCGGATGCTGCTGTCGCCGCCGCTGGTGATCAGGAAGGCGGAGGTCGACGAGATCGTCGACAAGGCGAAGCGCGCGTTCGATGCGACGGCGGAGCGGGTGAGGCGGGCAGGGTAGTCAGTCGTCGCGACGCGGCGATTGCATGTGGTCGCAGCGTCGTTGCCCGTCGAACGGGCTCGCGAGCGCAAGGAAGCGTGCAGGGGAGGCGGGCCGCAGCAGAAAGGCGGCCGCAAAACGAAAAGGGCCTGCGTCGTGAGACGCAGGCCCTTGAATTCTTTGGTGGGCGGTACTGGGATCGAACCAGTGACCCCTGCCGTGTGAAGGCAGTGCTCTACCGCTGAGCTAACCGCCCAAAGAAGCTGAAATTATGTCAGAGCTTTTCGGGTTCGTAAAGCACTTTCTTCAAATATTTTTCAGGCCGGTACAAAAGGTTCGTCAGCCGGCCGTCGACGGCTCGACGAGATCGAGGATCGAGCCGTCGCGCTTGAGCGTCGCGAGCACGATGCTCGAATTGATCGACATCACGCCCGTCGCGCGGTGCAGGCGGTTGATCACGAAGTCGGAATAGTGGTCGAGGTCGCGCGCCCGCACCGTCAGCACGTAGTTCGAGCCGCCCGTCACGATCTGCGCGGCGATGACTTCCGGCCACTGCTGGATCGCCTCCACGAACCGGTCGTGCCATTCGGGCACGTCCGGCCGCATCGACACGTGCACGAGCGCCTCGAATGCGACGCCGACCTTCTTCGGATCGATCGTGCAGCGGTAGCCCGAAATGGCGCCGCGTTCCTCGAGCAGCTTCACGCGCCGCAGGCACGCCGACGGCGACAGCGCGACCGCATTCGCGAGGTCCTGATTGCTGATGCGTCCGTCCCGCTCGAGATGCCGGAGGATCCGCATGTCGGTTCGATCCAGATTCATTTCGCAGAATCCCATAATTTTTGAGATGACAAGCGCAGACTCTACTGCAATGGCGGCGATTCGTCATCGAAAAGTGAAGCTCATTCTATTTCGTCCTCGATAACATGCGCCCCATGCCTCGACCGCACGGCCTGACGCGCTGTCACGCCGCCGGCCGACTCGCCGCCTTCAACTTCCAGCGTCATTCCGCCATGTACGAACACATTCCCGCCTATCCGGGCGACCCGATCCTGTCGCTGTTCCAGGCGTTCCAGCAGGATGCCCATCCGCACAAGGTCAACCTCAGCATCGGTCTCTACTACGACGAAGCGGGCCGCATCCCCGTGCTGGAGAGCACGCGTCTCGCGGCCGAGCGCGTGCGCGAAGCCGGCGCGCCGCATACGTATCTGCCGATGGAAGGGCTCGCCGCGTATCGGCAGGGCGTGCAGCGCCTCGTGTTCGGCGCCGACTGCGCGGCGCTCGCGCAAGGGCGTATCGCGACGCTGCAGACGCTCGGCGGCTCGGGCGCGCTGCGGCTCGGCGCGGAGTTCGTGAAGCGCTATTTCCCCGACAGCGCGATCTGGATCAGCGATCCGACGTGGGACAACCATCGCGTGATCTTCGCGGCGGCCGGCCTCGACGTGCACACGTATCCGTACTACGACGAAGCGCGCAACGACCTGCGCGTCGACGCGATGCTCGCGGCGCTCGACGCGCTGCCCGCGCGCAGCATCGTGCTGCTGCAGCCGTGCTGCCACAACCCGACGGGCCTCGACCTCGGCCGCGACGCATGGCGCGCGGTGATCGACGTGCTCGCGCGCCGCGGGCTGATTCCGTTCCTCGACATGGCGTACCAGGGCTTCGGCGACGGGCTCGACGACGACGCATGGGCCGTGCGCGCGATCGTCGAAGCGGGACTGCCGGCGATCGTCAGCAACTCGTTCTCGAAGAACTTCTCGCTGTACGGCGAGCGCGTGGGCGGCCTGTCCATCGTCTGCGCGAGCGCGGGCGAAGCGGCGACGGTGCTGAGCCAGTTGCAGGCCGGCGTGCGCCGCACCTATTCGAGCCCGCCGCTGTTCGGCGCGCAGCTCGTGTCGGCCGTGCTGAACGACGACGTCCTGCGGGCGTGCTGGGAAGACGAGGTGGCCGAGGTGCGCACGCGCATCAAGCGCATGCGCGGCGCGCTGAAGACGCGGCTCGACGCGCGCCTGCCGTCGAGCGCGTTCGATGCGCTCGTCACGCAGCGCGGCATGTTCAGCTACACGGGCATCGCCGCGACCGACGTGGACCGGCTGCGCGCGTCGCACGGCGTCTACCTGCTGCGCTCGGGCCGCATGTGCATCGCGGGCCTGAACGACGCGAACGTCGACCACGTCGCGAACGCGATCGCCGACGTGCTCGGCGGCACGTCGCGCCAGGCCGCCTGAGCGGCCGGCCCCGAACCGAAGGAGGACACGATGGCAGACACGATCCCGGTCGACTTGCCGCAACTCGCGCAGCCGTTCTCGTGGGCGACCCGCGCGAGCGGGCTGATGTTTACCGGCCACGGGCCGGTCGATGCGTCCGGCGCGATCGCCGGCGACACGATGACCGAGCAGGCGCGCATCACGCTCGGCAATCTCGCGAAGGCCGTCGCGGCGGCCGGCGCGACGATGGACGACGTCGCGCAGGTGCTCGTCTATCTGTCCGACGTGAAGGCGATGCCCGAATTCGACGCCGAATACCGGCGCCACTTTCACGAACCGTACCCGAACCGCACGTGCGTGGGCGTGCAGGGCTTCGCGCACCCGGACATGCGCGTCGAACTCGTCGCGTACGTCGCGCTGCCGGCGGCACGCGGCTAGCCGGCACGCGACTTCGCGACGATCGCAGCACCCACGATCAACGACAAGCACCAACACCCCCCGACGAACATCAAATATTCAGACAAGGATGGAGACGAAGATGAGGCGTATCACTCGATTCGCAGTACCGACGATGGCGGGCCTGCTCGCCGCGAGCGGCGCGATGGCGCAGAGCAGCGTGACGCTATACGGCATCGTCGACCAGAGCATTCGCTACACGACGCATGCGAACGCGTCGAACGACGCGAGCGTGCAGATGACCAACGGCGCGATCACCAACAGCCGCTGGGGCTTAAAGGGCAGCGAAGCGCTCGGCGGCGGGCTGAAGGCGGTCTTCCAGCTCGAGAGCGGCTTCGAGCCGCAGAACGGGCAGCTCGACGGCGCGCTGTTCGGCCGCTACGCGTATGTCGGCCTGGCGAGCGACTGGGGCACCGTGAAGCTCGGCCGGCAGGCGACCGAGGCGTTCAACCTGTTCGGCGATCTCGATCCGCTGACGGTCGGCAACTATACGGCCAACATGTGGCCGTACTTCCTCACGCAGGGCCGCGCGAGCAACGTCGTCAGCTACGACGGCACGTTCGGCGGGCTGAACGTCGGCGCGAGCTACGGCTTCGGCGGCGTCGCGGGCAGCCTCGGCGCGAATGCGTACTGGGGCACGCACGTGTCGTACACGCTCGGCGGGCTGATGGTCGGCGCGACCTACCAGCAGGTGCGCGACCTGAACAGCCGTGCGCAGCAGGCATGGGGCGCGGGCGCACGCTACGCGTTCGGCGCGGCGACGCTGTACGCGGGCTACCTCGGCGGCATCGACCGCACGGGCCTGCTCGACCGGCAACTGCTGAACGCGCCGGGCCGCGACGTGACCTACGGTTCGTTCGCCGACAATCCGCGCCGCGACGCGATCTTCTATACCGGCGCGAGCGTGAAGGTCACGCCGGCGGTATCGGTGACGGGCGTCGCGTACTACGACGACATCCGCAACGTCAACGGCGTCGCAGGCAACGGCGGGAAGCGCTATACGGGCGTGCTCGAGGCCGAGTACGCTCTGTCGAAGGCGACGCAGGTCTACGCGACGGTCGACTACAACCGGGTGACCGGCGGCGCGTTCACCGAAATGCCCGGACGCGGCAACCAGACGGGTATCGCGGCCGGCTTGCGCCACATGTTCTGAGCACGCGGCGCGCGGTGGCCGGTGCGGTCCGGCACCGGTCCGTGCGCCGTCGATGTTTCGACCGGACACACGTTTTCGAACGAGGTCATTCGATGCAACCAGAAGGGCAATTCCAGCACATCGCGGCGCGCGAGCAGGGTCTGCGCCGCACGCTTTCCGCACGGCAGATGGCGATGATCGCGATCGGCGGTGCGATCGGCACGGGTCTCTTTCTCGGCAGCGGGTTCGCGATCGGCTTTGCCGGCCCGAGCGTGCTCGTCAGCTACGCGATCGGCGCGTTTATCTCGCTGCTGCTGATGGGCTGTCTCGCGGAGATGACGGTCGCGCACCCGACTTCCGGGTCGTTCGGCGCGTACGCCGAACATTACGTGAGCCCGTGGGCCGGGTTCCTCGTGCGCTATGCGTACTGGGCGTGCATCGTGCTCGCGGTCGGCACCGAAGTCACCGCGATCGCGCTGTACATGAAGTACTGGTTCCCGGGCGTGCCGGGCTGGCTGTGGATCGTCGGCTTCTCGGCGCTGCTCGTGTTCGTCAACGCGCGCAGCGTCGACGTGTTCGGCGCGGTCGAATACGGCTTCTCGGTCGTGAAGATCGCGGCGATCGTCGGCTTCATCGTGCTGGGCGCATACGTCGTGTTCGGCAATCCGGCGCTGGTCGGCGACGGCGCGGCCGGCGCGGGCTTCCACCATTACACCGAGCACGGCGGGTTCTTCCCGAAGGGGATGTGGGGGATGTGGGTCGCGGTGATCGTGTCGATCTTCAGCTACCTGAGCATCGAGATGATCGCGGTCGCGGCGGGCGAGGCGGAAGATCCCGAGCGCGCGGTGACGCGCGCGTTCCGCTCGACGATCGTGCGGCTCGTGCTGTTCTACCTCGTCACGCTCGCGCTGATGCTCGCGATCGTGCCGTGGACGGCGGCGGGGCGCGACGAAAGCCCGTTCGTGAAGGTGATGGAGGCGATCCACCTGCCGGGCGCGGCCGGGCTGATCAACTTCGTTGTGCTGATCGCCGCGCTGTCCGCGATGAACAGCCAGCTCTACATCACGACGCGGATGATGTTCAGCCTGTCGCGCGCGGGTCATGCGCCGAAGGCGCTCGGCGAGGTGAACACGCGCGGCGTGCCGTTCGGCGCGCTGATGCTGTCGACGCTCGGCATCGCGCTCGCGACGGTCCTGAGCGTGCTGTATCCGGACGCGTCGTTCACGATCATGATGTCGGTGTCGATGTTCGGCGCGCTGTTCACGTGGATGATGATCTTCGTCACGCATTACTGCTTCCGGCGGCGTCGCGCGGCGCTCGGCCTGCCGGCGCCCGCGTTCCGGATGCGCGGCTTCCCGCTGCTGACGCTGCTCGGCGCGGCGCTGATGCTCGCGGTGATGGTGACGACGTACTTCACGGCCGAATTCCACATGACGCTGATCTTCGGCATTCCGTTCCTGATCGCGCTGTCCGTCGTGTATGCGGTGTGGTATCGGCGCGCGCAGCCGGTGCTGCAGCCGGAAGCGAAATAGCGGAGACGTACCGGGGCGCCGGCTCAGCCCGCGAGCGCGGGCAGCGCGTCGATCGACGCGCGCACGTAGTCGGCGAAGCGCAGCGCGACTGGTTCGGCGGTGCCGCTGCGCTTCAGCTCCAGCGTGCGCGATTCCAGCGACGCATCCTTCAGCGGCCGGAACGCGAGCCGGTCGCTCTTCACCTGCTGCAGCACGCGCGGCACCAGCGCGATGCCCATCCCGAATTCGATCATCGACAGGATCGTCTGCCAGAGCCGCGCCTCGTGACGGATCAGCGGGCTGAATCCCGCGTTCACGCATTGCGCGATGATCAGGTCGTGATAGTGCGGCGCCGCGTCGCGCGGAAACAGGATGAACGGTTCCGCGGCCAGCGCGGCGAGGGCGACCTGCCGGCGCCGCGCGAGCGGATGCGCGGCCGGCAGGCAGCACACGAACGGTTCCGCGTAGACGGGCGCCGATTCGACCTCGGGCGGGCAGTGGCCCCAGTGCGCGTAGCCGAGATCGATCTGGCCGCGCTGGATCGCCTGCACCTGCGCCTGCGTGTTCATCTCGCTCAGCACGATTTCGACGCCCGGATAGTCGGCCTCGAAGCGTCGCACCGCGTCGGGCAGCCCGCGATACAGCATCGAATGGACGAAGCCGATCCGCAGCCGTCCCGCGAGACCGGACGCCGAGCGCACCGTGAGCCGCTCGGCCTCGGCCGCCTGCAGCAGCAGCCGGCGCGCTTCGCCGAGCAGCACCGCGCCCGCGTTGGTCAGCGCGACCGTCTTGTTGGTGCGGGAAAAAAGCTGCACGCCGAGCGCATCCTCGAACTTGCGGATGTCGAAGCTCAGCGCCGGCTGCGAGATGAACAGGCGCTTCGCCGCGCGCCCGAAATGCAGCTCCTCGGCGACCGCCACGAAGTAGCGCAACTGCCTCAGTTCCATGGTCCGTCCTCCCCGCATCGGCATCGATAAGTGTCGTCTATCGTACCGGATAAATCCTGTATTGGACGCTTATCGATCGCGCGCCTACGCTCTGCTGAACGCCTGGCACCAGCCGGCCGCGCCACCACGGCGAGGGCACCGGCCGGCAGCCGGGCCTCCATGGAGACGCATGCATGAACGACACCGCTCGCACGCCGGACACCGGCGCGGCCAACAACATCCCCGATAGCCGGGGCATCAACTTCTTCACGGCCGATCCCGATCTCGGCGCGTTGCTGAAACTGCATCTCGGCGCGACCCGCTACGCGGCACTCGAACCGCAGCTGCACGCGCTCGGCGCGCGCGTGTCGGGCGAACTCGACGCGTGGGCGTCGCGCGCGGACAAGCATCCGCCCGTGCTCGAGCATCGCAACCGGCGCGGCGAAGCCGTGCAGCGGATCGACAAGGATCCCGCGTATGTCGCGCTCGAACGGGTCGCTTACTCGGAGCTCGGGCTCGCGGCGCTGAGCCACCAGCCCGAGGCGGTGGCGCCGCTCGTCAAGTACGCGCTGACGTTCCTGTTCGTGCAGGCGGAATTCGGGTTGTGCTGCCCGGTCAGCATGACCGATTCGCTGACGCGTACGCTGCGTCGTTTCGGCGATCCGGCGCTCGTCGAACACTATCTACCGAGGCTCGCGTCGCGCGATTTCGACACGCTGTTCCAGGGCGCGATGTTCATGACCGAGCAGGCGGCCGGCTCCGACGTCGGCCGCATCGCGACGCGCGCGGTGCGCGAAACCGACGCGCAAGGCGGGGCGGTGTGGCGCCTGTACGGCGACAAGTGGTTCTGCTCGAACGCGGACGCCGACCTGGCGATGGTGCTCGCGCGGCCCGACGGCGCGCCGGACGGCATCAAGGGCCTCGCGCTGTTCCTGCTGCCGAAGACGCTGCCGGACGGCACGCGCAATCGCTACCGGATCGTGCGGCTGAAGGACAAGCTCGGCAGCCGTTCGATGGCGAGCGGCGAGATCGCGCTCGAAGGTGCGCAGGCCTGGCTGATCGGCGAGATCGGCCGCGGCTTTCACCAGATGGCCGACATGATCAACATGTCGCGGCTGTCGAACGGCGTGCGCGCGGCGGGCCTGATGCGGCGCGCGCTGAACGAGTCGCTGCACGTGGCCGCGCATCGCGCCGCGTTCGGCCGCAAGCTGATCGAGATGCCGCTGATGCAGCGTCAGTTGATGAAGATGCTGCTGCCCGCCGAGGCCGCGCGCGCGATGTTCATGCAGATCGCGCTGCTGCTGCCGCAGGCGGATGCGGGCGACGAGCAGGCCGCGCGCTGCGTGCGCATCCTGACGCCGCTGATCAAGTTCCGCGCGTGCCGCGATGCGCGCCGCGTGACGGGCGACGCGATGGAGGTGCGCGGCGGCACCGGCTACATCGAGGAATGGAGCGATGCGCGCCTCGTGCGCGACGCGCATCTCGGCTCGATCTGGGAAGGCACCAGCAACATCGTCGCGCTCGACGTCGCGCGCGCCGCGCAGCGCGAGCAGGCGCTCGACGCGCTGCGCACGTTCCTCGGCGACCGGCTCGGCGCGGCGCCGCTGCCCGACGCGAGCCGCGCGGCGCTGCGGCGCATTCTCGCGCGCGCGTGCGATGCGCTCGCGCGGGTCGCGGCGGAAGGCGACGACGCGCGCGTGCGGCAGGCCGCGTCGGCGCTTTACTACGCGAGCGCGGCCGTGCTGATGGCGTGCGAGGGCGCCCGGCTCGCACCCGATTACCGGCGCCTCGCGCTCGCGCACCTGGTCGTGCGTTACAAGCTGCTGCCGGTCGACCCGCTCGCACCGGCGTCGCGCGACGACGAAGCAGCGGCGTTCGACGCGCTGCTGCGTGGCACGCCGGTGCCGCTCGACATGGCGCTCGACCTGCTGCCGGAGGTCGAACGATGAGCGCGACGGAAGCGATGAACGCGCCGCGCGGCGCGCTCGACGGGCTCAAGGTCGTCGACCTGAGCCGCGTGCTCGGCGGTCCGTACTGCACGCAGGCGCTCGCCGATCACGGCGCGACCGTGATCAAGATCGAGCCGCCGGACGGCGACGAGACGCGCGGCTGGGGGCCGCCGTTCCTCGGCGACACCGCGTGGTATTTCATGGGCATGAACCGCAACAAGGAGGGGCTCGCGCTCGACCTGTCCCGCGACGACGGGCGCGCGATCCTGTGGCGCCTGCTGGAGGACGCCGACGTGCTCGTCGAGAACTTCAAGCCCGGCACGCTCGCGCGCTGGGGCATGGACTATGCGCGCGACCTGCAGCCGCGTTTCCCGCGCCTGATCCACTGCGCGGTGACGGGCTTCGGCGAGGACGGCCCGCTCGGCGGGCTGCCCGGCTACGACGCGGTGATCCAGGCGATGGCCGGGCTGATGAGCGTCAACGGCGAGCGCGACGGCGACGCGATGCGCATCGGGTTGCCGATCGTCGACATGGTCACGGGGCTCAACGCGCTGGCCGGCATCCTGCTGGCGCTCGCGGAGCGCGAGAAGAGCGGGCAGGGGCAGTCGATCGACATCGCGCTGTACGACTGCGGCGTGTCGCTGCTGCATCCGCACCTGCCGAACTTCTTCGGCTCGGGGCGCGTGCCCGGGCGCAGCGGCAACGCGCATCCGAACATCGCGCCGTACGACAGCTATCGCACGGCGACGGTGCCGATCTTCCTCGCGGTCGGCAACGACCGTCAGTTCGCGCGCCTCGTCGCGCATCTTGGGGCGCCGGCGCTCGCGGGCGATCCGCGTTTCGCCGACAACCGCAGCCGCTGCGCGCACCGGCCCGAACTGAAGGCCGAACTCGAGGCACGGCTCGCCGCCCATTCGTGCGAGCCGCTGGCGCGCGACCTGATGGCGGCGGGCGTGCCGTGCGGGCCGGTGCGCACGGTCGCCGACGTCGCGCGCGACCCGCATGCGCTGCACCGCGAATTGTTCGTCGAGATCGGCGCATATCGCGGCACGGCATCGCCGGTGAAGCTGTCGCGCACGCCGGCAACCTATCGTTCGCCGCCGCCCGCGCTCGGCCGCGACACGCGCGCGGTGCTCGACCGCCTCGGCGTCGATCCCGCGCTTCAGCAACGATTGCTCGACGCCGGCGTGCTGAAGGTCGCGCCGGACCCGGCGTGACCGGCCGAGTGGTGCTCGCACGCGAGCATCCTCGGCCGGCGCATCGCAGGGACAAGCCGCTCGACGCAAGGCAATGAAAGCGACGTAAGGCGACGTAAAGCACCACCGCCAGCCGGCGGCGCAAGGCCGGCCATCCGGCAAGGCGCGCGACAGTCGCGCCGCCGATCACAAACATGGAGACATCGATGAGCCGTCCGCAATCCCCGTCCGCCGCGCAGCCGCGGCCCGGCCGCGCCGCCCTCGCGGCGTTCGTCGGCACCACGATCGAGTGGTACGACTTCTACATCTACGGCACCGCCGCCGCGCTCGTATTCGGCAAGGTGTTCTTTTCGAGCACGATGGATCCCGGCGTCGCGACGCTGCTCGCATTCGTCACGTTCTGGGCCGGCTTCGCCGCGCGGCCGCTCGGCGGAATCGTGTTCGGGCATCTCGGCGACCGCGTCGGCCGAAAGACCGCGCTCGTGATCACGCTGGTGATGATGGGGCTGGCCACGACGGGCATCGGCCTGCTGCCCGGCTATGCGTCGATCGGTGTGTGGGCGCCGGCGGGCCTCGTCGTGCTGCGCGTGTTGCAGGGCATCGCGGTCGGCGGCGAGTGGGGCGGCGCGGTGCTGATCGCGAGCGAGAACGCGCCGAAGCATCGCAGCATCCTCTATGCGGCGTTCGCGCAGCAGGGTTCGCCCACCGGCAACCTGCTCGCCACAGCCGCCTTCTTCGCGCTGAGCGCGCTGCCGACGCCGTCGTTCCTGATGTGGGGCTGGCGCATCCCGTTCCTGCTGTCGGCGGTGCTCGTGATCATCGGGATGGTGATCCGGCTGCGGCTCGAGGAATCGCTCGACATGCAGCGCGTGCTCGCGCGCAAGCGCACGGTGAAGCTGCCGCTGCGCGACGTCGTGCGCGACCACTGGCCCGTCGTGCTGCTCGCGGCCGGCACGCTGCCGGTGATCAACGTCACGTATTTCCGCAGCACCTTCGCGCTGTCGTGGGCGACGAAGGAGCTCGGCTACGCGCAGGGCACGTTTCTCGGCATCCTGTCGATCTCGCTCGTCGTGCAGTTCCTGATGCAGCCGGTCGGCGCGTGGTTCGTGTCGAAGGTCGACATGCGACGCGCGATGTGCTGGATCCTGATTCCCGAGATCGTGCTGATGCCGGTGATGTTCCATGCGCTCGCGACGCGTTCGTACTGGATCGCCGTCGCCGGGATGTGCATCTCGACGATCCCGTCGGCGATGTTCTACGGCGCGGTCGGCGGCGTGCTCGCGCGCGTGTTTCCGGCCAACATCCGCTACACGGGCCTGTCGCTCGCGTATCAGTTGAGCGCGCTCGTCGTCGGCGGCGGCACGCCGGTGCTCGCGCAGGCGATCCTGAACGCGACCGGCAGCATCGTCGGCGTCGCGATCGCGTCGGGGCTGTACGCGCTCGTGTCGCTCGCATGCATGCTCGCGCTGCTGAATCGCACCGGCTACCGCGCGGACGAGTTGTCGACGGCCGAGCGCAGCGATGCGGCCGAATGGGGTGCCGAAGGCGCGAGCGCTGAAAGTCCGATCGGCGAGACCGCGCAGGCGGGCGACCGCGGTGCGTTGAAACCGGCGGGTTGAATCCGCCGGGCCGGCGCGACTTGCCGATTCGGCGGCGGCGCACGCGCCGGACGGATCGCATCGCCTCGATTCCGCCCTCCCAAAAGCAAACGGCACCGTGCGATACACGGTGCCGTTTGCCTTGCTTCGCTTCGCAACGCGGCCGGCGCGACCGGCCCGCGCGATTCGCGGTGCGTCAGCCTTCCGTCGGCGGCACGTAGCCGGACGCCTGGTCCGCGCCGTCGCCGAAGAAGTACTTCTCGGTCTGCTTCATCAGGTACTGGCGCGCGCGCGGGTCGGCCATGTTCAGGCGGTTCTCGTTGATCAGCATCGTCTGCTGCTTGAGCCAGCCTTGCCACGCTTCCTTCGACACGCTTTCGTAGATGCGCTTGCCGAGTTCGCCCGGCAGCGGCGGGAAATCGAGACCTTCGGCTTCCTTGCCGAGCTTCGCGCATTGGATCATTCGAGCCATCGTGTACTTCTCCTGTAATCGGTCTGGGGGAGGGCAGTCGTGCCTGCGCTCAGAGCTGCTTCATCAGCACGAGCGACTTGCGCTGCCAGTTATAGAGTTTGCGGCGGTCTTCCGGCAGGTCGTCGACGCTGACCTTGACGAAGCCGCGCTTGAGGAACCAGTGCTCGGTGCGCGTCGTGAGCACGAAGATGTGCGTGAGGCCGCGCGCGCGGGCGCGCTGCTCGATGCGCTTGAGCAGGCGTTCGCCGTCGCCCGAGCCCTGCGCTTCCGGCGCGACCGTCAGGCACGCCATCTCGCCGATCTTCTCCTGCTGGTACGGATACAGCGCCGCGCAGCCGAACAGCACGCCATCGTGCTCGATCACCGAGAAGTGGTCGATGTCGCGTTCGATCTGGTGGCGGCCGCGCCGCACCAGCGTGCCGTCGGACTCGAGCGGCTCGATCAGCGACAGGATGCCGCCGACGTCGTCCGGCGTCGCTTCGCGCAGGCTCTCGAGGTTCTCGTACGAGATCATCGTGCCGACGCCGTCGTGCAGGAACAGTTCGAGCAGCATGCTGCCGTCGAGCGACTGCGGAATCAGGTGGGCCCGGGTCACGCCGCCGCGGCAGGCGCGGATCGAGTGCTTCAGGAAGAACGCGTCGTCGCCCTGGATGTTGCCGGAGTCGAGCAGCTCGGCGGCGGCGTCGAGCGACATTTCGCGGATCAGGCCGCCTTCGTCGTCGACGATGCCGGGCGCCTCGGTCAGGAAGATGATCTTGTCGGCGCGCAGCGCGATCGCGGCGGCCGATGCGACGTCTTCCATCGACAGGTTGAACGCCTCGCCGGTCGGCGAGAAGCCGAGCGGCGACAGCAGCACGAGCTTGCGGCTCGCGAGCGAATGACGGATCGATTCGGCGTCGATCTTGCGCACGATGCCCGTGTGCGCGAAATCGACCCCGTCGAGAATCCCCACCGGCCGGGCGGTCACGAAGTTGCCGGACACGACGCTGATGTGCGCGTGCGCCATCGGCGAGTTCGGCAGACCCTGGCTGATCGCGGCCTCGATGTCGAGACGCACTTCGCCGGCCGCTTCCTTCGCGGATTCGAGCGCGCGCGCATCGGTGATGCGCAGCCCGTGCGAAAACTCGGATTCGACACCATGCAGGCTCAGCTGCTCCTCGACCTGCGGCCGCGAGCCGTGCACGAGCACGATCTGGATGCCCATCGCCTGCAGCAGCGCGATGTCGGACACGAGCGCGTTCAGCAGCCCCTGCTGCACCACCTCGCCGCCGAACCCCACGACGAACGTGCTGTTGCGGAACTTGTGGATGTAAGGCGCGACGGAGCGCATCCAGTCGACGAACTGCGCGTGGCTGGCGGCCGAATCGTCGGCGGCCGGCGGCGTCGCGGCGCCGGTCTGGGCGGGTGGGAGGTCGGTTTGGGAATTCATGGGCGGGATTATAATGCGCCCCCATGTCGAATGTACCTAAAAGTCCCGCGCCGACGCGGGCCAAAGCGCCGTCGGCCCGGCACCCGGAGGGGGCGGCCGATGCGCGTCAGCAGCAGGGCCAGCCGCCGCGCCAGCAGCAACAGCAGGCGGGTCAGCTGCCGCGCGGGCCGCGCGGCGACGAGCGGCGCCGCGAGCCGGGCCAGCCGGCCGCGCAGGGCGCGCCCCAGGCCGCCGGCGAGCGCGCGCCGCGCCGCGAGCGTCCGCCGCGCGCGGCCGTCGCGCCCAATCCCGTTCCGCCGATCACCTACCCCGAAAGCCTGCCCGTGTCGGGCAAGCGCGACGAAATCGCGCGCGCGATCGCCGGTCATCAGGTCGTCATCGTCTGCGGTGAAACGGGTTCGGGCAAGACCACCCAGCTGCCGAAGATCTGTCTCGATCTCGGCCGCGGCCTGGGCGCCGGCGGCACGGGCCTGATCGGCCATACGCAGCCGCGGCGCCTGGCCGCGTCGTCGACCGGCCGGCGCATCGCCGAGGAGCTCGGCACGCCGTTCGGCGAGGTGGTCGGCTACAAGGTGCGCTTCACCGACAATCTCGCGCCGGGCGCGTCCGTCAAGCTGATGACGGACGGCATCCTGCTCGCCGAGACGCAGACCGATCCGCTGCTGAAGGCGTACGACACGCTGATCATCGACGAGGCGCACGAACGCAGCCTGAACATCGACTTCCTGCTCGGCTACCTGAAGGAAATCCTGCCGAGGCGGCCGGACCTGAAGCTGATCGTCACGTCCGCGACGATCGACGCCGACCGTTTCGCGCGCCATTTCGGCACCGACGCGCGCCCGGCGCCCGTGATCGAGGTGAGCGGGCGGCTGTATCCGGTCGAGATGCGCTACCGGCCGGTGGCCGAGGATCGCCCGGCCGTGAAGCACGCCGAAGGCACGGGCGGCCGCGATCGCGTGAAGACCGCGCGCGAGGCCGAACGCGACCTGATGGACGCGATCGTCGACGCGGTCGACGAACTGTGCCGCGAAGGCCCCGGCGACGTGCTGGTGTTCCTGCCCGGCGAGCGCGAGATCCGCGAGGCGGCCGAGGCGCTGCGCAAGCATCATCCGCCGCATACCGAGATCCTGCCGCTGTTCGCGCGGCTGTCGGCGGCCGACCAGGACAAGGTGTTCAAGGCGTCGAACGCACGCCGCATCGTGCTCGCGACCAACGTGGCCGAAACGTCGCTGACGGTGCCGGGCATCCGCTACGTCGTCGACACCGGGCTCGCGCGCGTGAAGCGCTATTCGTACCGGAACAAGGTCGAGCAGCTGCAGGTCGAGTCGATCTCGCAGGCCGCCGCGAACCAGCGCGCGGGCCGCTGCGGCCGGGTGGCCGACGGCGTCTGCATCCGCTTGTACGAGGAAAGCGACTACCAGGCGCGCGCGCGTTTCACCGATCCGGAAATCCTGCGCTCGTCGCTCGCGTCGGTGATCCTGCGGATGAAGTCGCTGCACCTGACCGCGATCGAATCGTTCCCGTTCCTCGAGCCGCCGCCCGGCCGCGCGATCGCGGACGGCTACCAGCTGCTCAACGAACTCGGCGCGGTCGACGACGACAACGCGCTGACGCCGCTCGGCCGCGAACTCGCGCGGCTGCCGCTCGATCCGCGCGTCGGCCGGATGATTCTCGCCGCGCGCGACCAGCAGTCGCTGCGCGAGGTGCTGATCATCGCGAGCGCGCTGTCCGTTCAGGACCCGCGCGACCGTCCGATCGAGGCGCAGGAGCAGGCCGACCAGGCGCACCGCCGGTTCGCCGACGAGCGCTCCGAATTCCTGCAGTGGCTGAAGATCTGGGCGTGGTTCGAGGAAGCCGTCGCGCACAAGAAGTCGAACCGCCAGCTGATCGACGCGTGCCGGCAGAACTTCCTGTCGCACCTGCGGCTGCGCGAATGGCGCGACGTCCATTCGCAGCTGCTGACGGTCGTGCGCGAGCACGGCTGGCGCCTCAACGAGGTCGAGGCGACCTACGAGCAGGTCCATCTGGCCCTGTTGACGGGCCTGCTCGGCAACCTCGGCATGAAGGCCGACGACGATCCGCACTACCTCGGCGCACGCGGGATCAAGTTCTACCTGTGGCCGGGCTCCGCGCTCGCGAAGAAGGCCGGCCGCTGGGTGATGGCGGCCGAACTCGTCGAGACGAGCCGGCTGTATGCGCGCTGTCTCGCGAAGATCGAGCCGGAGTGGGTCGAGAAGATCGGCGCGCATCTGCTGAAGAAATCGCTGTCGGAGCCGCATTGGGAAAAGCGCCCCGCGCAGGTCAGCGCGTTCGAGCGCGCGACGCTGTACGGGCTGCCGATCTACCACCGCCGGCGCGTCGCGTTCGGCAAGCAGGATCCGGCGCGGGCGCGCGAGCTGTTCATCCGCGGCGCGCTGGTCGAGGGCGAGTTCGACACGAAGCTGCCGTTCTTCGCGCACAACCGCAAGCTGCTCGCCGACATCGAGCAGCTCGAGCACAAGTCGCGCCGCCAGGACGTGCTGGTCGACGACGAGCTGATCTACGCGTATTACGACCAGGCGATTCCGGAGGGCATTCACACCGGCGCCGCGTTCGAGCGCTGGTATCGCGACGAGGCGAAGAAGGGCGGTCAGGCGGAGGAGAAGCAGCGCCTGCTGTACCTGTCGCGCGACGACCTGATGCGCCACGAGGCGGCCGGCGTGACGACCGAGCTGTTTCCGAAGCGCGCGACGATGGCCGGTGTCGAGATGGCGCTCACGTACCATTTCGAGCCCGGCACGCCGCGCGACGGCGTGACGCTCGCGGTGCCGCTGTACGCGCTGAACCAGGTCGACGCGCGCCGCTGCGAATGGCTCGTGCCGGGGATGCTGAAGGAAAAGGTGCAGCTGCTCCTGAAGTCGCTGCCGCAGAAGCTGCGCCGGCACTGCGTGCCGCTGCCCGAATACGCGGCCGGCTTCGTCGAGCGCACGGGCCGCGAGCGCTTCGGCGCGGGCGGCCTCGTCGAGGCGCTGATCGCCGACGTGCGCGGCGAGACCCAGGTCGCGATGAAGACGGCCGACTTCAAGCTCGAGACGTTGCCCGCGCACCTGTTCATGAACTTCAAGGTGATCGACGAGCACGGCCGTCAGCTCGCGATGGGGCGCAATCTGGCGCAACTGCGCCAGGAGCTCGGCGCGCAGGCGCAGCAGCAGTTCCAGAAGATCGCGGCGGCGTCGACGATCGCGCCGGGCGGCGAAGCGGGCGACGGCGACGCGGGCGGCGCGCCGGCGCTCGCCGCGGCGGCGGGTTCGACGGCGAAGGGCGGCAAGCCGGGCAAGGGCGCGGCGCCGCACACGGCCGCCCCGGCGGAAGCCGGCGCGACCGCGCTGTACGAGAACCTGACGACGTGGAACTTCGGCAAGCTTCCCGAGCTGCTGGAGATCCGCCGCCGCGGCCAGACGCTGTACGGCTATCCTGCGCTCGTCGATCGCGGCACGCATTGCGACGTCGAAGTGTTCGACTCGCCGGAGGAGGCCGCGCGGATCCACCGAGCCGGCTTGCGGCGGCTGTTCGCGCTGCAGCTGAAGGAGCCGATCAAGTTCCTCGAGAAGAACCTGCCGGGGCTGCGCGAGATGGCGATGCAGTACATGTCGCTCGGCACGCAGGACGAACTGCGCGACCAGCTGATCGACACGGCGCTCGACCGCGCGTGCCTGCAGGATCCGCTGCCCGACGACGACGCGAGCTTCCACGCGCGCCGCGACGAGGGCAGGAGCCGCCTGAACCTGCTCGCGCAGGAGATCGCGCGGCTGGTCGGGCAGATCCTCGCCGAGTATGCGGGGCTTGCGAAGAAGCTCGCGCAGGCGAAGCCGTTCGCGCAGGCCCATGCGGATCTGCAGCAGCAGCTCGCCGCGCTGGTCGGCAAGCGCTTCGTGATCGACACGCCTTACGTGCAGCTTGCACACTTCCCGCGCTACCTGAAGGGCATCGCGCTGCGGATCGACAAGCTGAAGGCCGACCCGGCGCGCGACGCGAAGCAGTCCGGCGAGCTGCTGCCGCTCGTCCAGCAGTATCAGCGCGCGGTGTCGCAGCGCGGTGGCGTCGCCGATTCGCGCCTCGCGGAATTCCGCTGGCTGCTGGAGGAGCTGCGAATTTCGCTGTTCGCGCAGGAACTGCGCACGCCGATGCCTGTCTCTGTCAAGCGTCTGCACAAGGTGTGGGAGTCGATGCAGCGTTAGCGCATCAGCGACCGGCGGGGCCCGCACCGGTTGCGGGCCCCGCCGCGGCCGGCCGCACGGCGGCCGCGACGTGCGTCGAAGTGGCGCAACCCCGCCTTCCGTCAACCGGTGGGGCCCGCCGAGCGTTTTACAATGACTGCTGTTCCACGACGTGAGTCTTCATGCGCACTTTCCTTTCCTTCGGCCGCACGCTTGCGCTGGCCGCCGCCGTGCTGGCGCCCGCCGCACACGCCAATAACGTAATCATCCTCAATTCGGCCGAAGCGACGCTTTCCCTGATCGACCAGCAGACCCGCCAGGTCGTCGGCACGATGCCGACCGGCAAGGAGCCGCACCACCTGATGGCGACGCCGGACAATTCGTCGCTGATCGTCGCGAATTCGGTCTCGAACAGCCTGATGTTCGTCGATCCGAAGACGGGCAAGCTGCAGCGCACGGTCGAAGGCATCGAGGATCCGTACCAGCTCGGCTTTTCGCCCGACAACAAGTGGTTCGTGTCGACCGGGCTGCGCCTCGACCGGCTCGACATCTACGGCTACGACGGCCGCGACCTGCATCTCGTGAAGCGCTTGCCGCTCGCGGTGATGCCGAGCCATATCGCGTTCACGAAGGACAGCAAGACCGTGCTCGTGTCGCTGCAGGTGTCCGGCGAGATCGCGGCGGTCGACCTCGCGACTCAGACGGTCAAGTGGAAGATGAAGGTCGGCAAGGTGCCGGCCGGCCTGTGGCTCACGCCGGACGACAAGTTCCTGCTGGTCGGGATGACTGGCGCGGATTACGTCGCGGTGGTCGACTGGCGCAACCAGAAGATCGTCAAGCAGATCCACACGGGCAACGGCGCGCACAACTTCCGCTCGCTCGCCGACGGCACGCACGTCGCGGTCACGAACCGGGTCGCGAACACGATCAGCATCATCGACGAGAACACGCTCACCAACGTCGGCGACATCACCGGCCTGCTGCCGGGACCGGACGACATGGAACTGTCCGCCGACAAGAAGACGCTGTGGGTGACGTTCCGCTTCGCGAAGAAGGTCGGTATCATCGATCTCGCATCGCGCAAGCTGGTGCAGACGATCGCCGTCGGCCGTTCGCCGCACGGGATCTACTTCTACGACCGCGCGCCGTGGAAGGCTGCGAACGGCGCGTGACGGGCGGAGGCGAGCGATGCTGCACCTGATCGATGCGTTCGTGTCGGACATCCAGACCTGGCTGTACGTCGACGTCGTGCAGCCGCTCCTCTTCAAGTTCAACCTGATGGGCTATGACGAGGACACCTACGACGCGCTGTACTGGGTGATCATCGGCGCGCTGCAGATGGTGCTGATGTTCGTGCTGCTGCGCCCGCTCGAGGCGCTGCTGCCGGTCGAGCGCTGGCAGAACCGCCGCGCGGTGCGGGTCGACGTGATCTATACGGCGATCGCGAAGCTCGGCATCTACGCGCTGTTCTTCTTCTTTGCGCTGCAGCCGGTGTTCGACGGCTTCCAGGCATGGCTGCGCCTGCACGGCGTCGTGAACGTCAACCTCGACTATCTGTGGCCCGGCGTGACGTCGCGGCCGATCGTCGCGTTCGCGATCTACCTCGTCGTGCTCGACTTCGCCGGCTACTGGTATCACCGCTGGCAGCACAAGTTCGGCATCTGGTGGGAGCTGCACGCGGTGCATCACAGCCAGCGGCAGATGTCGCTGTGGTGCGACGACCGCAACCACCTGCTCGACGACGTGATCCAGTCGTGCTTCTTCGCGTCGATCGCGCTCGTGATCGGCGTGACGCCGTCGCAGTTCGTCGTGCTGACCGCGGTCACGAACTTCATGCAGAGCATCCAGCATACGAATGCGCGGCTGTCGTTCGGCCGGCTCGGCGAGCGCCTGCTCGTGAGCCCGACCTTCCACCGGCGCCACCACGCGGTCGGCTACGGCCACGAAGGCACCAAGTACGGCTGCAACTTCGGCGTGCTGTTCCCGTGGTGGGACATGATGTTCGGCACCGCGTCGTGGAACCGCACGGTCGAGCCGACCGGCATCCGCGAGCAGATCGAAGGCGTGTCCTACGGCGACGGCTTCTGGGCGCAGCACGGCCTCGCGTTCGTGCGCATCTTCCGGCGCCTCGTTCCCGCGAAGCGCGGCGCGGCGTCGGCCTGACCCCGCCGCTTTCCCGTTGAACGGCTCTCCTGCACGGCCCGCAAGCGCTTTGGCGCATGCGGGCCGTGTGGTTTATCCTTTCCCCGTTTTTCTTCGTCGATACAGGTTCGCATGAACGACTTGCTGCGCTCCTTCGTCCGGGCCTTCGTCAGCGCGCTGCATCCGCGCATGCTGTGGCTCACCCTGATGCCGTTCGTCGTCTCGGCGCTGCTGTGGGGCGTCGTGCTGTGGTTCTCGTGGCAAACGCTGATCGACGCCGCGCGCGGCGCGCTCGACGGCTTCGTGCTCACGGCGGTGCTGTACCGCATGTTCGACGCGATCGGGATGTCGCAGCTGCATGCGGTCGTCGCGCCGTTCGTCGTCGTATCGCTCGCGATTCCGCTGATCGTGCTGACCGTGCTGCTGCTGATCGCGACGATCTCGATGCCGGTCGTGATCAAGCACCTGTCGAACCGGCAGTTCGCCGCGCTGGAGGCGAAGCGGGGCGGCACGTTCTTCGGCAGCGTGTTCAATTCGCTCGGCGCGGCCGTCGTCGGCGTCGTGCTGCTCGTCGTCACGATCCCGCTGTGGCTGATTCCGCCGTTCTTCGCGCTGCTGCCGCCCGTGATCTGGGGCTGGCTGACCTACCGCGTGATGACCTACGACGCGCTCGCGCAGCACGCGAGCCGCGACGAGCGACGTGCGCTGGTGCGGCAGCATCGCTGGCCGCTGATCGGCATCGGCGTCGCGACCGGGCTGCTCGGTACCGTGCCGACGTTCGTGTGGGTGTCGTCGGTCTGGATGATGGTGCTGTTTCCGTTCGTGGCGGCGGCCATGATCTGGGTTTACGCTTTCATCCTCGTCTTTTCGGCGCTGTGGTTCGGGCACTATTGCCTGCGCGCGCTGGACGACCTGCGCGCGAGTTCGCGCGCCACCGCAATCGACATGGGGCAGGCATGAGCATCGGCATCATCATCATCGGCGACGAAATCCTTTCGGGCCGCCGGCAGGACAAGCACCTGGCCAAGGTCATCGAGCTGCTCGGCGCGCGCGGCCTCGCGCTCGACTGGGCCGAATACGTCGGCGACGATCCGGCGCGGATCACCGCGACGATCGCGCGCGCGGTCGCATCCGGCGACATCGTGTTTTCCACGGGCGGGATCGGCGCGACGCCGGACGACCACACGCGCCAGTGCGCGGCCGCCGCGCTCGGCGTGCCGCTCGAGCTGCACCCGGAAGCGAAGGCGCTGATCTCGGAGCGTATCCGCGAGACGCACACCGATCCGGCCCGGCCGGTCGATTTCGAATCGCCGGAAAACCAGCACCGCTTCAACATGGGCGTGTTCCCGGCCGGCGCGACGATCATCCCGAACGGCTACAACCGGATTCCCGGGTTCTCGGTCGGCGATCTCCATTTCGTGCCGGGCTTTCCGGTGATGGCGTGGCCGATGATCGAATGGGTGCTCGACACGAAGTACCAGCATCTCCATCACGCGACGCCGCACGCGGAGCGCTCGTTGTACGTGTTCGAACTGCCGGAATCGACGCTCACGCCGCTGATGGAGAAGATCGAGCGCGATTTCCCGGGCGTGCGCGTGTTCAGCCTGCCGAGCGTCGGCGATGCCGAGCGCGGCGGGATCTACGCGCGCCGGCACATCGATCTCGGCGTGAAGGGCGAGCCGGAGGCGGTCGCGGCCGCGTTCGTGAAGCTGCGCGAAGGCGTGCACCTGCTCGGCGGCGACGTGGTCGAACCGGACGTGCCGCGCGCCTGAGGGCCGCGCACCGATCACCGATGCGGGCCGCGCAAGGGCCGCACAAAAACCGCGGGCCGCGCAATGCGGCCCGTCATCGGGATGTCATCGCCCGGCTCGACGATGTCGCAGTCGGGCGTGCCTGGGCGGATGCGCTGTCAGGCGCCGATCCACGGCAGTTTCCGGAAGCACCAGCCGTCGACCGTCTTGCGATGGCCTTCGGCATCCTTGCCGCCCTCGAAGCCTTCGAGCAGGTCGAACGCCTTCGTGAAGCCGGCCTGCGTCGAGGCGACCGCGGCGAGCTTCGAGCGCGCGGCGCTGCGGCACAGGAACAGGATGGGCGTATCGGCCGGGAGGGCCGCTTTCAGTTGATCGACGAATTCGGCGTTCGGCACGCCGCCCGGATAGCGCGTCCATTCGAGGTGCAGGTACTGGCCGTCGCCGACGAGCGGGCGGCCGATCCAGTCGAGCTCGGCGCGGGTGCGCACGTCGACGAGGCGTGCCGACGGGTCGAGCTGCAGCAGTTCGAACGCCTCGACCGGCAGCAGTGCGCCGGCATAGTGGAGCGCACCCTGGGCGCGGCGTTCTTCGGCCTTCGCGTAAAGCTGGTCGAGCGTACTCATGGCAGGAGGTCTCCGTATCGGTCAAACGATCATTCTAGCGCGGCACCGCCGCGCGGATGTCCGGTTGCCCGGCAGGGTATGCACCGCCCACGCATTCACCAAAAAAGTGCAGAATGGCACGCGTGCACCAGAATGAATCTGCGACGTGGGCATGCTTCGCCATTTGCACCATGGAGGTGCGGCCATGCGATCGCCGATGCGGCGCCTGGCCCCGGAATCGCGCAGCCGGGCCCTGCCGTGGCGCGGTCTGGCGCGATTCATGTCGCTTCTGTGCATGGCTGGCACGGTTGCTGCTATATAGAATTCGGTCGACCCGGGGCGCGCTGCGCCAAAGCCAGACTCCGGGCAGCTCGATAAACGAGGCGGTTCCCAGTCCGCCGGAATTGTTCAATCAGGAGAAGAGGTTATGAGTAAAACCGTCGCCGACGTCATGCAGCTCGTGAAGGACGAGGACGTCAAGTTCGTCGATTTCCGCTTCACGGATACGCGCGGCAAGGAACAGCACGTGTCGGTGCCGGTTTCGGCGTTTGACGAAGACAAGTTCGAAAGCGGTCATGCATTCGACGGCTCGTCGATCGCCGGCTGGAAGGGCATCGAGGCGTCGGACATGCTGCTCATGCCGGACCCGACCGCCGCATTCATCGACCCGTTCTACGAAGAATCGACGCTGGTGCTGACCTGCGACGTGGTCGAGCCGGCCGACGGCAAGGGCTACGAGCGCGACCCGCGTTCGCTCGCGAAGCGCGGCGAAGCGTACCTGAAGAGCACGGGCCTGGGCGACACCGCCTACTTCGGTCCGGAGCCGGAATTCTTCATTTTCGACTCGGTCCAGTGGAACACGGACATGTCGGGCTGCTTCGTGAAGATCAACTCGGAAGAAGCGCCGTGGTCAGCAGGCAAGGAATTCGAAGGCGGCAACACGGGCCACCGTCCGGGCACGAAGGGCGGCTACTTCCCGGTCGCGCCGGTCGACACGTTCCAGGACATGCGTTCGGAAATGTGCCTGCTGCTCGAACAGCTCGGCATCCCGGTCGAAGTGCACCACCACGAAGTGGCGGGCCAGGGCCAGAACGAAATCGGCACGAAGTTCTCGACGCTGGTGCAGCGCGCCGACTGGACGCAATGGTCGAAGTACATCATCCATAACGTCGCGCACTCGTACGGCAAGACGGCGACGTTCATGCCGAAGCCGGTCGTCGGCGACAACGGTTCGGGCATGCACGTTCACCAGTCGATCTGGAAGGACGGCCAGAACCTGTTCGCGGGCAACGGCTACGCCGGCCTGTCGGAATTCGCGCTGTTCTACATCGGCGGCATCATCAAGCACGCCCGTGCGCTGAACGCGATCACGAACCCGACGACGAACTCGTACAAGCGTCTGGTTCCGCACTTCGAGGCACCGGTCAAGCTCGCCTACTCGGCACGCAACCGTTCGGCATCGATCCGCATTCCGCACGTGTCGAACCCGAAGGGCCGCCGTATCGAAACGCGCTTCCCGGACCCGATGGCCAACCCGTACCTGTGCTTCACGGCACTGATGATGGCCGGTCTCGACGGCGTGCAGAACAAGATCCACCCGGGCGAAGCCGCGGACAAGAACCTGTACGACCTGCCGCCGGAAGAGGATGCAAAGATCCCGACCGTCTGCGCAGGCCTCGACCAGGCACTGGAAGCGCTCGACAAGGATCGCGAGTTCCTGACGCGCGGTGGCGTGTTCACCGACGGCATGATCGATGCGTACCTCGCGCTGAAGGAGCAGGAGCTGGCGAAGTTCCGCATGACGACGCATCCGATCGAGTTCGAGATGTACTACTCGCTGTAATCGGCGATGGCGCTTCGATCCAGCGCCGTCATGCCGGTTCGTTCCCGTCGCGAGGCTTGCGGCGGGGACCGCGGAGTCTGAAAGGGGACGGCGTCCAGCCGTCCCTTTTTTGTTCCGAGCATTTCCATTTTCCGACCCGCTGAGGCGCGACGACACGCACGATGGCTCTGAAGAATCTGATCAAGGCGAAGACGGGGCAGCCCGAGCGACTGACGGAAGACGAGCGCCTCTCGCGCTCGGGCCTGCTTGCCGGGCTGGAAGCGCTGCCGACGGTCGTGATCGTGCTCGACCGCAAGACGCTGCGGGTCGCGTTCGCGAACCCGTCCGCGGAGGCGATGCTCGACATCTCGCGCCGGCAGCTCGCGCAGCGGCCGTGGGGCGAGATTTTCCCGAACGCGAACGAGCTCGCGTCGACGATCACCGCGATCGGCGAGGAGCGCTTTCACGCGACGCATCTCGATACCGTGCTCGACCGGCCCGGCCGCGAACCGCTGCACGTGCATGCGATCGTCGGCTTCCTCGAGACCGCACCCGATTTCGTGCTCGTCGAGCTGTTCGAGAACGAACGGCAGTCGCGCACCGATCGCGAGGAGCGCATCCACGACCTGACCGCGGTCAACAAGCAACTGATCCGCAACCTTGCGCACGAAATCAAGAACCCGCTCGGCGGCATTCGCGGCGCAGCCCAGCTGCTCGAATTCGAACTGAGCGAGCGCGAGCGCGGCGAGTTGCGCGAATACACGCAGGTGATCATCAAGGAGTCCGATCGGCTGCAGACGCTCGTCGACCGGTTGCTGGAGCCGCATCGGCATCCGCACATCGTCGGCGACGTCAACATTCATGAAGTGTGCGAACGCGTGCGCGCGGTGATGCTCGCGGAATTTCCGCGCGGGCTCACCATCGAGCGCGATTACGACGTGAGCGTGCCGGACCTGCGCGGCGACAAGGAGCAGTTGATCCAGGCGCTGCTGAACATCGTGCGCAACGCCGCGCAGGCGCTGCGCGAACGGATCGCGCAGGGCGACGCGAAGATCGAGCTGCGCACGCGCGTCGCGCGCAAGGTGACGATCGCGAAGCGCCTGTACAAGCTGGCACTGGACTTGCACATAGTCGACAACGGGCCCGGCATTCCGGAGGAGATCCGCGACCGGATCTTCTACCCGCTCGTGTCCGGGCGCGACGACGGCAGCGGCCTCGGCCTCACGCTCGCGCAGACCTTCGTGCAGCAGCACGACGGGATGATCGAGGTCGAGAGCCGGCCCGGCCGTACCGAATTTCAGATCCTGCTGCCGCTCGATCACTGAGCGACGGCATGGCGATTCACCGGATTCACCCATACCTGACCGACCTATGAAGCCGATCTGGATAGTAGACGACGACCAATCGATCCGCTGGGTGCTCGAAAAGGCACTCGCCCGGGACAGCTTCGCGACGAAGAGCTTCGCGAACGTGCGCGACGCGCTGGCCGCGCTCGACCACGAGACGCCGCAGGTGCTCGTGTCCGACATCCGGATGCCGGGCGGCTCCGGCCTCGAGCTGTTGCAGGCGATGCACGAGCGCTTGCCGGGCCTGCCCGTCATCATCATGACGGCGTTCTCCGATCTCGACAGCGCCGTCGCGGCGTTCCAGGGCGGCGCGTTCGAATATCTCGCGAAGCCGTTCGACGTCGACAAGGCCGTCGAGCTGATTCGCCGCGCGGTCGAGGAGAGCCTGCGCGGCGGCGCGCCGCAGGACGAGCGCGTCGCCGAGGCGCCCGAGATGCTCGGCCAGGCGCCCGCGATGCAGGACATGTTCCGCGCGATCGGCCGCTTGTCGCATTCCGCCGCGACCGTGCTGATCACCGGCGAATCGGGCACCGGCAAGGAGCTCGTCGCACGGGCGCTGCACCGTCACAGCCCGCGGGCGAACGGCCCGTTCATCGCGCTGAACACGGCGGCGATTCCGAAGGACCTGCTGGAATCCGAACTCTTCGGCCACGAGCGTGGCGCGTTCACCGGCGCGCAGACGACGCGCCAGGGCCGCTTCGAGCAGGCCGAGAACGGCACGCTGTTCCTCGACGAAATCGGCGACATGCCGTTCGATCTGCAGACGCGCCTGTTGCGTGTGCTGTCGGACGGCCAGTTCTATCGGGTCGGCGGCCACAATCCGCTGCGCGCGAACGTGCGCGTGATCGCCGCGACGCACCAGAATCTGGAGGCGCGCGTGCGGCAGGGGCTGTTCCGCGAGGACCTTTACCACCGCCTCAACGTGATTCGGCTGCGGCTGCCGCCGCTGCGCGAACGCAGCGAGGACATCGCGCTGCTCACGCGCCACTTCCTGCAGAAGAGCGCGCGCGATCTCGGCGTCGAGCCGAAGCGCGTGTCGGACGAAGCGCTCGCGTATCTGACGTCGCTGCCGTTTCCCGGCAATGTGCGGCAGCTCGAGAACCTCGCGAACTGGTTGACCGTGATGGCGCCCGCGCAGACGGTCGAGATCAAGGACCTGCCGCCCGACCTCGTGCCGGCAGGCGCGCCGGTGACCGCGACGGCCGATGGCGCGGATGCACTCGGCGGCGTGAGCGGCGGCGTTGCCGGCGACGCGGCGCGCGCGCAGCTGGCGGCCGGTGTCGTGCCGTTGACGGCGGCGCCCGTCGCGGCCGCACCGAACGGTGCGCCAGCCGGTTATCCGATGTGGGAAAGCGGCCTGCGCACGGAAGTCGCGCGGCTGCTGCGCGAGAATTCGGCCGACGTGATGGACGAGCTCGCGCGCCGCTTCGAGGCGGCCGTGATTCGCGAGGCGCTCGACTTCACGCGCGGCCGCAAGGTCGAGGCGGCGGAGCGGCTCGGCATCGGCCGCAACACCATCACGCGCAAGATCCAGGAACTGCATCTGGAGCCGTAAACCGCTGTCGCGGCATGCGCGGACGTCGCGCATGCCGTGATCGGACATAATCGCGGTTTGCCGTCAGGTGCGTTCCGTCATGTCCGATTCCTTCCGCTGGCCCGCCGGGGCCGATCCCTTCCGCTTTCTCGAAGCGCTCGACAGCAAGCGCGCCCGCGCCTGGGTCGACGAGCAGAACGCGCGCACGCGTGTCGCGCTGCGCGACGACGATGCGTATCGCGCGCTCACCGCGCGGCTCGCGCAGGCGTATCTGCCGCGCGAACGCCCGGTGATTCCGACCCGCTGGCGCGACTGGGCGTACGACCTGTGGCAGGACGATCTCCATCCGAAGGGACTGTGGCGCCGCGCGCGCTGGGACGACTGGCGCGCCGGCCGGCCCGAGTGGGAAACGCTGCTCGACGTCGACGCGCTCGGCGCGCAAGAGGGCGAGTCGTGGGTGTTCGAGCAGGACGCGATCCTGTACCCCGACGGCGACCGCGCGCTGCTGTCGCTGTCGCCCGGCGGGGCCGACGCCGTCGTCGTGCGCGAGTTCGATCTCGTGCAGCGTCGTTTCGTCGACGGCGGTTTCACGATCGACGAGCCGGGGCATCACACGGTCGGCTGGATCGACCGCGATACCGTCTACGTGAGCTGGGATCGCGGCGAAGCGCATGCGACCGCGGCCGGCTATCCGTACGACGCGCGCCGCTGGGTGCGCGGCACGCCGCTCGCCGATGCGCCGGTCGTGTTTCGCGGCGAACCCGACGACATCAGCGCGGGCGCGTGGTTCGACCCGATCGATGGCCGTCACGTCGCGTGGCGCAGCGTGGATTTCTTCGACGCACACGCGTACTGGCTGACCGACGCGGGCGAGTGGGCGCGCTACGACGTGCCGACGCATGTCGAGGTCGGCTTCTGGGAAGGCTGGCTCGTGCTGGAGCCGCGGCTCGACTGGGACTGCGGCGGCGTGCATCACGCGGGCGGCTCGCTGCTCGCGATCCGCGAGCAGGCGTTCCTGGCCGGGTCGCGCGAGCTCACGACGCTGTTCGCGCCGCGGCCGTCGACGTCCGCCTGCACGTGGACGCACACGCGCACGATGCTGATCGCGAGCTGGCTCGACGACGTGCACAACCGCACGATGCTGTGGCAGCCGCGCCAGGGCGAGGACGGCGCGTGGACGTGGGACGCGCGGCCGTTCGACTGGCCGGGCGATGCGCAGATCGACGTCGAGCCGGTCGAGTCGACGCTGAACGACGACGTGTACGTGGACGTCGATACCTATCTCGATCCGCCCGAATGCTGGCTCGCCGACCTGGCCGATCGCGCGGCCGATGCGCCGTCGCGCCGCGTGCTGCTCGACCGGCCGCCGGTGCGGTTCGATGCGGCCGGGCTCGTCGTGCGCCGCGCGAATGCCCGTTCGCGCGACGGCACGGTGGTGCCGTACACGCTGATCGGGCCGCGTGACGCGCTCGATGCACTCGATGCGCCGGAGCGCGCCGACGGCCGCACCCGCGTCGCGCGCCCGTGTCTGCTGTCAGGCTATGGCGGCTTCGCGATTCCGAACCTGCCGGGCTACAGCGATGCACTCGGCATTGCGTGGCTCGAACGTGGCGGTGTCGCGGCGTTCGCACACATCCGGGGTGGCGGCGAATTCGGGCCGGGCTGGCACGTCGACGCGCAGCGCGAACATCGGCAGCGCTCGTTCGACGACTTCATCGCGGTGGCCGAGGACCTGATCCGCACCGGCGTGACGACGGCCGCGCAGCTTGGCATCGAGGGCGGCAGCAACGGCGGGCTATTGGTGGGCGCTTGCATGGTGCAGCGTCCGGAACTGTTCGGCGCGGTGCTGTGCCGCGTGCCGCTGCTCGACATGCGGCGCTATCCGAAGCTGCACGCGGGCGCCGCGTGGCTCGACGAGTACGGCGATCCGGACGATGCGCGCGAGGGCGCGGCGCTCGCCGCCTACTCGCCCTATCACCGCGTGCGCGACGGTGTCGTGTATCCGCCGCTGCTGCTGACGACGTCGACGCGCGACGACCGCGTGCATCCCGCGCATGCGCGCAAGATGGCCGCGCGCATGCATGCGCTCGGACACGAACGGGTGTGGTACTGGGAGAACACCGACGGCGGCCACGGCAGCGCCGACGATCTGGAGCGCGCCGAATCCGATGCGGCGGAATTCGGCTTCCTGTGGACCCATCTCGGGCCCGCGCCCGCGCGCGATTGAGCGCGGGCGCGAGCGGGCAGGGGGCTCAGCCGACGATCGCGACGACGGGCGCGTGGTCGGACGGCTGGTCCCACGTGCGCGGCACGCGATCGACTTCGCACGACGTGCAGGTGGCGGCGAGCGCCGGCGACAGCAGGACGTGGTCGATACGCAGCCCCGCGTTGCGGCGGAACGCGAACATCCGGTAGTCCCACCACGTGAAGGTCTTCTCCGGCTGTTCAAAACGGCGGAATGCATCGACGAAGCCGAGTTCGATCAGCTTCGCGAAGTGCGCACGCTCCTGCGGCGACACGAGGTTCTGGCCTTCCCATTTCGCCGGGTCGTGCACGTCGCGGTCTTCCGGCGCGATGTTGTAGTCGCCGAGCAGCGCGAGCTTCGGGTGGCGCTGCATCTCGGTGCTCAGCCACGCATGCAGCGCGTCGAGCCACTGCATCTTGTAGACGAACTTGTCGGAGTCGGGCGCCTGGCCGTTCGGGAAATAGGCGGACACGATGCGCACGCCGTCGACCGTCACGGCGATCACGCGCTGCTGCGGATCGTCGAAGCCGGGGATGTTGCGCACGACGTCCGATTCGTCGACGGCGAGCGTGTCGCGCACGAGGATCGCGACGCCATTGTAGGTCTTCTGGCCCGTGAACCAGCTGCGGTAGCCGGCAGCCTCGAGATCGGCGCGCGGATACTTCTCGTCGGGCAGCTTCAGTTCCTGCAGGCACAGCACGTCGGTTCCGCTTTGCGCGAGCCAGTCGAGCACATGCTGCTTGCGGACGTTGAGCGAGTTGACGTTCCAGGTGGCGATTTTCATGAACGGGAATGCGTGCGGGGTGGATGCGAAGGCCGCCATCTTACCGCGAGCAAGGGGCGCGAACGCGCGCGACACGCGACGCGACGCAGGCGCGATGCATTGCGTTATCGACGACCTGCAAAGAAATTGTGACAAAAGTGTTGACGTGAGTACTTCATCACCCTATAATTTATTTCTCTGACGCGGGGTGGAGCAGTCTGGCAGCTCGTCGGGCTCATAACCCGAAGGTCGTAGGTTCAAATCCTACCCCCGCAACCAAGCACACCAGACGATGTGCAGCGCAAGTGACCGATGCGCGCTTCGTCGACAGGAACCCGGCCTCGTGCCGGGTTTTTTGTTTTCAGCCCGCCGCCCACTCGACCGCCGCCTTCGCATGCAGCGCGGTCGTATCGAACACCGGCAGAGGCGAATCGTCCGCGCCGATCAGCAGCGTGATTTCCGTGCAGCCGAGTATCACCGCCTGCGCGCCGCGTGTTGCCAGTTCGTCGATGATGGCCACGTAGGTCGCGCGCGACCCGGCATCGATCACGCCATGACACAGCTCGTCGTAGATGATCCGGTGCACGTCGTTGCGCGCGGATTCGTCCGGCACCAGCACGTCGAGGCCGAATTTGTCGCGCAGACGCGCCGCGTAGAACGGCAGTTCCATCGTGTAGCGCGTGCCGAGCAGCGCGACGCGCTCGACGCCCGCTGCACGCAGCGCGGCGCCGGTCGGATCGGCGATGTGCAGGAACGGCAGCGTCACCGCGGCCTCGATCGCGCCGTGCACGCGGTGCATCGTGTTGGTCGTCAGCACGATGAGATCGGCGCCGGCCGCTTCGAGCCGGCGCGCGGCATCGGCCATCCGCTCGCCGAGCGCGGCCCAGTCCTGCGCGCGCTGCAGCGCTTCGATCTCCGCGAAATCCACCGTGACCAGCACGCTCTTCGCATTGTGATGGCCGCCGTGCAGCGCTTTCGAATGGCGATTGATCATCCGGTAGTACTCCGCCGACGATTCCCAGCTCATCCCGCCGATCAGTCCGATCGTCTTCATCCGTCACCCGTGCGTTTCGTAACCCGTGGCAGACGAGTATAGGGGGCGGTCCTTGCGCGCGGCGGTACGATCCGCGCGAAGCGGACCGGTACGGTGCGGCCGTCCGGAACGTGCCGGAACTGCGTGGAGGCGACCGAACGCGACAGCACGCGACAGTTGAAACGGCCACTGTGTTTTTGTACAGTATCGGCACCGTGAATCCGACCATCATCCCGCCTGCCGATCCGCGCGTGCCGCCACCCGGCGACGCGCCGTCGCGCGGGCGCAAGATCATCCATTGCGATTGCGACTGCTTTTACGCATCGGTCGAGATGCGCGACGACCCGTCGCTGCGCAACCGGCCGCTCGCGGTCGGCGGCCGGCCCGACCAGCGCGGCGTGATCGCGACCTGCAATTACGAGGCGCGGCGCTACGGCGTGCATTCGGCGATGTCGTCGGCGCTGGCGATGCGCAAGTGCCCGGACCTGCTGATCCTGCCGTCCGCGATGGATAAATACCGCGCGGCGTCGCGGCAGATCATGGCGATCTATCGCGACTACACGCGTGACGTCGAGCCGCTGTCGCTCGACGAGGCGTACCTCGACGTCAGCGGCTCCGAACTGTGCCAGGGCAGCGCGACGCTGATTGCGCGGGAGATTCGCCAGCGCGTGTACGACACGGTCGGCGTGACGGTGTCGGCGGGCGTCGCGCCGAACAAGTTCATCGCGAAAATCGCGTCCGACTGGAACAAGCCCGACGGCCTGTTCGTCGTGCGCCCGCATGAGGTCGATGCATTCGTCGCGGCGTTGCCGGTGCGCAAGCTGCACGGCGTCGGCCAGGTGACGGCCACGCGGCTCGACCGGCTCGGCATCCAGACCTGCGCGCAGCTGCGCGACTGGTCGCTGATCGATCTGCATCGCGAATTCGGCGCGTTCGGCCGGCGGTTGTACCAGCTGGCGCGCGGAATCGACGAGCGGCCGGTGCAGGCCGATCAGGAGCGCAAGTCGGTCAGCGTCGAGACGACCTACGTGACCGACCTGACGACGCTCGAGCAATGCGCGGACGAGATCCGCCGCCTGGTCGTGCAGCTCGACGCGCGCATCGCGCGCGCGGGCGCGGCCCGCACGATCCGCAAGCTGTACGTGAAGATCCGCTTCGCCGATTTCCAGCGCACGACGGTCGAGTGCGTGGCCGACGCGACGAATGCGCAAACGGCCGTCACGCTGCTCGCGAAGGGGCTGCAGCGGCGCGCGCAGGCCGTGCGGCTGCTCGGCGTCGGCGTGCGCATCGACGAGGATACGGCCGAGCGTCACGGGCAGTTTTCGCTGTTCGACGACGAGGCCGACCGCAACACCGACAACACGGACGAAGCCGGCGGCGAAACGCCGGCACCATGAAAAAAGGCACCGCCGAAGCGGTGCCTTTCGATGCTGCCGGACGAGCTGGGCAGCGCATGCTCAGTGCGCGGGGGAAGCCATTCCGTTGTGGCGCAGCAGCGCGTCGATTTCCGGCTCGCGGCCGCGGAACGCCTTGAACGAATCCATCGCCGGCCGGCTGCCGCCGACTTCGAGGATCTCGCGGCGATAGCGCGTGCCGGTTGCCGCGTCGAGCACGCTGCCGCTTGCGGCAGCCGCTTCCTCGAACGCCGCATACGCGTCGGCCGACAGCACCTCCGCCCACTTGTAGCTGTAATAGCCGGCCGCATAGCCGCCCGCGAAGATGTGGCTGAACGTGTTCGGCCAGCGCGAGAACGCGGCCTGCGGGATCACGTGGTAGCGCTCGTTGATCTCGCGCGCGAATGCGTTCACGCCGGTCGTGCCGGCCGGGTCGAAGTCGACGTGCAGCAGCATGTCGAACATCGAGAACACGATCTGGCGGAGCGTGCCGAGGCCGCTCTGGAAGTTCTTCGCGGCGATCATCTTGTCGAACAGCTCGCGCGGCAGCGTGGCGCCCGTATCGACGTGCGACGACATCGACGACAGCACGTCCCATTCCCAGCAGAAGTTTTCCATGAACTGCGACGGCAGTTCGACCGCATCCCATTCGACGCCGTTGATGCCCGACACGCCGAGTTCGTCGACGCGCGTGAGCATGTGATGCAGCCCGTGGCCGAATTCATGGAACAGCGTGATGACTTCGTCGTGCGTGAAGCATGCGGGCTTGCCGCCGACCGGTGCCGAGAAGTTGCAGGTCAGATACGCAACCGGCGTCTGCACGGCGTTGCCGCGCTTCGCGCGCGCACGCGCATCGTCCATCCACGCGCCGCCGCGCTTGCCTTCGCGCGCATACAGATCGAGATAGAACTGCGCGACGAGCGAGCCGTCGCGGTTCTCCACGCGGAAGAAACGCACGTCCTTGTGCCACACCGGTGCGTCGTCCGGCTTGATCCGCACGCCGAACAGCGTTTCGGTGACGGTGAACAGGCCCTTCAGCACGGCCGGTTCCGGGAAATACTGCTTGACCTCGTTTTCCGAGAACGCGTAGCGCTGCTGGCGCAGCCGCTCGGCCGCGAACGCGACGTCCCACGGCGCGAGCTCGGCCAGACCGAGTTCCTTCGCGGCGAACGCGCGCAGTTCGTCCCAGTCCTTGTCAGCGTGCGGGCGCGCGCGCGTCGCGAGATCCTCGAGGAACGCGATCACCTGCTGGGGCGATTCGGCCATCTTCGGCGCGAGCGACACTTCGGCGAAGTTGCGGTAGCCGAGCATCTGCGCTTCTTCGCGGCGCAGCTTCAGTTCGTCGGCGACGATCGCCGTGTTGTCCCACTCGGCCTTGCCGCCGCCGTACTGCGGGCCGAGTTCCGATGCGCGGGTCGCATACGCGCGGTACAGCGTCTCGCGCATCGCGCGGTTCTCGGCGTACTGCAGCACCGGGAAGTAGGACGGGAAATGCAGCGTGAACTTCCAGCCTTCCTTGCCGTCCTTCTGCGCGGCTTCGCGGGCCGCTTCGATCGCGTCGCCCGGCAGGCCGGCCAGCTCGGCTTCATCGTGCGCGAAATACGCATACGCGTTGGTCGCGTCGAGCACGTGGTCGGAGAACGCCTTCGACAGCGCGGCCTGCTGCTCCTGCAGTTCCGCGAAGCGCGGCTTCCGGTCCTCGGGCAACTCGGCGCCCGACAGGCGGAAATCGCGCAGCGCGTTATCGAGGATCTTCTTGCGTTCGGTGGACAGCGTCGCGTATTCGGCGCTCGCGGCGATCGCCTTGTACTTCTCGTACAGCGCGAGGTTCTGGCCGACGCTCGACCAGAACTCGGTCACGCGCGGCAGGTTTTCGCCGTAGGCGGCGCGCAACTCCGGCGTATCGGCGACCGCGTTCAGGTGGCCGACGACGCCCCATGCACGCCCGAGCGGCTCCGTCGCCTGCTCGACCGTCTCGACGATCGCGGCCCACGTCGCCGGCGTCTCGGGCGCGCTCGCGGTGTCGACCGCGCGGTTGGCGGCATCGAGCAGCGTGTCGAGCGCGGGCGTCACGTGTTCCGGACGAATCTCGCCGAAGCGGGGCAGGCCGGAGAAATCGAGGAGCGGATTGGTGTTGGCGCTGGCGGACATTAAGACTCCCTGTCTGTTGCCGGATGAACCGGAGTGAAAAGGGTGAGGCGCGATACGGCGGCGCCCGATACCGACATTATTGGGGCGCATCGCGCGCTTTCCAATCGTTAGTTTCTAACGACGCGATTGGTTGCGCTCGGTGCGGGGTCGGATACGGGGGAGTGTGGTGCAACGGCGCGGCCGCGACGGCGGCCGGCCAGACGCCGGCGCACGAATGCGCGCCGGCTGGGCGGGCAGGGGCGATCGCGTTGCGATCAGGCGGCCGCGGCGGCGCGCTCGGCGGCTTCGATCGTGTTGATCAGCAGCATCGTGATGGTCATCGGGCCGACACCGCCCGGCACCGGCGTGATGTGACCGGCGACTTCCTTCACGCCGGCGAAATCGACGTCGCCGCACAGCTTGCCCGCGTCGTCGCGGTTCATGCCGACGTCGATCACCGTCGCGCCGGGCTTGACCATGTCGGCCGTCAGGATGTTGCGCTTGCCGACCGCGGCGACCACGACGTCGGCCTGACGCGTGTGCGCGGCGAGGTCGCGGGTCTTGCTGTGGCAGATCGTCACGGTCGCGCCGGCCTCGAGCAGCAGCATCGCCATCGGCTTGCCGACGATGTTCGAGCGGCCGATCACGACGGCGTTCGCGCCTTGCAGCGGGATGTCATGTGCTTCGAACATCTTCATCACGCCGTACGGCGTGCACGGGCGGAATAGCGGCTTGCCCGTCATCAGCGCGCCGGCGTTCGCGACGTGGAAGCCGTCGACGTCCTTCTCCGGCGCGATCGCCTCGATCACCTTGTGGCTGTCGATGTGCTTCGGCAGCGGCAGCTGGACCAGGATGCCGTGGATCTTCGGGTCGCGATTCAGTTCGTCGATGCGCGCCAGCAGGTCGGCTTCCGACAGCGTGTCCGGGTACGCATCCTTCAGCGAGAAGAAACCGTTGTCCTCGCACGCCTTGATCTTGTTGCGCACGTAGACTTCGCTCGCCGGGTTGGCGCCGACGAGGATCACCGCGAGACCGGGCTGGTGGCCGCGTGCGGTCAGGGCGGCGGCGCGTTCGGCGGCCTGCGCGCGCAAGGTCTTCGAGAGGGCGTTGCCGTCGATGAGGAGGGCTGTCATGGTGGTGGTCCTGCCGGGAAGTTGGAATGCGGGCGTGCGGCGCGCGAAGCGCCGCAGCAAAACACGCAATTATACCGGTCGCCTGCCGTCGTCCGACAGCGAATATCGGGAAAGCGTCATGGCGGCGGTGCCGGCGCGCCGGGCGGAAGCGCCGGGCCGCGCCGCGCGAGTGGGCCGCATCGCGCGGCGCGGCAGGGCGACGGTGCGGCCGGCCGGGCAGGTGCCCCGCGGCCGCGCGCGACGTTCAGGCCTGTTTCTTCGACAGCGCGAGGCGCAGCAGATCGGCGACCGTGTTGACGTTGAGCTTTTCCATGATGTTCGCGCGGTGCGCTTCGACCGTCTTGATGCTGATCCCGAGATCGTCGGCGATCTGCTTGTTCAGGCGGCCGGCGATGATCCGCTCGAGAACCTGCTGCTCGCGCGCGGTCAGCTTCGACAGGCGCTCGCTCGCGGCGCGCTGTTCCTGGACGCTCTTGCTTTCGCTTCGGGCCTTGTCGAGCATCCGCTCGACGAGCTTGCGCAGCTCGGCCTCGTCGAACGGTTTCTCGATAAAGTCCATCGCACCCTTTTTCATCGTCGACACCGCCATCGGCACGTCGCCGTGGCCCGTGACGAAGATGATCGGCAGCGCGGCGTTGTCCGCGATCAGGCGTTCCTGCAGTTCGAGGCCGCTCATGCCCGACATCCGCACGTCGAGGATCAGGCAGGCGATCTGGCCGGCCTGCTGCGCCGGCTGATAGGCATCGAGGAACTGCTCGGCGCTCGAGAAGCATTGCACGCGATAGCCGTTCGCCTCCAGCAGCCAGCGCAGCGAGTCCCGTACGGCCTCGTCGTCGTCGACGACGAAGACAGTTTCCTGAGTGGTGGTGACAGGGCTATTCATAGTTCTCCCGTAACGGTATGTGATGCCGATGCCTCGCGCCCCCCTTGGCCGAGATCAGCGGGTTCCCCAATGGGCAGGCTGCAGTGGAATGTCGCGCCGGAAATGCGGCCGTCCGGTTCGACATTGTTGACCACCCACAGACGCCCCCGATGCGATTCGATGATCGAACGGCAGATGTTCAGCCCCATGCCCATGCCGTCGGACTTGGTGCTGTAAAACGGTTCGAACAGGCGTTCGGCGGTCGCTTCGTCCACGCCCGGACCCTGGTCGATCACGCGGATGTCGACGAAACCCGCGTCGATGTCGGCGACGACGCGGATCACGCCGTCCGCCGACGCCGGCTTCACGTCGGCCATCGCCTCGGCCGCGTTCTTCATCAGGTTAACGAGCACCTGCTCGATCAGCACGGGGTCGACATAAATAATAGGCATTCTTGCGAGGATTTCCGTGACGATCCGGATCCTGCGCTTCCTGGCCTCGATTTCGGCGAGCCCGACCGCGTCGGCGACGATGTCCGCGACCCGCGCCGGCTGGCGCTTCGGCTCGCTGCGCTTCACGAATTCGCGGATCCGCTTGACGATCATCCCCGCGCGCAGCGCCTGCTGCGCGGTCTTTTCCAGCGCGGGCTGCAGCGTCTCGGGCGTGCCGCGGCCGCTCTTCACGAGCGCGAGCGTGCCCGAGCAGTAGTTGTTGATCGCGGCGAGCGGCTGGTTCAATTCGTGAGCAATCGACGACGCCATTTCGCCCATCGTCATCAATCGGCTCGTGAATTGCAGCTTCTCTTCCTGCTGGTGCGCGAGTTCCTGCGCCTTCTTGCGGGTCGTGATGTCGGTCGCGATCTGCATCTGCGCGAGGTGGCCGTCCACCCACTGGATGTACTGACGGCGCACCTCGAACCACTTCTGGATGCTCTCGACGTACACCTCCTGCGCGTCGGCCGTGCTGCTCGTCAGCGCGGCGGCCGGCAGGCCCGCGAACGCGTCGACCATGTCGATCGAGTCGGACGACGCCTGCGCGCGGTCGAAGCCGCCGCCGGACAGCTCCAGATGGCCGTCCGGGCGGATCCCGAACAGATGGCGGTAGTAGCGGTTCGCGAACAGCAGCTCGGCTTCGTCGGCGGCGAGCACCGACACGGCGGCGTCGAGGCTTTCGAGCACCGTCGTGAAGCGCTCGTGCGCGGCCGCGAGTTCCTCTCGCGCGCGCTTCGGCTCGGTGATGTCGGTCATCGACGACATCCAGCCGGTCTGGCGGCCCGAGCTGTCGATCAGCGGCGACACGTAGAGGCGCGCATGAAACAGCGTGCCGTTCTTGCGCCGCACGCGCAGCTCGAAGCCCGAGCTCGGCGCCTTGCCGCGCAGCGTCATGTCGAGCTGGCGCTGCATTTCCGGGTAGGCGTCGCGCGGCCAGTACGGGAACGGCGCGACCTTGCCGACGAGGTCGGTCTCGTCCCAGCCCGTCATCCGGCAGAACGCGGGGTTCACGTGCGTGATGCGGCCGTGCATGTCGAGCACGCGCATGCCGATCAGCACCGAGTTTTCCATCGCGCGACGGAAGAATGCTTCCGCGTACAGCGCCTGCTGCGCCTCGAAGCGCTGGCGCGTGTGCTTCCACAGGCTCCAGAGGCTCCACAGCACGAAGCACGACAGGCCGGCGACCAGCCACACGAGCGTGTTGTTGGTCAGGTTCGTGAGCTGCGGGAATGCGTACACGCGCACGGTCAGCCCCTGGCCGGGCGGATCGAGCGGCAGGTCGTAGTGGGAGTCGCGCGGCAGGCGCGGGCGCGTCGACGTGGACGACAGCTCGCGGTTGTTCGAGTCGGTGATCGAGATCTTGTACTTCGACGACAGCTCCTGCGGGATGTCGTGCTTCAGGATCCCTTCGACCGAGAACACCGCGGCGATCGAGCCGAGATATTCGCGGTCGCCGCGCATCACGGGCGTCTGCAGCGTGATGAAGCCGTTGCCGAAGTCGTCGTAGATCAGCGGCGAATAGGCCTGGCGGCGCGTGCTGCGCGCCTCGTCGTACGCGCCGCGCACGGCATCCTGCATCTGCGCGTCGCCGGGCTTCGCGAGCCGCTGGCCGAGCAGCGGCGGGTGCACGGTCGGCCAGCGCTGCACGCCGGGCGCGGTGTACCAGTTCAGATAGAGGATTTCCGGATGCGTCTGCATCACGTCCGCGACCGCCATCTGGAATGCATTCTGGTCGAGGCGGCCGGACGCGAGATCGCGCGACAGCGCCTGCAGCTGCTCCTGCGCGCCCGTCATCGACAGGCGGATCTGCTGCTGCGCCCACGCGACGTTACGGAACAGGGTGTCTTCCTGCTGCTGCTGTTCGCGGCGATTGAGGCTCCATAGAATCAGGCTCATCACCACGAGGAACACGAGGATCGACAGCAGCGGCGTCAGCAAATAGGAGTTGGACCACCACGGTCCGTGGTGCCAGCGGGACGGCTGCGACTCCGCCGGCGGGCCCGACGGTCGCGCCGAGCGTGCGAAAAGCCGATCGGTCAACATGGCAGGATTGTAGCGCAGCGCAATACATGGAAAACCCATACCGGATATGTTGAACGGAAACGGATTTGTGCTCGCGGCGCGTGCCGGAGAGGCCCGATACGAGGGTGCAGCGCAGCAATATTCCGCATTGCGAGAAAAGATCTCACAATTCGAAAATTTTGTTGCGCGTGGCCGTACACGATCATTACAATCCGTCGGAGCTTGCCCGCAGCCGGCCGCGTCGCGTCGTCTGCACGAGAGCGATCCTCACATTCCAGGACCCAGGAGACGAGAATGTCCGCTGTACCGAACGAAGTGATGAAATATGTCGCCGCCGATCGTGACGACGACCCGCAAGAAACCGTTGAATGGCTCGAGTCGCTCGACGGCGTGATCTCCTCCGTGGGCACCGGCCGCGCGCACTACCTGATCGAAAAGCAGATCGAATTCGCCCGCATGCACGGCGAACACCTGCCGTTCTCCGCCAACACCCCGTACATCAACACGATCCCGGTCGAAGCCCAGGCGAAGATTCCGGGCGATCAGGACGTCGAGCACCGCATCCGTTCGTACACGCGCTGGAACGCGCTGGCGATGGTGCTGCGCGCAGGCAAGGACACGAACGTCGGCGGCCACATCGCGTCGTTCGCATCGGCCGCGACGCTCTATGACGTCGGCTACAACCACTTCTGGCACGCGGCGTCGGACCAGCACGGCGGCGATCTCGTGTTCGTGCAGGGCCACTCGTCGCCGGGCGTGTACTCGCGCGCGTTCCTGCTCGGCCGCCTGTCGGAAGAGCAGCTCGACAGCTTCCGCCAGGAAGTCGACGGCAAGGGCATCTCGTCGTACCCGCACCCGTGGCTGATGCCGGACTTCTGGCAGTTCCCGACCGTGTCGATGGGTCTCGGCCCGATCATGGCGATCTACCAGGCACGCTTCATGAAGTACCTGGAATCGCGCGGCATCGCGAAGACCGCCGGCCGCAAGGTCTGGGCGTTCCTCGGCGACGGCGAGACGGACGAGCCGGAATCGCTCGGCGCGATCGGCATGGCGAGCCGCGAGAAGCTCGACAACCTCGTGTTCGTGATCAACTGCAACCTGCAGCGTCTCGACGGCCCGGTGCGCGGCAACGGCAAGATCATCCAGGAACTGGAATCGGAATTCCGCGGCGCCGGCTGGAACGTGATCAAGGTCATCTGGGGCAGCCGCTGGGATGCGCTGTTCGCACGCGACAAGACGGGCGCGCTGATGCGCCGCATGATGGAAGTCGTCGACGGCGAATACCAGACGTACAAGTCGGAGTCGGGCGCGTTCGTACGCGAGCACTTCTTCAACACGCCTGAACTGAAGGCGCTCGTCGCCGACTGGTCGGACGACGACATCTGGGCGCTGAACCGTGGCGGCCACGATCCGCACAAGATCTACGCGGCATTCCACGAAGCGACCAACACGAAGGGCGCGCCGACCGTCATCCTCGCGAAGACCATCAAGGGCTACGGGATGGGCGAGTCGGGCCAGGCGATGAACATCACGCACCAGCAGAAGAAGCTGCCGGTCGAGCAACTGAAGAAGTTCCGTGACCAGTTCCGCCTGCCGATCACCGACGAGCAGATCGCCGACGTGCCGTACCTGAAGTTCGAGGAAGGTTCGAAGGAACTCGAATACATGCGCCAGAAGCGCATGGACCTCGGCGGCTACCTGCCGCATCGCCGCGAGAAGGCGACGTCGCTGCCGGTGCCGGCGCTCGACGCATTCGAGCCGCTGCTGAAGGGCACGGGCGAAGGCCGCGAGATCTCGACGACGATGGCGTTCGTGCGGATCCTGAACATCCTGCTGAAGGACAAGGCGCTGGGCAAGCGCGTCGTGCCGATCGTCCCGGACGAATCGCGTACGTTCGGCATGGAAGGCCTGTTCCGCCAGATCGGTATCTGGAACCAGGAAGGCCAGAAGTACGTGCCGGAAGATTCCGACCAGCTGATGTTCTACAAGGAATCGGAAACCGGCCAGATCCTGCAGGAAGGCATCAACGAAGCGGGCGGCATGTGCGACTGGATCGCGGCGGCGACGTCGTATTCGACGCACGGCGAGATCATGGTGCCGTTCTACATCTTCTATTCGATGTTCGGCTTCCAGCGGATCGGCGACCTGGCATGGGCGGCGGGCGACATGCGCTCGCGCGGCTTCCTGCTCGGCGGCACCGCGGGCCGCACGACGCTGAACGGCGAAGGCCTGCAGCACGAAGACGGTCACTCGCTCCTGTGGGCGGCATCGGTGCCGAACTGCGTGAGCTACGACCCGACGTTCGGCTACGAACTCGCGGTGATCATCCAGGACGGTCTGCGCCGCATGGTGCAGGACCAGGAAGACGTGTACTACTACATCACGGTGATGAACGAGAACTACGAGCACCCGGCGATTCCGCAGGGCGAGCACGTGGCGGCCGACATCATCAAGGGCATGTACGCGTTCAAGAAGGCGGACGCCGACCAGAAGGCGCCGCGCGTGCAGCTGCTCGGCGCGGGCACGATCTTCAACGAAGTGATCGCCGCCGCCGACCTGCTGAAGAACGACTGGGGCGTCGCGGCCGACCTGTGGAGCGTACCGAGCTTCACCGAACTCGCGCGTGAAGGTCACGAAATCGAGCGCTGGAATCTGCTCCATCCGACCGAGGAGCGTCGCCTGTCGCACGTGCAGAAGTGCCTGAAGGACACGCAAGGCCCGGTCATCGCATCGACCGACTACGTGCGCGCGCTGGTCGACCAGATCCGCGGCCAGATCGATCGCCGCTTCGTCGTGCTGGGCACGGACGGCTTCGGTCGTTCGGACACCCGCGAGAAGCTGCGTCACTTCTTCGAAGTCGACCGTCACTGGGTCACCGTCGCCGCGCTGAACGCGCTGGCCGACGAAGGCACGATCGAGCGCAAGGTGGTCGCGGACGCGATTGCCAAGTACAACCTCGATCCGTCGAAGCCCAACCCGATGACCGTTTAACGCACACGCGCCGTGTGATGCCGCGCGCCGCTTCCGGGAGGGGCGCGCGCGGCCATGGAGACACAAAAAGATGAGTCAAGCGATCGAAGTGAAGGTGCCGGATATCGGCGATTACAAGGACGTGCCCGTCATCGAGGTGCTCGTGAAGGTGGGCGACACGGTCGAGCCCGAGCAGTCGCTCGTCACGCTCGAGTCGGACAAGGCGACGATGGACGTCCCGAGCCCGGCAGCCGGCACGGTCAAGGAAGTGAAGATCAAGGTGGGCGATTCCGTATCGGAAGGCTCGCTGATCATCCTGCTCGAAGGCGGCGCCGCGGCGCAGGTGAACGGCGCGGCCGCGCCGGCAGCAGCGCCGGCTCCGGCGGCAGCTCCGGCACCGGCCGCAGCCGCGCCGGCTGCCGCTCCCGCTGCGTCGGGCGGCACGCTCGAGGTGAAGGTCCCCGACATCGGCGACTACAAGGACGTCCCGGTGATCGAGATCGGCGTGAAGGTCGGTGACACGGTCGAGAAGGAGCAGTCGCTCGTCACGCTCGAATCGGACAAGGCGACGATGGACGTGCCGAGCCCGGCCGCCGGCGTCGTGAAGGAAATCAAGGTCAAGGTGGGCGATTCGGTGTCGGAAGGCACGCTGATCGTGCTGCTCGACGCCGCCGGCGCCGCGCCGGCCGCCGCGCCGCAAGCGAGCGCACCGGCACCGGCCGCTGCCGCGCCGGCACCCGCCGCCGCACCGGCCCCCGCGAAGGCCGCGCCGGCTCCGGCTGCTGCCGCGCCGGCCGCTGCACCGTCGGGCGAGTATCGCGCGAGCCACGCATCGCCGTCCGTGCGCAAGTTCGCGCGCGAACTCGGCGTCGAAGTCGCACGCGTGCAGGGTAGCGGTCCGAAGGGCCGTATCACGAAGGACGACATCACGGGCTTCGTGAAGGGCGTGATGACGGGCCAGCGCGCAGCGCCGGGCGCGGCAGCCGCGCCGGCAGGCGGCGGCGAGCTGAACCTGCTGCCGTGGCCGAAGGTCGACTTCGCGAAGTTCGGCCCGTTCGAGGCGAAGCCGCTGTCACGCATCAAGAAGATCTCGGGCGCGAACCTGCATCGCAACTGGGTGATGATCCCGCACGTCACGAACAACGACGAAGCGGACATCACCGAGCTCGAAGCGCTGCGCGTGCAGCTGAACAAGGAGCACGAGAAGGCCGGCGTGAAGTTCACGATGCTCGCATTCGTGATCAAGGCGGTCGTCGCCGCGCTCAAGAAATTCCCGACCTTCAACGCGAGCCTCGACGGCGACAACCTGGTGTTCAAGCAGTACTACCACATCGGTTTCGCCGCGGACACGCCGAACGGTCTCGTCGTGCCGGTGATCCGCGACGCGGACAAGAAGGGCCTCGTCGACATCGCGAAGGAAATGGCCGAGCTGTCGAAGGCCGCGCGCGACGGCAAGCTGAAGCCGGACCAGATGCAGGGCGGCTGCTTCTCGATCTCGTCGCTCGGCGGCATCGGCGGCACCAACTTCACGCCGATCATCAACGCGCCGGAAGTCGCGATCCTCGGGTTGTCGCGCGGTCAGATGAAGCCGGTGTGGGACGGCAAGCAGTTCGTGCCGCGTCTGACGCTGCCGCTGTCGCTGTCGTATGACCATCGTGTCATCGATGGCGCGGAAGCCGCGCGGTTCAATGCGTATCTCGGTGCGTTGCTCGCCGATTTCCGTCGCATCATTCTTTGATGAGCGGGGAGCGTGCTCGCGGGGCGTGGGTTTTCTTTCGGTGATCCACGCCCTGTCGTTGAACTGGCTTTCTTGACGGTCTGCTAGCGTCGCCCCTGCGCGGGGCGGCGGTCACTTTTCTTTGTCTTCCAAAGAAAAGTAACCAAAAGAAAGGCGCGTCCTCGGGCGGACGGCAAAGGTGGTCCTGCCCAAGTGTGCGTTCTCTTGTCAGGCCGTAGTTCTTCCGCGAGCGGCTCCCTCTCTGTCTGCAGCTAATCAAGAAGGGGACAGTAATGAGTCTCATCGAAGTCAAGGTTCCGGATATCGGCGATTTCAGCGGCGTCGATGTCATCGAAGTCAACGTCAAACCCGGCGACGTGATCGAAAAAGAGCAAACGCTCATCACGCTCGAATCGGACAAGGCCTCCATGGAAGTGCCCAGCGACGTCGCCGGCACGGTCAAGGAAGTCAAGGTCAAGGCCGGCGAGAAAGTCTCGCAAGGCACGGTCATCGCCATCGTCGAAGCTTCGGCAGGCGCCGCCGCTGCGGCGAAAGCAGCCGAACCCGCGAAGGCCGCAGCACCGGCTCCGGCCGCTGCGCCCGCCGCCGCTGCGGCACCCGCGCCGCAAGCCGGCAGCTACAGCGGCTCCGCCGACATCGAGTGCGACATGCTCGTGCTCGGCGCCGGCCCCGGCGGCTACTCGGCCGCGTTCCGCGCAGCCGACCTCGGCATGAAGACGGTGCTGGTCGAACGCTACTCGACGCTCGGCGGCGTCTGCCTGAACGTCGGTTGCATTCCGTCGAAGGCGCTGCTGCACACGGCGCTCGTCGTCGAGGAAGCCGAAGCGCTCGCGGCGCACGGCATCTCGTTCGGCAAGCCGCAGGTCGATCTCGACAAGCTGCGCGACTTCAAGGGCGGCGTCGTCAAGAAGCTGACGACGGGCCTCGCCGGCATGGCGAAGGCGCGCAAGGTCGAAGTGGTCACCGGCGTCGGCGCATTCGTCGATCCGTATCACATGGAAGTGCAGGGCGAAAACGGCAAGAAGGTCGTCAAGTTCAAGCAGGCGATCATCGCCGCCGGCTCGCAGGCAGTGAAGCTGCCGTTCATGCCGGAAGACCCGCGCGTCGTCGATTCGACGGGCGCGCTCGAACTGCGTCAGCTGCCCAAGCGCATGCTCGTGATCGGCGGTGGCATCATCGGCCTCGAAATGGCGACGGTGTACTCGACGCTCGGCACCGAGATCGACGTCGTCGAAATGATGGACGGCCTGATGATGGGCGCGGACCGCGATCTCGTGAAGGTCTGGGAAAAGTACAACGCGAAGCGCTTCGGCAACGTGATGCTGAAGACCAAGACGGTCGGCGCGGAAGCGAAGGAAGACGGCATCTACGTGAAGTTCGAGGGCGAGAAGGCGCCGGCGGAAGCGCAGCGCTACGACCTCGTGCTCGTCGCGGTGGGCCGCAGCCCGAACGGCAAGAAGATCGGTGCCGACAAGGCCGGCGTCGCGGTCACCGACCGCGGCTTCATCGACGTCGACAAGCAGATGCGCACGAACGTCCCGCACATCTTCGCGATCGGCGACATCGTCGGTCAGCCGATGCTCGCGCACAAGGCCGTGCATGAAGGCCACGTCGCAGCGGAAGCCGCACACGGCGAGAAGGCGTACTTCGACGCGCTGCAGATCCCGTCGGTGGCGTACACGGATCCGGAAGTGGCCTGGGCCGGCAAGACGGAAGACCAGTGCAAGGCCGAAGGCATCAAGTACGGCAAGGCCGTGTTCCCGTGGGCCGCATCGGGCCGCGCGATCGCGAACGGCCGCGACGAAGGCTTCACGAAGCTGATCTTCGACGAGGAAACCCATCGCGTGATCGGCGGCGGTATCGTCGGTCTGAACGCCGGCGACCTGATCAGCGAAGTGTGCCTCGCCGTCGAGATGGGCGCGGACGCGGAAGACATCGGCAAGACGATCCATCCGCACCCGACGCTCGGCGAATCGGTCGGCATGGCCGCCGAGCTGTACGAAGGCGTCTGCACGGACCTGCCGCCGCAACGCAAGAAGTAACGCGACCGGCATGGCCGGCCTCGTGCCGGCCACGAAAAAACGCCGCCGCCCGGGATATCCGGACGGCGGCGTTTTCTTTTGCCCGCAGCCGACGGCAGTGCGCCAACGCGCCGGCGACGACCGAATGCCCGGATGTTCCGACGCCGGAAACGAAAAAAAGCCGCGCAGTGCGCGGCTTTTCAGGAGCAGGGGACGCTTACGCGGCCGGCTTGCTCGAACGGCGCGATGCAGCAGCGCTCGCAGCCTTCGTCGCGACAGCGGCAGCCGCGTTGAAGTTCGTTTCGGCGATCTCGACGGCTTGCTTGGCAGCCTTCTGGACCGTTTCGTACGTCGTGTTCGCTGCGTTCAGCGCCGACTTCAGGGCGGCGACAGCCGTTTCCGAACCGGCCGGGGCGTTCTTCGCGACGTTGTCGACGAGCGCCTGGACCTTCTTGTTCTGCTCTTCGAATTGCGCTTCGGCAACCTTCGCGAACTCGGCTTGCGTCGACGACGCGATTTCATACAGGTGACGGCTGTACGACAGCACCTTTTCCGCGACCGGCTGCGACAGGCTCGCTTGCAGCGCGATCAGTTCCTGCGCGTCCTTTACCGACAGCAGGCGCTGCGCGTTTTCCTGGCTTTCCGCCAGCGACGACTTCACGACCTGCAGGTTGAGTTCGATCAGCTTTTCGACGCCTTCGAACGCCTTGGTCGTCAGACCGAACAGGCTTTCGAGGTTGGCTTTCTGTGCGGCGGCGATTTGCTCGGGGGTCAGCAAGGACATGTCAAGCTCCTGAAAAGCGATCGCGTCGATCGCAGGGTAAGGGGCACTACGCTGGGGAACCACGGATGCGCGTGCTTTGTGCAACGCAGCAATGAGTCGTATTTTAGGGCAGAGAAAACGCTTGTCAAGTACTTTTTGTGCGTTGCACAATCGCGACAAATTATCGATAAAACAACGAGTTATCACGCCCGTCCGGAATCGGTTTCAGGCGTGATCCCACATGGTGCGCACCGGGCCGGGGAAGGCGCGGCGCACCATGATCATGCACAGGTAAACCTGACAGGCATGTGGAACGTTATGCTTCTGTTCCTGTCGAAAAGCGCGCCGTTTCACTGCGCGTGCCGTGGCGATGTGCCGCCGCCGCGGTCGACACCGGTGCCGCAGGCACACCGAGCGCCGGGTACGTACTTTCCCCGCTTTAATTCGTCGCCAAAGTGACGTTATCTCAATTAACCGTGTGGTAATCGGGAGACGGGTGCTGTCGGGCAGCGCATCTCATCAATTTTTTCGATGGGAGCGGGAGGGTTGATCGACTCGTCGTTGGTCAACGCTTACATTCCGGTTTAACGACGATCGGTAAGTGCCTAATATTGCTCTTTTTTTCAGCTTTAACTACACTTGCGGAAACTCCCGCCCGCTTTGTCCAGACCCCAATGAAAGCCGAATCGTTTTCACCGCGCAGATTGTTGCAGAGCATGACGCTCGGCACGGCTGTGTCGGTCGCCGTCGCCTTGCTGGCGACCGCTGCGTCCGTCGCACCCGCTGACGCCTTTGCCGCCACTGCGAAGACCCACCAGGCCGCCAAGAAAGCCGCTTCCACTTCTTCGGCGAAGAAGAAGACGGTGAAGGCCGCCTCCGCGAAATCCGCCAACGTCGCGTCGGCCGATGCGCCGAAGGCAACGCGCAAGCGCGCGACGCTCGCGTCGAACGTGCACGGCCACCGCGGTGCGGTGCGCAAGGTCGCGTTCCAGCCGCGTCGCCCGACGGTCGGTCAGGCATTCGGCCTGCACGACACGCCGGACGCGCTCGCGCTGCGCTCGAGCGTCGCGTACGTCGTCGACCAGAACACCGGCGAGCCGCTGTTCGACAAGAATTCGCACGCCGTCGTGCCGATTGCGTCGATCTCGAAGCTGATGACGGCGATGGTCGTGCTCGACGCGAAATCGCCGATGACCGACCAGCTCGAAGTCACCGACGAAGACCGCGACTACGAAAAGGGCACGGGCTCGCGCCTGTCGGTCGGCTCGGTCCTGTCGCGCGAGGACATGCTCCACATCGCGCTGATGGCGTCGGAAAACCGTGCCGCTGCCGCGCTGTCGCGCTACTACCCGGGTGGCCGTCCGGCATTCATCGCCGCGATGAACGCGAAGGCGAAGTCGCTCGGCATGAACGACACGCACTTCGAGAATTCGACGGGTCTGTCGAGCTCGAACGTGTCGAGCGCGCGCGACCTCGTCAAGATGGTCAACGCGGCGTACCAGTACCCGATGATTCGCCAGTTCTCGACCGATCGCACGTACGACGTCAATACGGGCAAGCGCAATCTGGTCTACAACAGCACGAACGCGCTGATCCGCGGCAACGGCTCGTGGGACATCGGCCTGCAGAAGACGGGCTTCATCAACGAGGCAGGCGAATGTCTCGTGATGCAGGCGACGATCCACGGCCGGCCGATGGTGATGGTGCTGCTGGATTCGTTCGGCAAGTATTCGCGTTTCGCCGACGCGGCGCGCCTGCGCAACTGGCTCGACGCCGGCGGCGGCGAGCGCCTGACGGCGGCCAACACGGCGAGCGGCGGCACCTGATCGCGCCACGGCGGTTCGCCGCCGTACCGTCGCCGCAAAGAAAAAGCCCCGCAATCGCGGGGCTTTTTTTCGTCCAGCCGCCGTGCGGCGGGCGGTGCGGGTCATGCGTGCCGTTGCAGCCCTTCGGCGTCCTTCGCGGGCTCCGGCCGATAGCCGAGCGATTCCGAAATGGTGAGGGCGGTGCGGCTCAACTGGCCGAGCCACGCGTCCTGCAGGCGATCGGCCGGTGCCGACAGCGAGAGGCCCGCGACGAGCTTGCCCGAGTCGTCGTAGATGCCGGCCGCGATACAGCGCACGCCCAGCTCCAGTTCCTCGTTGTCACGCGCGCACGATTGCTGGCGCACGAGCGTCAGTTCGCGCTCGAGCTTCGCGATGTCGGTAATGCTGTTCTGCGTATGGCCGGACAGCCCGGTGCGCGTCGCGTAGGCGCGCACGCGCGACGTTTCGTCGACCGCGAGAAACAGCTTGCCGACCGACGTCAGGTGCAGCGGCGCGCGGCCGCCGATCGCGCGGACGACCTGCATCCCCGAGCGCTCCGAATACGCGCGCTCGATATAGACGATTTCGTCGCCTTGACGTACCGACAGGTTCACGGTCTGGCCGGTCAGGCGGTGCAGTTCGCGCATCGGCATCAGCGCGGCGTCGCGTACCGACAGGCGCGCCTTCACGAGGTTGCCGAGTTCGAGCAGCCGCATGCCGAGCCGGTAGGTGCCGGGGTCGGAGCGGTCGACGAGGCGGCAGGTCACCATATCGTTGAGGATGCGGTGCGCGGTCGACGGATGCAACTCAGTGCGCTGCGCAAGCTCCTTCAGGCTGACGGGGTCGCTGTGCGCGGCGAGCGCGTCCAGCAGCCGCATCATGCGTTCGATCACCTGGATCGACGTTTTGGAATCCGGGGTGGGTTGGCTCATGTCGGGGGAGAATCGGTTGACGCATCAAGCGGTGGTTGCGTCGATTGTATCTCGTATCGTGAAAAAAGCGAACGCTGTTCGAGGAAGTCCTCGTTTCCGGCCGTGCGTGCTTGCGCGCGCGCCGGCGTTGGTCTTGCCGGCCAAACGGCGGATAATGAGAGCCGTTTTCTCGAAGGAGCGCATATGCGAGTCGGTTTGTTCGTGACCTGCCTGGTCGACCTGATGCGTCCGGAAATCGGTTTTTCCGCGCTGAAACTGATTCGCGAAGCCGGCTACGAGGTGTTCGTGCCGCCTGCGCAAACCTGCTGCGGCCAGCCGGCCTACAACTCGGGCGACCGCGCGCTCGCACGCGATCTCGCCGAAAAGACGCTGCGCGAGTTCGAGCAGTTCGACTACGTCGTCGTGCCGTCGGGCTCGTGCGGCGGCATGATCCGCACGCACTACGGCGACCTGTTCCGCGACGATCCCGAACTGATGGGGCGCTATGCGCGATTTCAGCAGAAAGTCTATGAACTGACCGATTTCCTCGCGAACGTCGCGAAGGTGACGCTCGCGCCCGGCGAATTCACGGGGCCCGTCACCTATCACGACTCGTGCTCGGGCCTGCGCGAGCTCGGCGTGAAGGCGCAGCCGCGCGCGTTGCTCGCGCAGCGCGGCGTGGCCGTCACCGAGATGAAGGACTGCGAGCACTGCTGCGGCTTCGGCGGCACGTTCGCGGTCAAGTACGGAGACATTTCGGCGGCCATCGCGGACGAGAAATGCGCGAACGTGCGCGCATCGGGCGCGGGCGCCGTCGTGCTCGGCGATCTCGGCTGCATGCTGAACATTGAAGGGCGGTTGCGCCGCACGGGCGACCGCGACACGCGCGTGCTGCACGTCGCGCAGGTGCTGGCGGGCGACGTCTGACGCCCGGTTCCGCTCACTTTTCCCCGATACCGCGATGCAAGTCCAATCGATGCATTTCAAGGCCCGTGCCGGCCAGAAGCTGGCCGACCAGCGCCTGCAGCAGAACCTGAAGAAGCTGTCGACGAAGTTCGTGTCCGCACGCGCCGACGCGATGACCGCGATCGACTTCCAGGCGACGCGCGCCGCGCTGAAGGCGCGCCGCGACCGTGCGCTGGAGAATCTCGACGTGTGGCTCGAGGCGTTCGAACGCGAGGCGACGCGGCGCGGCACGACGGTGCTGTTCGCGGAAACGACCGCCGACGCCGCGCGGCTCGTCGCCGACATCGCGCGACGCCACGACGTGAAGAAGGTCATCAAGACGAAGTCGATGGTGTCCGAGGAAATGCGCCTGAACGCGGTGCTCGCCGAGATGGGCGTGCAGTCGATCGAGACCGACCTCGGCGAATACATCCTGCAGATCAACGACAACGAGCCGCCGAGCCACATCATCGCGCCCGTCGTGCACAAGGACAAGGACGAGATTGCGGACCTGTTCGCGCGCACGCACCACCGCGAGCGGCTGACCGAGATCCCCGACATGACGCGGGAGGCGCGTGAGGTGCTGCGTCCGCATTTCCTGTCGGCCGACATGGGGGTGACGGGCGGCAACTTCGTGGTCGCCGAGACGGGGTCGGTCGCGGTCGTCACGAACGAAGGCAACGAAGGGATGTGCACGGTGATGCCGCGCGTGCATGTCGCGGTGACGGGCATCGAGAAGGTGCTGCCGACGCTCGAGGATCTGGCGACCGCGATGCGTCTGCTGCCGCGCTCGGCGACCGGGCAGAAGACCTCGAACTATTTCTCGCTGCTCACGGGGCCGCGCGGCCCCGGCGACGAGGACGGTCCGGAGCACAACTACGTGGTGCTCGTCGACGGCGGCCGCACGGGACTGATCGGCGGCCAGTTCCAGGAGATGCTGCGCTGCATCCGCTGCGGCGCATGCATGAACCACTGCCCGGTATATCAGAAGGTCGGCGGGCACGCGTACGGATGGGTCTATCCGGGCCCGATGGGCTCGGTGCTGACGCCGAGCTACGTGGGGCTCGATCGAGCGCTCGACTTGCCGCAGGCCGCGACGCTGTGCGGCGAATGCGACAGCGTGTGTCCGGCCGGGATCCCGTTGTCGCACTTGCTGCGCACGTTGCGCGAGAAACAGGTCGAGCGGCATCTGCGGCCGTGGCGCGAGCGCGCCGCGCTCGCCGCGTGGGGCTTTGTCGCGCGCCGGCCGATGCTGTACGCGCTCACGACCAAGCTCGCGGTGCGCATCCTCGAGCGGCTGGGCGGCAATGGCGGCACGCTGCGGCGCCTGCCGATGATGGGCGGCTGGATGGACACGCGCGACATGCCGACGCCGACCGGACGCACCTTCCGCGAACTGTACGCGGCATCGCAAAGCCACCTCGGCTGACGACTGTTCATCGAGCGACAACAGTGCGTTCGCTATTCATGTATTTATCTCGATAGGTGCGGTCTATAGAATCCTGCCTGTAGTCCCCGGAATCGGGTTTCGGGGCATGAGGTCAAGGAGCCGCATCATGAGAAAGACAATATCGATGTACTGGCCGCTGGCAATCGTCGTTCCGCTCGCCGCGGTCGCTTATCTGCACGCGATGGCCGACGCGCCGTCGCGTGGCCCGCTCGCCGTTCATCAGGCATCGGCCGAGCTCGCGCGCGCGGTGTCGTTCGGGCTGGTCGGCGACGCGGCGAAGCCGTTGCCGACCGTATCCGGCGACGTCGTGCTCGCCGCACCCAAGGCGCTGTAAGGCACGCCGCCGTCGCTTTGTGCGGCGGCGCGATTCCGGGCGCCTTTGTATAATGGCGCGTTCTTCTTCCGCGCGGTTCGCCGCGGCTTTTCGATAGTGCGATGACCCGCGTTGCGATCTGTTTCGTCTGTCTCGGCAACATCTGCCGTTCGCCCACGGCCGAAGGCGTGATGCGCCACCAGGTCGATGCGGCCGGGCTGGCCGACCGGATCGCGATCGACTCGGCCGGGACTGGCGACTGGCACGTCGGCGAGCCGCCCGACACGCGTGCGCAGGCGGCGGCCCGCACCCGCGGCTACGACCTGTCGGCGCTGCGGGCGCGGCAGGTGAGCGCGGTGGATTTCGAGCGGTTCGATCTGCTGCTGGCGATGGATGAAGCCAATTTCGCGGAATTGCGGCGGCGCTGCCCGCCCGAGCATCGCGACAAGGTGCGCCTCCTGATGGAATTCGCGCCGGGCGCGACCGAGACCGAAGTGGCGGATCCTTATTTCGGCGGCGCGCAGGGCTTCGAACAGGTGCTCGACCAGGTCGAGCGCGCGTGCGCGGGCCTGCTGGACACCCTCCGGAGCGGCGCCGCACGCTGATCGCGGCGGGGTGTATTCAGCGAGTTGCGAATACCCTGTCGAAGACATGGATACTTGACTAAAATCGTCAAATATTTATACTTGACCAAAATCGTCAAGATTGCAGTCCCCTAGACACCATGAGACTCACCACCAAAGGCCGTTTCGCCGTCACGGCGATGATTGACTTGGCACTGCGCCAGGAGCAGGGCCCGGTGACGCTTGCAGGCATCAGCCAGCGCCAGCGGATTTCGCTCTCGTATCTCGAACAGCTGTTCGGCAAGCTGCGCAGGCATGAAATCGTCGAATCCGTGCGCGGCCCGGGCGGCGGCTACAACCTCGCGCGCCGCGCGCAGGACGTCACCGTCGCCGACATCATCATCGCGGTCGATGAACCGCTCGACGCCACGCAGTGCGGCGGCAAAGGCACGTGCGACGGCTCGAAGCAGCCCGACGGCCATTGCATGACGCACGAGCTGTGGTCGACCCTGAACCAGAAAATGGTCGAATACCTCGATTCGGTATCGCTGCAGGATCTCGTCGATCAGCAGCGCGCACGCGAGGGCGCACCCGCGGTGCTGCGCGACCGGCGCACGCCGGAGCCCGTCGCGGCGCCGGCCGAACCGGTGCGCACGATGCCGCTCGGTCCCAATTCGGTGTTCAACATCGCGAGTTCGTGAGCGCGAACGCGCCGCACACCCCATAACGCACATAGTCCCTGCACAGAATTCCCGGAGCGACAGATGACCCAAGAGACTCTCCACCTGCCCATCTATATGGATTACAGCGCGACGACGCCGGTCGACCCGCGCGTGGTCGACAAGATGGTGCCGTATCTGCGCGAGCAGTTCGGCAACCCGGCGTCGCGCAGCCACGCATACGGCTGGGACGCGGAACGCGCGGTCGAGGAAGCGCGTGAGCAGGTGGCCGCGCTCGTGAACGCGGATCCGCGCGAGATCATCTGGACGTCCGGCGCGACGGAATCGGACAACCTCGCCATCAAGGGCGCCGCGAACTTCTACAAGGGCAAGGGCAAGCACATCGTCACGGTGAAGACCGAGCACAAGGCCGTGCTCGACACCTGCCGCGAGCTCGAGCGCGACGGCTTCGAAGTCACCTATCTCGACGTGAAGGAAGACGGCCTGATCGACCTCGACGTGTTCAAGGCCGCGCTGCGCTCGGACACGATCCTCGTGTCGGTCATGCACGTGAACAACGAGATCGGCGTGATCCAGGACATCGAGACGATCGGCGAGATCTGCCGCGAGAAGGGCATCGTGTTCCACGTCGACGCCGCACAGTCGACCGGCAAGGTCGAGATCGACCTCGCGAAGCTGAAGGTCGACCTGATGTCGTTCTCGGCGCACAAGACTTACGGTCCGAAGGGCATCGGCGCGCTGTACGTGCGCCGCAAGCCGCGCGTGCGCATCGAAGCGCAGATGCACGGCGGCGGCCACGAGCGCGGCATGCGTTCGGGCACGCTGGCGACGCACCAGATCGTCGGCATGGGCGAAGCGTTCCGCATCGCGCGTGAAGAAATGGCGACCGAGAACGAGCGCATCCGCATGCTGCGCGACAAGCTGCTGCGCGGCCTGTCGCAGATCGAGGAAACGTACGTGAACGGCGACATGGAGCACCGTGTCCCGCACAACCTGAACATCAGCTTCAACTTCGTCGAAGGCGAGTCGCTGATCATGGCGATCAAGGACGTCGCGGTGTCGTCGGGCTCGGCGTGCACGTCGGCGTCGCTGGAGCCGTCGTACGTGCTGCGTGCACTCGGCCGCAACGACGAACTCGCGCACAGCTCGATCCGCTTCACGGTCGGCCGCTTCACGACGGAGCAGGACGTCGACTTCGTGATCGCACTGCTGAACAGCAAGATCGCGAAGCTGCGCGAACTGTCGCCGCTCTGGGAAATGCACCAGGAAGGCATCGATCTGTCGACGATCGAATGGGCCGCACACTGAACACCGCATTGAATACATTCGCGGGCGGATTTGCGCACGCAGACGTAACGAGTCAAGGAGTCTGAGTCATGTCATACAGCAACAAGGTTCTGGATCACTACGAAAACCCGCGTAACGTCGGTTCGTTCGCGAAAGACGACGACGCGGTCGGCACGGGCATGGTCGGCGCGCCGGCCTGCGGCGACGTGATGAAGCTGCAGATCCGCGTCGGCGCGGACGGCGTGATCGAAGACGCGAAGTTCAAGACGTACGGCTGCGGTTCGGCGATCGCGTCGAGCTCGCTCGTGACCGAATGGGTGAAGGGCAAGACCCTCGACGAGGCGCTGTCGATCAAGAACACGCAGATCGCCGAAGAGCTGGCCCTGCCGCCGGTGAAGATTCACTGCTCGATTCTCGCGGAAGACGCGATCAAGGCAGCCGTGGCCGACTACAAGAAGCGCCACGACACGAAGGAAGGCGATCAGGCAGCGGCCTGAGCGGCATCGAGCGGCTTGTGAAGGAACGCGGCGGGCCCGGGTGGCGCGCCGCGGCAAGGACATCATGGCAATTACACTGACCGAAAAAGCAGCACAGCACGTCCAGAAATACCTCGTCCGTCGCGGCAAGGGTGTGGGCCTGCGGCTTGGCGTTCGCACGACCGGGTGCTCGGGGCTCGCGTACAAGCTCGAGTATGTCGACGAGCTGGCCCCCGAGGATCAGGTGTTCGAGAGCCATGGCGTGAAGGTCGTCGTCGACCCGAAGAGCCTCGCGTACATCGACGGCACCGAGCTCGACTTCGCACGCGAAGGCCTGAACGAAGGGTTCAAGTTCAACAACCCGAACGTGAAGGACGAGTGCGGTTGCGGCGAATCGTTCCGCGTGTGACGCGGGTATCCGCGCGATGCGGGCAAGAGGCGGCACGAGCCGCCTTTTTAATGTGCGGCGTTTGCCGCGCGACGAACCGGAATTGAACGCGACGATGGTTTCGCTGAAAGACAGCCACTTCGATCTGTTTCACCTGCCGGCGCAATTCGCGCTCGACGAGGCTGCGCTCGACAGCGCATATCGCACGGTGCAGACGCAGGTCCACCCGGACCGCTTCGCGGCGGCCGGCGACGCGCAAAAGCGCATCGCGATGCAATGGGCGACCCGTGCGAACGAAGCCTACCGCACGCTGCGCGATCCGCTGAAGCGCGCGACCTATCTGCTGTCGCTGCGCGGCGTCGATATCGGTGCCGAAAACAATACCGCGATGGAGCCCGCGTTCCTGATGCAGCAGATGGAGTGGCGCGAAGGCATCGAGGATGCCGCGGCCGCCCGCAACGTCGACGCGCTCGATGCGCTGCTCGCCGAACTGCGCGACGAAAAACGCGTGCGTCTCGAGCGCCTCGGCACGCTGCTCGACAGCGCCGCCGACCAGGCCGCCGCCGAAGCCGTGCGCCAGCTGATGTTCATCGAACGGGTCGCGTCGGAAGTGGGCGCGCAGATCGAGCGCCTCGAAACTTAACCGCGTGCCTCGCGGCACGCGCAGCAAACGGGCCGAGCGCCCGAACGAACCAAGATGGCTTTACTGCAAATTTCCGAACCGGGCATGGCGCCGGCGCCGCACCAGCGGCGACTCGCTGTCGGGATCGATCTCGGCACGACGAACTCGCTCGTCGCGGCCGTGCGCAACAGCGTGCCCGAAGTGCTGCCGGACGAGGCAGGCCGCGCGCTGTTGCCGTCGGTGGTCCGTTATCTGGAGCAGGGCGGCCGCCGCATCGGCCACGAAGCGAAGGAACAGGCCGCGACCGATCCGCGCAACACGATCGTGTCGGTCAAGCGCTTCATGGGCCGTGGCAAGGCGGAAGTCGAAGGCGCGGCGAACGCGCCTTACGAATTCGTCGATGCGCCGGGCATGGTGCAGATCCGCACGATCGACGGCGTGAAGAGCCCGGTCGAAGTATCGGCCGAGATTCTCGCGACGCTGCGCTACCGCGCGGAAGACACGCTCGGCGACGAACTGGTCGGCGCGGTGATCACGGTGCCCGCGTACTTCGACGACGCGCAGCGCCAGGCGACGAAGGACGCCGCGCGTCTTGCGGGCCTCAACGTGCTGCGTCTGCTGAACGAACCGACCGCGGCCGCGATCGCCTACGGTCTCGACAACGCGGCCGAAGGCCTCTACGCGGTGTACGACCTCGGCGGCGGCACGTTCGACCTGTCGATCCTGAAGCTGACCAAGGGCGTGTTCGAAGTGCTGGCCGCGGGCGGCGATTCCGCGCTCGGCGGCGACGATTTCGACCACGCGCTGTTCGGCCACGTGCTCGCGCAGGCCGGCATCGATGCGAAGGCGCTCGCGCCCGAGGACGTGCGCCTGCTGCTCGATCGCGTGCGCGTGCTGAAGGAAGCGCTGTCGTCCGCGCCGCAGGCGTCGCTCGACGTGACGCTGTCGAGCGGTGCCCGGATCGAGCAGACGATCTCGCACGACACGTTCGCCGCGCTCGTCGAGCCGCTCGTGCAGCGTACGCTGACGCCGACCCGCAAGGCATTGCGCGATGCGCAGGTGAGCCCGGCCGACATCAAGGGCGTCGTGCTCGTCGGCGGCGCGACGCGCATGCCGGTGATCCGCGAGGCGGTCGCGAAGCATTTCGGCCAGCCGCCGCTCGTCAATCTCGATCCGGACCAGGTCGTTGCGCTCGGCGCGGCAATCCAGGCCGACCTGCTCGCCGGCAATCGCGGCAGCGGCGACGACTGGCTGCTGCTCGACGTGATCCCGCTGTCGCTCGGCGTCGAGACGATGGGCGGCCTCGTCGAGAAGATCATTCCGCGCAATTCGACGATTCCGATCGCGCGTGCACAGGAATTCACGACCTTCAAGGACGGCCAGACCGCGATGGCGATCCACGTCGTGCAGGGCGAGCGCGAGCTCGTCGCCGACTGCCGGTCGCTCGCGCGCTTCGAGCTGCGCGGCATCCCGCCGATGACGGCCGGTGCGGCGCGCATCCGCGTGACCTACCAGGTCGATGCGGACGGGCTGCTGTCGGTGTTCGCGCGCGAGCAGCATTCGGGCGTCGAGGCGTCGGTCGTCGTGAAGCCGTCGTACGGCCTCGCCGACGACGACATCGCGAAGATGCTCGAGGACAGCTTCAAGACCGCCGAGATCGACATGCGGGCGCGCGCGCTGCGCGAAGCGCAGGTCGAGGCCGAGCGGATGATCGAGGCGACGCAGGCGGCGCTGGCGGCCGACGGCGAATTGCTCGACGACACCGAACGCACGCAGGTCGACGCGCTGGTCGCGGCGCTGCGCACGATCGCGCAGGGCGACGACACGGACGCGATCGAAACCGCGACCAAGACGCTGGCCGACGGCACCGACGAATTCGCGGCGCGCCGGATGGACAAGAGCATCAAGCGCGCACTGTCGGGCCGACGGCTCGACGAGATCTGAACGAACTGCGCGCGGGCCGGCGACGGCCTGCGCGATATTGAACCGTGCGGCGCCAGTCGCCGCACCCTGACTGACGGAACGGACATGCCTCAACTGGTGGTGCTGCCTCACGTCGAACTGTGCCCGGACGGTGCAGTGATCGACGCGACGCCCGGCAAGAGTATTTGCGACAACCTGCTCGACAACGGGATCGAGATCGAGCATGCGTGCGAGAAGTCGTGCGCATGCACGACCTGTCACGTGGTGATCCGCGAGGGCTTCAACGATCTCGACCCGTCCGACGAGGACGAAGACGACCTGCTCGACAAGGCCTGGGGCCTCGAGCCGACGTCGCGTCTGTCGTGCCAGGCAATCGTGAAGGAAGATTCTGACCTAGTGGTCGAGATCCCGAAGTACTCGATCAACCACGCGAAGGAAAATCACTGACGGATCGGCGGGGCGGACTCGCCGCGTACACGGGAGAGCAGGCCATGAAATGGACCGATTCGCGCGAAATCGCCATCGCGCTGGCAGACAAGCATCCGGACGTCGATCCGCAGCGGATCAATTTCGTCGACCTGCGCCAATGGGTCATCGAACTGGACGGCTTCACCGACGACCCGGCGCACTCGGGCGAAAAGATCCTCGAAGCGATCCAGGCCCACTGGATCGATGAATCCGACTTCGACGACGAAGACTGAGATTTGCGCTGGCGCCTCGCGCCATGCGGCTCCGGCAACGCTCCCGCAAAAAGAAAAGGCTCGTGATGCTTCACGAGCCTTTTTCATTTCCGGCGCGACGCAAGGGCTGCCCGGCGAGACGTCAGGCGTTACGCGCCGACCAGCGTCCCGTTCTCGATCCGCACGCGCTGGCCCTGGCCGAACGGCGGCGGGTTGTGGTACGTGAACGTGCGCGTCGCGCCGCTTTCCATCTGGACCTGCACCTGGTAGTCGGTTTCCGCGCGCACCTGCTTCTCGACCTGATTGCCGGCGAGACCGCCGCCGAGCGCGCCGATGATCGTCATTGCCGTGCGGCCGTTGCCGTGACCGAACTGGTTGCCGAGCAGGCCGCCGGCCGCTGCGCCGCCGACCGCGCCGATCCCCGAGCTCTGGCCCGGCGTACGCGTCTGCGTGATCGCGACGACGGTGCCGCAGGTCTGGCAATAAGCCGCCTGCGCGGGCGCGGACGGCTGCTGCGCGTATTGCGGCGGTTGCGGCGCCGGCGTATGGCGGCGATGCGTGGCGGCAGGGCGCGGCGCGGGCTTCGGTTCGGCCTGGGCTGCCGCCGCTTTCTCGGCCGCCGCCTTCTGCTGCGCGGCCTGTTCGGCTGCCTGCTGCTGCGCTTGCGCGGCGAGCGCGGCGCTGGCCGCAGCGGCCGTATCGACAGCCGGTTGCGACGCGATCAGCGCGGCCTGGGTCTGGCCGTTCTGCGCGTTGTTGCTGTTGGCCTTCGGGAAGATGCCCGTGATCGCTGCGGTGGCCGCGAGGCTCGCGACGATCACGGCGCCTGCCGCGGTCGCGATGAGCGGGTGAAGGCGTTGCTTTTGCGGCGTGGTTTGATTCTGGTTGTCCATTTTGTTCTCTCCGGTGTCGATCTGGCTTCGCACGTTGGTGCCGGCCGGATCCCACGCTCGGGAGCGAGCAGACTCGGCGTTCCGGCGCCGCGTTCTGGTCCCGTGGTCATGCGTGGTGACGCAACAGGAGTGTCGTCCACGGGCGAGGGTCGCACCGTATCAAGGTGTAACGAATTGCAGCGCGGGGGCAGCGGGCGTTACAGGGAAAACCCGGAGAAGGCCGTCGCGACGAGGAGATAAAACGGGGGAGGATCGAAAACCGGCGAACGCCGGCGGGCGGGATTTACGCGTGGTTACAAAGCTGACGCGTGCGCGCCGCAGGGCGCGGCGCACACGCGGGCTCGGCCGTCAGTCTTCGCGGCGCAGGTGCGGGAACAGCAGCACGTCGCGGATCGTCGGGCTGTCGGTCAGCAGCATCACGAGACGGTCGATGCCGATCCCGCAACCGCCCGTCGGCGGCATCCCGTGTTCGAGCGCGCGGATGTAGTCGGCGTCGAAGAACATCGCTTCCTCGTCGCCCGCATCCTTCTGCTCGACCTGCTTCTTGAAGCGCGCGGCCTGGTCTTCCGGATCATTCAGCTCCGAGAAGCCGTTCGCGATCTCGCGGCCGGTCATGAACAGCTCGAAACGCTCGGTGATGCCCGGCACCGTATCCGATGCGCGTGCGAGCGGCGACACCTCGACCGGGTAATCGATGATGTAGGTCGGCTCCCACAGCTGCGATTCGGCGGTTTCCTCGAACAGCGCGAGCTGCAGCGCGCCGATGCCGGCGTTCAGGAAGGCCGGCTGCGACACGTCCACGCCGAGGCGCTTCAGTTCGGAGCGCAGGAACGCGTCGTCCGACAGCTGGCCGTCGGTGTACTGCGGCGCGTATTTCTGGATCGCCTGCGTGATCGTCAGGCGGTGGAACGGCTTCGCGAGGTCGAGCTCGCGGCCCTGGTACTGGATCGTCGCGGTGCCGAGCGCATCGATCGCCGCCTGGCGGATCAGCTGCTCGGTGAAGTCCATCAGCCAGCGGTAGTCGGTGTACGCGGCGTAGAACTCCATCATCGTGAATTCCGGGTTGTGGCGCGGCGATACGCCTTCATTCCGGAAGTTGCGGTTGATCTCGAACACGCGCTCGAAGCCGCCGACGATCAGGCGCTTCAGGTACAGCTCCGGCGCGATGCGCAGGAACATCTGCATGTCGAGCGCGTTGTGGTGCGTGACGAACGGCTTCGCCGCGGCGCCGCCCGGGATCGGGTGCAGCATCGGCGTTTCGACTTCCATGAAGTCGGCGTTGTCCATGAACTTGCGGATCGACGCGATGGTCTTGGTGCGCGCGCGGAACGTGTCACGCGTTTCCGGCGTGACGATCAGATCGACGTAGCGCTGGCGATAGCGCATTTCCTGGTCGGCGAGGCCGTGGAACTTGTCCGGCAGCGGACGCAGCGCCTTCGACAGCAGGCGCAGCTCCTTGCACTGGACCGACAGCTCGCCCTTGTTGGTGCGGAACAGCACGCCGCGCGCGGCGACGATGTCGCCGAGGTCCCACTTCTTGAATGCGTCGTAGGTTTCCGCGCCGACGTCGTTCGGCGTCACGAAGAACTGGATCTGGCCCGAACCGTCCTGCACCGTCGCGAAGCTCGCCTTGCCCATCACGCGCTTGAGCATCATGCGGCCGGCGACCGATACCTCGACCGGGTTCGCCTCGAGCGCGGCCTTGTCCGAGTCGGCGAATTTCGCCTGGAGATCGGCGGCGTGATGCGTCGGCCGGAAATCGTTCGGATAGGCGACGCCTTGCTCGCGCAATGCGCGCAGCTTCTCGCGGCGCTCGGCGATGATCTGGTTTTCGTCCGCCGCGACGGCGGGCTGCGTTTGGGTCGGTTCGGTCATGATGGTCGGAATTCGGAGTGGGTGCGGCAACGCAACGGGAAGGGCGGCGCGACCGCAGGGGCCGCGCCGCGGCGCTTACACGCCCTGTTTGAGGCTCGCGCTGATGAAGTCGTCGAGATCGCCGTCGAGCACGGCCTTCGTGTTGCTCATTTCGACGTTCGTACGGAGGTCCTTCACGCGGCTCTGGTCGAGGACGTACGAGCGGATCTGGTGACCCCAGCCCACATCGGTCTTGCTCGATTCGAGCTTGTCCTGCTCGGCCTGGCGCTTGCGCATTTCGGCTTCGTAGAGGCGCGACTTCAGCATGGCCATCGCTTCGGCGCGGTTGCGGTGCTGCGAGCGGTCGTTCTGGCACTGCACGACGATGCCGGTCGGCATGTGCGTGATCCGCACGGCCGAGTCGGTCTTGTTGATGTGCTGGCCGCCCGCGCCCGATGCGCGATACGTGTCGATGCGCAGGTCGGCCGGGTTGACCTCGACTTCGATCGAGTCGTCGATTTCCGGATACACGAACACCGACGAGAACGACGTGTGGCGGCCGCCCGACGAGTCGAACGGCGACTTGCGCACGAGGCGGTGGATGCCGGTTTCGGTGCGCAGGAAGCCGTACGCGTATTCGCCCGACACCTTGATCGTCGCGTTCTTGATGCCCGCGACATCGCCGTCGGACTCTTCGAGCACTTCGGCCTTGAAGCCCTTGCGTTCGCAGTAGCGCAGGTATTGGCGCAGCAGCATCGACGCCCAGTCGCACGCCTCGGTGCCGCCGGCGCCGGCCTGGATGTCGATGAAGCAGTTGTTCGGGTCGGCCGGGTTCGAGAACATCCGGCGGAATTCGATGTCGCCGACGCGCGCTTCGAGCTTCTTCGCGTCGTCTTCGGATGCGACGAGGGTGTCTTCGTCGCCTTCCTCGCGTGCCAGCTCGAACAGGTCGAGCGCATCGCGCAGGTCGCTATCGAGTGCCGTCAGCGTCGTGACGACGCCTTCGAGCAGCTTCTTCTCGCGGCCGAGTGCCTGGGCGTTCTTCGAATCGTTCCAGACGTTCGGGTCTTCGAGTTCCTTGTTGACTTCGGTCAGACGCGCAGATTTGGCGTCGTAGTCAAAGATACCCCCGAAGCTCGCCGGCGCGCGTGCGCAGGTCGAGCAGGGAGCTTTCGATCGCGTTGAGACGTTCCGCTTCCATGATCGTTCGCTATTCTTGCTTCGTAAAAAAGCGGAATTATAGCCGATCGGCGGGGTTTCCCGGTGACGCGGAACGTGCTTGCATGCGCGCCGCGGCCCCGTTCGGCGCGGCGCGCATGCGGCCCGCGCGTGCCGCGGGCGGGTTGGCCGGGCGGGCGGCGCTCAGCCGGCCGCGTGTTCGACGATCAGCTGGACGCGCGTCACGCCGTTCCACGTGTCGGCCACGAGGCGGTACGCGATCAGCGCGCTCGCCGGCAGCGGCTCGGTGTGGTTGAACCAGATCGCGTTGAAGCGCTGGCGGCCGCGCGCCAGCTGCAGCTTCAGGTGCTTTTCCTTCACGAGCGACTGCGACACGACGTCGAATTCGCCGGAGAAAAGCGGGGCCGGAAAGCCCTGACCCCAGACGGCTTCGTCGAGCAGCCCGACGAACTGCGGCGTGAAATACGCTTCCTCGAGTTCGCCGTCGGTCTCGATCACACGCGCCAGCGCGTCGTCGGACAACCACTCGCGCGCGACGGCCTCGAATGCAGCCGCGAAGCGCGGCACGTTGCCGGTGTCGAGCGTGAGGCCGGCCGCCATCGCGTGGCCGCCGAACGCGACGATCAGGTCGGGTTCGCGCTTCGATACCAGGTCGAGCGCGTCACGCAGGTGGAAGCCGGGAATCGAGCGGCCCGAACCCTTGACCCGCGTGCCGGCTTCGTCCGCATGCGCGAACGTGAACGACGGGCGGTGGAATTTCTCCTTGAGCCGCCCGGCGACGATGCCGATCACGCCCTGGTGCCATTCCGGGTTGAACAGCGTGATCGTGCACGCGTCGGCCGGATCGACGTCGGCGAGATCGGCCAGCGCCTGCTGCTGCATGCCGGCCTCGATCTCGCGGCGCTCGCGGTTCATCGTGTCGAGCTGCTGCGCGAGGTCCCACGCGCGGCCGATGTCGTCGGTGATCAGGCACTCGATGCCGAGCGACATGTCCGAGAGCCGCCCGGCGGCGTTCAGGCGCGGGCCGAGGCCGAAGCCGAGGTCGAAGCCCGATGCGGTGCGCGCCTCGCGGCCGGCCGCGCGGAACAGCGCGGCGATGCCCGGCTGCATGCGGCCGTTGCGGATGCGCTGCAGCCCCTGCGCGACGAGCACGCGGTTGTTGCCGTCGAGCCGCACGACGTCGGCGACGGTGCCGAGCGCGACGAGGTCGAGCAGCCCGTCGAGGCGCGGCTCGGCCTCCTTGCTCGCGAACGCGCCGCGGCGGCGCAGCTCGGCGCGCAGCGCGAGCAGCACGTAGAACATCACGCCGACGCCGGCGATGTGCTTGCTCGGGAATGCGCAACCGGGCTGGTTCGGGTTGACGATCGCGCGCGCGGCCGGCAGCGCGTCGCCGGGCAGGTGGTGATCGGTGACGAGCACGTCGATGCCGCGCGCGTTCGCGGCTTCGACGCCCGCGACGCTCGCGATCCCGTTGTCGACGGTGATCAGCAGGTCGGGCTTGCTCGCGGCCGCGAGTTCGACGATCTCGGGCGTGAGCCCGTAGCCGTATTCGAAGCGGTTCGGCACCAGGTAGTCGATCTGCGCGCCGAACATCCGCAGGCCGCGCACCGCGACCGCGCACGCGGTCGCGCCGTCGCAGTCGTAGTCGGCGACGACCAGCAGGCGCCGCTTGTCGGCGATCGCGTCGGCGAGCAGCGCCGCGGCGTCCGCGCAGCCTTTCAGTTCGGTGGGCGGGACGAGGCGCGCGAGGGCCGTCTCGATGTCGGTCGGGGACTGCACGCCGCGCGATGCATACAGGCGCGCGAGGACGGGGTGGAGGCCGTGGCGCGCGAGCGCTTCGGCGTCGGCGGGCGCGACGGGGCGGGTAACGATCCGGGTCATACAGGTCGGGTTATTCGAACAGGGATGCCAGCGCGCGGCGGCGCCAGAACTTGCGCAGGTCGCCGCGCGTCGCGTGCAGCGTCACGGAGCTGGTGTCGCCGCACAGCGTGAAATCGACGCCGGCCAGCTCGCCGTTCTGCAGCGCGGCGAGGGACGGCGCGAACCAGTCGCGCTCGAGCGCGGCGAGCGCATCGTGCCAGCGTGACCAGTCCTGCTCGATGTACGGGGCGGACAGCGTGGGCAGCTCGACGAGCGTCGCGCCGGCGGCGGCGGGCAGTGCGTCGAGTGCGGCCGGCACGCCGCCGGCTTCGGCTTGCGCGGCGCGCGCGAGGCCGAGCGCCGCGGGCGACGCGGACAGCACGCGCGCGAACGGCTTGCCGACCGGCTTCAGCGTGCCTTGCGCGTGGAACCAGATCGAATTGACGGCGGGCAGCCCGCGCGCTTCGCGCGCTTCGTTGACCGGATGCTGGAACCACGCCATCTGCACTTCGTTCTGCAGCTTCATCCACATCCGCGAGCGTTCGCCGGTGTGCGCTTCGTGCGGCAGCCAGATCTCGATGTTGCGGCCGCTCGCGCGCAGCGGCGCTGCGCCGGCGAGGCGGGCGAGCTGCTCGCTGGACAGGTACCAGCGCGCCGGCTGCGGCGCCTCCAGCCGCACGCCGAGCTCCTCGATCAGCGGGCGCGCGACCGCCAGCAAGGCGGCGGCGTCGCCGTCGTCGAGCGCGAGGCTCGCCGGGTCGACGAGCACGAGGTGGTCGTGAGCGATTTCGACGTGGACGGGTTCGACGCACGCCCAGGCCCGGGTGCCCGGGTCGCCGCCGTCCGCCAGCAGCATGTAGGGCGCGAGCGGCGCCTCGTCGGCGGCGTTGCCCTGGGTCGCGCCGAACTGGCGGGCCAGCCAGCGTTCGTGCGGCAGCGTGCGCTGGAAGTCCTCGCCGGCCACGCGCTCGACGAGGCTTGCGCGGGCGAGCAACTTTTCGAGCGCGTGGCTGTCCAGCGTGTGCAGGGACGAGGTCGCATCGGCCGCCGACGGCAGCGCGAACGGAACGAGAAAATGGAGGCGTCGGTCGTGCATGATGGTGCGCATTGTATGGCAAACTGCGCGCGTGATCGGGCCGGCGGACGGCCCGATTGCGTCCGGCGACCGTTTTTTCGGCCGTGCCCGGGCGGCCGGCCGCCGCCGGACGGCGCTCCGGCCACGGGCCGCCATCCCCGCCGTAACCAGCAGAAAGGATTCGCTTGAAACTTCCGTACGAATGGCAGATCGGCTGGCGCTACACGCGCGCCGGCAAACGCACGACCGGCAACGGCTTCATTTCCTTCATCGCGCTCGTTTCGATGCTCGGGATCGCGCTCGGCGTCGCGGCGCTGATCGTCGTGCTGTCCGTGATGAACGGCTTCCAGAAGGAAGTGCGCGACCGCATGCTGTCGGTGCTTGCGCACGTCGAGGTATTCTCGCCGACCGGCTCGATGCCCGATTGGCAACTGACCGCGCAGGAAGCGCGCCGCAATACGTCGGTGATCGGCGCGGCGCCGTACGTCGACGCGCAGGCGCTGCTCACGCGCCAGGACGCGGTGAGCGGCGTGATGCTGCGCGGCGTCGAGCCGTCGCTCGAACCGCAGGTGTCGGACATCGGCAAGGACATGAAGGCGGGCCAGCTCGCCGCGCTCGTGCCCGGCCAGTTCGGCATCGTGCTCGGCGACGCGCTCGCCGGCAACCTCGGCGTGACGGTCGGCGACAAGGTCACGCTCGTCGCGCCCGAAGGCACGATCACGCCGGCCGGGATGATGCCGCGGCTCAAGCAGTTCACGGTGGTCGGCGTGTTCGAGTCGGGCCACTACGAATACGACAGCACGCTCGCGATGATCAACATCCGCGATGCGGAGGCGCTGTTCCGGATGTCCGCGCCGACCGGCGTGCGGCTGCGGCTCACCGACATGCAGAAGGCGCCGCAGGTCGCGGTCGAGCTGTCGCATACGCTGTCGGGCAGCCTGTACATCCGCGACTGGACCCAGCAGAACAAGACCTGGTTCTCGGCCGTGCAGATCGAGAAGCGGATGATGTTCATCATCCTCACGCTGATCATCGCGGTGGCCGCGTTCAACCTCGTGTCGTCGCTCGTGATGACGGTGACCAACAAGCAGGCCGACATCGCGATCCTGCGCACGCTCGGCGCGCAACCAGGCTCGATCATGAAGATCTTCGTGGTGCAGGGCGTGACGATCGGCTTCGTCGGCACCGCGTCGGGCGTCGCGCTCGGCTGCCTGATCGCGTGGAGCATTCCGTGGCTGATCCCGATGATCGAGCATCTGTTCGGCGTGCAGTTCCTGCCGCCGTCGGTGTACTTCATCAGCGAGCTGCCGTCGGAGCTCGTCGCGGGCGACGTCATCAAGATCGGTCTGATCGCGTTCGTGCTGTCGGCCGTCGCGACGCTCTATCCGAGCTGGCGCGGCGCGAAGGTGAAGCCGGCGGAGGCGCTGCGCTATGAATGATCGCGCGACCGCATTGGCGGATTCACGACAACCCATCAGACAGGATTCGGCAGGTATGCAGGAATACGTGCTTCAGGCGCGCGGGATCACGAAGGCGTTCGTGCAGGGCGGCTTCAACGTGCAGGTGCTCAACAACACCGAGCTGACGGTGCGGCGCGGCGAGAAGCTCGCGGTCGTCGGCGCGTCGGGCTCCGGCAAGAGCACGCTGCTGCACGTGCTGGGCGGCCTCGACGAACCGAGCGCGGGCGAAGTGTCGCTGCTCGGCAAGCCGTTTACGCAACTCGCCGAGCGCGAGCGCAACGAGCTGCGCAACCGCGCGCTCGGCTTCGTCTACCAGTTCCATCACCTGCTGCCGGAATTCACCGCGCTGGACAACGTCGCGATGCCGCTGCGCATCCGCCGGATGACGACCGAGGATGCACGCGCGCAGGCACAGGCGATGCTCGAACGCGTCGGTCTCGGGCCGCGTGCGAAGCATCGGCCGGGCGAGCTGTCGGGCGGCGAGCGGCAACGCGTGGCGATCGCGCGTGCGCTGGTGACGAAGCCCGCGTGCGTACTCGCCGACGAGCCGACCGGCAACCTCGACGGCACGACCGCCGACACGGTGTTCAACCTGATGCTCGAACTGTCCGAGACGCTCGAAACGAGCTTCGTGATCGTCACGCACGATCCCGAGCTCGCGGCGCGCTGCGACCGCATCATGCGCCTGCGCGACGGCGTGCTGCACGAGGAGCCGGCGCTGCCGGTGTGAACGAACGCCCCGCCGTGCCGCCGGGCGAGGCCCGGCGCGGCGGCGAGGGCGCAGGAAAGCCGCCATGTGGATCGATACGCATTGCCATCTCGATGCCGCCGAGTTCGACGCCGACCGCGACGCCGTCGCGCACGCGGCGCGCGCGGCCGGCGTGTCGCGCATCGTGATTCCGAGCATCGGACGCGACAATTTCACGACGGTGCGCGAACTGGCGCAGCGCACGCCGGGTGCCGTCTACGCGCTCGGCATCCATCCGATGTATACGCCGCACGCGCGCGACGAGGATCTCGACCGCCTGCGCATGGAGATCGAGGCGAGCCTCGATGATCCGCGCTTCGTCGCGATCGGCGAGATCGGTCTCGACTACTTCGTGCCGGGCCTCGACGAGGATCGCCAGCAATTCTTCTATCAGGGGCAGCTCAAGCTCGCGCGCGAATTCGACCTGCCGGTGCTGTGCCACGTGCGCAAGTCGCAGGACCGCGTGCTCGCCGGGCTGCGCCGCTTCGGCGTGCGGCACGGCATCGCGCATGCGTTCAACGGCAGTTTCCAGCAGGCCGATGCGTATCTCGCGCAGGGGCTGCATCTCGGTTTCGGCGGCAACGTGACGTTCGGACGCGCGTTGCAGATCCGGCGGCTCGCCGCGCAGTTGCCGCTCGACGCGATCGTCGTCGAGACGGACGCGCCCGACATCGCGCCCGAGTGGGCGTACAAGTCCCGCAACGCGCCCGACCAGGTGCCGCGCATCGGCGGCGTGCTCGCCGAACTGCGCGGGATCGACGCGCACGCGCTGTCCCTATCCACAACGGCTAACGCGCTCGCCGCGCTGCCGCGCCTCGCACTTTCGTCCGCATAATCGTTGCCGGAAGGTGCCGCATCGACGGCGGCGCCAGGTCGACGAGGAGGTGCGATGCGCGTGTGGTGGATCGCGTTTGCGCTCGGCGTCGTCGTGCTGCAGCGGCAGGCGGCGTTGCCGGGCATGGGCGGCTGGGTAGGCGGGGCGGTCGTGCTGGCCGGTTGCGGCGCGCTGCTCGCAGGGTGCGCGCGGCGCCGTCGAACCCGCGCGATCGTCGCGCTCCGGTGGATGCTGTGCGCATGCGCCGCCGGTGCGATCGGATTCGGCTATGCGGCCGCACGTGCCGAATGGCGGTTGCGTGACAGCCTGCCGGTCGAGCGGGAAGGGCGCGACATCGTCGTCACGGGCGTGATCCGCGGGTTGCCGGTGATCGACGAGACCGGCGCGCGACTGCTGCTGGCCGTCGAATCGAACGATGCGGGGCTGGCCCGTTTCCCTCCGCTGATCCGGTTGTCGTGGCGCACGTACGGCGCGCGCGCAGCACGCGACGCGATGCCCGATTTGCGCGCCGCGCAGCGCTGGCGTCTCGTCGTGCGCCTGAAGCATCCGCATGCCGAGGCGAATCCCGGCGTGCGCGACAGCGAGGCGGCGTGGCTTGCCGCGGGCATTCGTGCGATCGGCTATGTGGTCGCGCCCGAGCGGGCGGAACTGCTCGACGCGCGGGCATCGGGATGGCGCGCGTCGATCGATCGGCTGCGCGACGCGCTGCGCAACGGTATCGGTGACGCGCTCGGCAGCAACGCGCGCCATCGCGGCATCGTGACCGCGCTCGCGGTCGGCGATCAATCCGGCATCGGCGACGACGCATGGCGCGTGCTGCGCAATACCGGCACGAGTCATCTGGTCGCGATTTCGGGCCTGCACGTCGGGCTCGTCGGCGCGCTCGCGGGCGGGATCGTATCGTGGGTCTGGCGGCGTCTGCGCTGGCGCGGACATGCAGCGGCGCTCGCGATGCCTGCGCCGTATGCGGCTTCGGTGGCGGCGCTGACGGCCGCCGCCGGCTATGCGGCGCTCGCCGGGTTCAACGTGCCGGCGCAGCGCGCGTGGTGGATGATCGCGGCCGGGGCGGCTGCCTATCTCGCCGGACGCAGCGTGCCGCCGTCCGCGGTGTTGTGCGCGGCGCTCGGCGGCGTGCTGCTGGTCGATCCGTGGGCGGTGGTGTCGGCCGGGTTCTGGCTGTCTTTTGGCGCGGTCGCCGTGATCCTGATGACCGTGGCGGGCTGGCGCGCGGTGCGCGAATTCGACGGCGGCGACGACCGCGGGACGGACGGCGCTGCCACGGTCGACCGCTGGCACCGCCTGCGCGCGTGGTGCCAGCGTGCCGGGCGCCGTGTCGCGGAGGCGACACGCGTGCAGTACGCGGTGACGATCGGTCTTGCGCCGCTGACGGCCGCGTGGTTCGCTCAAATCTCGGTATCGGGCCCGTTCGGCAATGCGTTTGCGATCCCGTGGGTCAGCGCCGTGGTGACGCCGATCGTGCTCGCCGGGATCGGGTTGCCCGCGCCGTTGGACGCGTATGCGTTCCGGCTCGCGCATGCGGCGCTCGAACCGATGATGGCGCTGCTCCGGCACCTCGCCGACTGGCCGGCCGGCGTGTTCTGGCTGCGCATGCCCGACTGGCCGGTTCTGGCGCTTGCGTGCGTGGGTGTCGCGTGGGTCTTGATGCCGCGCGGCTGGCCGCTGCGCTGGGCGGCGCCGATGACATGGCTGCCGCTGGTCGCGCCGGCACCCGATGCGCCGCCGCCCGGCGGCTTCCGGCTGACCGTGCTCGACGTCGGGCAGGGCGCGTCGGTGCTGGTGGAGACCGCGCGCCGGACCTTGCTGTTCGACGCGGGACCGGGGGCGGAGTCGACCCATGCCGGTGCGCGGATCGTCGCGCCGGCGTTGCGTGCCCGCGGAATCCGTACCGTCGATTCGCTCGTCCTGAGTCATGCGGATGCCGATCACGCGGGCGGCGCGGCGGCCGTCTATGCGGCCGCCGAGGTCCGCCAGCTGCTCGCCGGCATTGCGCCGCGGCACCGGCTGTGGCGCGACGCGCATGCGGCCGGCGTGGCGGATCGGCTGCCGTGCGCGGCCGGACAGCGGTGGATCTGGGACGGCGTCGTATTCACGATGTTGTGGCCGCCGGGCGTTGCCGGCGCGGGTTCCTCGAACGAGAAATCGTGCGTGCTGCGCATCGACGCGGGTGACACGTCGGCGCTGCTGACGGGCGACATCGAGGCACGCGCCGAGCGCCGTCTGGTGGACGATGCGCGCGACGCGCTGGCCGCGCAGATCCTCGTCGTGCCGCACCACGGCAGCCGCACGTCGTCGGTCGAGCCTTTCCTCGATTCGGTCGGGCCGCGCGTCGCGGTATTTCCTGTAGGCTATCGCAATCGATTCGGGCATCCGCACCGGACGGTCCTCGCGCGCTACGAAACGCGCGGGATTCCGCTGCCGCGCACCGATCGAGACGGGGCCGTGAGGTTCGACATCGCCCCGGCGAGCGGCGGTTTCGCGTTCGAGCGTCATCGCGATGCGCAGCGGCGGTACTGGATGGACCGGTGAGCGGCTCGACGGCGCGGGTCAAGAAGGCGGAGGCCGGAGGTGGTGCTGAAGGGCCAGCCCCGGCCGACCGCGAAGCATGGGACCGGAGTCAGCTCGAGCGCGCTGACTTCGGTCGACAAAGGAGACATCGGCGTTTGAAGGACATCCTCCATTTCTCGCATGCGAACGGTTTTCCGGCATCGACGTACCGGACGATCTTCGCCGAGCTGGCAGACGATTACGAGCTGCGCTACATCGAGCGCATCGGTCACGACCGCCGCTACCCGGTGACGCGCGACTGGCCGCATCTCGTCGAGCAGCTGCTCGACGACATCGGCAGCCGCTACGAGCGCCCGGTCTGGCTCGTCGGCCATTCGCTCGGCGGCTACCTGTCGTTGATGGCCGCGCTGAAGAAGCCGCACTGGGTGCGCGGCGTGGTGATGATCGATTCGCCGATCATCGCGGGATGGCGCGCCGGCGCATTGCGCGCGAGCCAATGGGCCGGGCTCGACGAACGGCTGTCGCCGGCGGCCGCGACGCGCAACCGGCGCACGCGCTGGGTGAGTCGCGACGAAGCCTGGCGGCACTTTCACGAGAAACCCGCGTTCGCGCGCTGGGACGAGCGGATGCTGTCCGACTACATCGACTACGGCATTCCACAGGCGGGCGCCGACGGCGAACGCGTGCTCGCGTTCGACCGGCAGGTCGAATACCTGATCTACCGGACACTGCCGCATACGCTCGGTCCGCGGCTCGCGCACGGCGCGCCGGTGCCGCTCGGCTTTCTCGCCGGCACGCGCTCGCGCGAAGTGCGGCAGGTCGGGCTCGATGCGACGCGTCGCGCGGCGCGCGGGCGCATCGAATGGCTCGAGGGCAGCCACCTGTTCCCGATGGAGCGGCCGATCGAGACGGCCCGCGCATTGCAGCGGATGCTGAGTTCGCTGAAAACGGCGGAGGGCGGCGTGCCGCGCGACAGCGCGGCGCTCGCGAAAAGCGCCTGACGCATCGGCCCGGTGCACCGGGCCGGCGTGCGCGGTTGCACCGACCGGCCGGCCGGTGCGCCCCGGCGCGCACGGCTGGCGCGGCACAGCGCGAAAGGGCGCGATCATCGCGTCAATTGCTGAGAGAAGGGCGGGCTTTACGGTATAATCCGTTTTTCCCGCGAGCATCCAGCGATGACCAAATATGTTTTCGTCACCGGCGGCGTAGTTTCTTCCCTCGGCAAGGGTATTGCCGCCGCCTCTCTCGCCGCGATCCTCGAATCGCGCGGTCTGAAAGTCACCCTCCTCAAACTCGATCCCTACATCAACGTCGACCCCGGCACGATGAGCCCGTTCCAGCACGGCGAAGTGTTCGTGACGGAAGACGGAGCGGAGACCGACCTCGACCTCGGCCACTATGAGCGCTTCATCAGCACGAAGATGCGCAAGGCCAACAACTTCACGACCGGCCAGATCTACGAATCGGTGATCCGCAAGGAACGCCGCGGCGACTATCTCGGCAAGACCGTGCAGGTGATTCCGCACATCACGAACGAAATCCAGGCGTTCATCGAGCGCGGGGCGGCATCGGCCACCTGCGGCGAGCCGGACGTCGCGATCGTCGAGATCGGCGGCACGGTCGGCGACATCGAGTCGCTGCCGTTCCTCGAGGCCGCGCGCCAGATGAGCCTGCGCCTCGGCCGCAACAGCGCGTGCTTCGTGCACCTGACGCTCGTGCCGTACGTCGCGACGGCCGGCGAGCTGAAGACGAAGCCGACCCAGCACAGCGTGCAGAAGCTGCGCGAGATCGGCATCCTGCCGCACGTGCTGCTGTGCCGTGCGGATCGCCGCATCCCCGACGACGAATCGAAGAAGATCTCGATGTTCTCGAACGTGCCGGAAGACGCCGTGATCTCGGTGTGGGACGCCGACAGCATCTACAAGATTCCGCAGATGCTGCACGACCAGGGCCTCGACCGGATCATCTGCGAGGAACTGAAGCTGTCGCCGAAGGACGCCGACCTGAGCATGTGGTCGGAGCTCGTCGAGAAGCTGGAAAACCCGAAGCACGAAGTCACGATCGGCATGGTCGGCAAGTATGTCGACCTGACCGAGTCGTACAAGTCGCTGATCGAGGCGCTGCGCCACGCATCGCTGCACACGTCGACCAAGGTCAACATCGAGTACATCGACTCGGAAGAGATCGAGACGAACGGTGTCGACAGCCTGAAGCATCTCGACGCCGTGCTGGTGCCGGGCGGTTTCGGCCGTCGCGGCACGGAAGGCAAGATCGCCGCGATCCGCTACGCGCGCGAGTCGAAGGTGCCGTACCTCGGCATCTGCCTCGGCATGCAGCTCGCGGTGATCGAATTCGCACGCGACGTCGTCGGCATGAAGCAGGCGAACAGCACGGAATTCGATCCGGACACGCCGGAACGCGTGGTCGCGCTGATCACCGAGTGGTACGACCGCGAAGGCAAGGTCGAGACGCGCACCGAGGAATCCGATCTCGGCGGCACGATGCGCCTCGGCTCGCAACGTTGCCCGATCAAGCCCGGCACGATGGCCGAAGAGATCTATGGCAAGGACGTGAACGAGCGTCACCGCCACCGTTATGAAGTCAATAACCGCTTCGTGCCCCAGCTCGAAGCCGGCGGCCTTATCATCAGCGCCCGTACCCCGAGCGAGGATCTGCCGGAAATGATGGAGCTGCCGCGTTCGATGCACCCGTGGTTCGTCGGCGTCCAGTTCCACCCGGAATTCACGTCCACGCCGCGTGACGGTCATCCCCTGTTCAAGTCGTTCGTCGAAGCCGCGCTCGCCAACAAGCAGGCGCGTGGAGTGCAAGCATGAAGCTGTGCGATTTCGAGGTCGGTCTCGACCAGCCTTTCTTCCTGATCGCGGGTACCTGCGTCGTCGAATCGGAGCAAATGACGATCGACACGGCGGGCCGCCTGAAGGAGATCTGCGAGAAGCTGAACGTTCCGTTCATCTACAAATCGTCCTACGACAAGGCGAATCGCAGCTCGGGCAAGTCGTTTCGCGGCCTCGGAATGGACGAGGGGCTGCGGATCCTCGGCGAGGTGAAGCGCCAGCTCGGCCTGCCGGTGCTGACCGACGTGCATTCGATCGAAGAGATCGAGCAGGTCGCGTCGGTCGTCGACGTGCTGCAGACGCCCGCGTTCCTGTGCCGCCAGACCGACTTCATCCACGCGTGCGCGCGCTCGGGCAAGCCCGTCAACATCAAGAAGGGCCAGTTCCTCGCGCCGCACGACATGAAGAACGTGATCGACAAGGCGCGCGACGCGGCGCGTGAAGCCGGTCTGTCGGAAGACCGCTTCATGGCGTGCGAGCGCGGCGTCTCGTTCGGCTACAACAACCTCGTGTCCGACATGCGTTCGCTCGCGATCATGCGCGAGACGAGCGCGCCGGTCGTGTTCGACGCGACCCACTCGGTGCAGCTGCCGGGCGGGCAGGGCACGAGCTCGGGCGGCCAGCGCGAATTCGTGCCGGTGCTCGCGCGTGCCGCGGTCGCGACGGGCGTCGCGGGCCTGTTCATGGAAACGCACCCGAATCCGGCCGAAGCGAAGTCCGACGGCCCGAACGCGGTGCCGCTGAACCGGATGGGCGCGCTGCTGGAGACCCTCGTCACGCTCGACCAGGCGGTGAAGCGCAATCCGTTCCTGGAAAACGATTTCAACTAAAGATCGAATGAACCTTGCGGCGGCTTCGCGCGTCAGTAGCGTAGGCGGTTTCGGCGCGCGTGCCATCGCAGTTTGAAGAATCCATCGTCATTCTCAGAGGAAACCCATGAGTGCAATCGTAGATATCATCGGCCGCGAGATTCTGGATTCGCGCGGCAACCCCACCGTCGAATGCGACGTGCTGCTCGAATCGGGCACGATGGGCCGCGCGGCGGTGCCGTCGGGCGCGTCCACCGGCTCGCGTGAAGCGATCGAACTGCGCGACGGCGAAGCCGGCCGCTACAACGGCAAGGGCGTGCTGAAGGCCGTCGAGCACATCAACACCGAAATCTCCGAAGCCATCATGGGCCTCGACGCGTCGGAACAGGCGTTCCTCGACAAGACGCTGCTCGAGCTGGACGGCACCGACAACAAGTCGCGCCTCGGCGCGAACGCGATGCTGGCCGTGTCGATGGCCGTCGCGAAGGCAGCGGCTGAAGAAGCCGGCCTGCCGCTGTACCGCTACTTCGGCGGCTCGGGCGCGATGCAGCTGCCCGTCCCGATGATGAACATCGTCAACGGCGGCGCGCACGCGAACAACAGCCTCGACATCCAGGAATTCATGATCGTCCCGGTGAGCCAGCCGACGTTCCGTGAAGCCCTGCGTTGCGGCGCGGAAGTGTTCCACGCGCTGAAGAAGATCCTGAGCGACCGCGGCATGAGCACGGCAGTCGGCGACGAAGGCGGCTTCGCGCCGAACTTCGGCAGCAACGACGAGTGCCTGTCGACGATCCTGCAGGCGATCGAGAAGGCCGGCTACCGTGCCGGCGAAGACGTGCTGCTCGCGCTCGACTGCGCCGCATCCGAGTTCTACCACGACGGCAAGTACCAGCTCGCGGGCGAAGGCCTGCAACTGTCGTCGGCCGAATTCACCGACTACCTCGCGACGCTCGCCGACAAGTTCCCGATCGTGTCGATCGAGGACGGCATGCACGAAGGCGACTGGGACGGCTGGAAGCTGCTGACCGAGCGCCTCGGCAAGAAGGTGCAGCTCGTCGGCGACGACCTGTTCGTCACGAACACGCGCATCCTGAAGGAAGGCATCGAGAAGGGCATCGCGAACTCGATCCTCATCAAGATCAACCAGATCGGTACGCTGACCGAAACGTTCGCGGCAATCGAAATGGCGAAGCGCGCGGGCTACACGGCCGTGATCTCGCACCGCTCGGGCGAAACGGAAGATTCGACGATCGCGGACATCGCGGTCGGCCTGAACGCCGGTCAGATCAAGACGGGTTCGCTGTCGCGCAGCGACCGCATCTCGAAGTACAACCAGTTGCTGCGCATCGAGGAAGACCTCGGCGATATCGCGAGCTACCCGGGCAAATCGGCTTTCTATAACCTGCGCTAACGCGCTACTATCGGGTTCGTCATCTCGACGCCGCTCTGTGCATGTTGCGCGGAGCGGCGCTTCTTATATCTGCGTCTCCTACATGCGGCTTGTCACTGTCGTCCTGATTGCCTTGCTGGCGCTCATTCAGTACCCCCTATGGTGGGGACACGGCGGCTGGTTGCGGGTGCACGAATTGCGCCAGCAGCTCGGCGATCAACTGCAGAAGAATGCGGACGAGAAGCTGCGCAATGAACGGATCGCGGGCGAAGTGCAGGATCTGCAGGGCGGTACCGCGGCCATCGAGGAGCGCGCGCGCTACGAGATGGGCATGGTGAAGGACGGCGAAGTATTCGTGCAGTTCGTGTCGCCGAATGCGCCGGCCGCGCCGCTGAACAACACGCCTTCGAGCACGTCGACGCGCGGTACGGTGTCCTCGGCGCCCGTGCGCGTCGTGCCGAACCCGCAATCGATCGCGAAGCCGTCGCGGCATCACGGCGGCGAGAAGGGCAAGGCCGCGCATCACTGAGCGCGGGAGTCCGAACCATTGAAAAAGCGCGGGAAATGCCGCGCTTTTTTATTTCCTGTCAGTCTTCAATCGAGTCGGTCGACGCGATCACGCATCACCACCACCAGCCCGGGTAACCGTAGCCATAACCGATGCCGGTGCCCCACCGGTTTCCCCAGCCGCCGCCGTAATAGCCGCCATAGACGGTCACGGGGGGCGGCGAGTAATACGCCCATGCGCGCGCGGCGGCCTCGGCCGCCATCGCGTCGTTCTGCTCGCGCAGCACCTGCCGGTCGATTTCGTCGTAGCGTTTGCGCTCCGCGCTCGACAGCGCGGGCGGCTGGCCGCCCGATGCGCCCGGTTCGGGCAGCCGGCTCAGGATCGTCGACGAAGGCGGCTGCACCGCGCAGCCGGCGAGGGCCAGTGTGCTGGCGGCGACACTGGTCAGGACGAGGGTGCGGAATGGGCGATTCATGAATTTCTCCAGCAGCGCGCCGACAGCGGAAAGCGGTTTGCGCCGAAGGCAGGACCTCCGGCGCCTGAGCCGTGCGTGCGACGCTCGTGCGTCATTATGCGCCCGCGCGCGCATGGCTCGCACGGGCGCGCCGCTCACTCAGTGACGCTGATCGGTCGCGGGCGTGATGCCGGTCGCGAGTTCCGGCGCGGCGAACAGCTGCGCGACGTCGACGGGATCGAACTCGTAGCGCTGGTTGCAGAACTCGCAGTGGATCTCGACGTGACCGCGCTCGACGATCACGCTGTCGACTTCGTCGCGGCCGAGCATGCGCAGCATCGCGCCGACCTTCTCGCGCGAGCACGAGCACTGGAAGCGCGTACCGGCCGGGTCGAAGTGCTGCACGTTTTCCTGCCAGAAGAGCCGGCGGAACACGACTTCCGGTTCGACCTCGAGCAGTTCCTTCGCGGACAGCGTGCCGCCGAGCGTGCAGACGCGCTCCCACGTGTCGGCGTCGGTCTCGGCGTTGCGCGGCACGATGCCGCCGTCGCCCGGCAGCTTCTGCAGCAGCATGCCGACCGCGCGGTCGCGATCGGCCGCGAGCCACAGCCGCGTGTCGAGCTGCTCCGAGTGATGCATGTAATGCTCGAGCACTTGCGACACCGATTCGAGCGGACCGTCGACGCTGTTCAGCGGCACGATGCCCTGATACGGCTGCTGGCCCGGCAGCTTCTCGGCCGGGTCGAGCGTGATCACGCAACGGCCGTGGCCGCTCGCGTTGACGAGCGACGCGAAGTGCGTGTCGTCGCCGATCGTCTGCGCGACGTCGCCGGCGAACTTGGCCGTGGCGCGCATCGACAGGTCCGAGCCGCACTGGACGACCAGCATCTGGACCGGCCCGTCGCCGAAGATCTGCATGATCAGGGTGCCGTGAAATTTCAGGTTCGCGGACAGCAGCGCACACGCGGCCATCATCTCGCCGAGCACCGTGCGCACCGGGGCAGGGTAGTCACGGCGGGAAAGCACCTCTTGCCACGTGTTGCGCAGCGACACGATCTCGCCGCGCACGGGTGCCGAATTGAACATGAATTTCTGTAACTGGTCGCTCACTCTTCTTCCTTGAAATCCGCGCGAATCAGCCGATTCGCACGAGTTGCTCCTTGAAATGCGCGCGTCGTTCGACGTACGTCTTCGCATTTGCGCGCAGCCGCGCGACGTCGTCCGCCGACAGCTCGCGCACGACCTTCGCCGGGGCGCCGAGAATCAGCGAATTGTCCGGGAACGTCTTGCCTTCCGTCACCACCGCGCCGGCACCAACCAGACAGTTGCGGCCGATGACCGCACCATTCAAGACCACCGCCTGAATCCCGATCAGCGAACCTTCGCCGATCGTGCATCCGTGCAGCATCGCCTGGTGCCCGATCGTCACGTTCTCGGCAATCGTCAGAGGAAAGCCGGGGTCCGTATGCAGGACCGCGCCTTCCTGGACGTTGCTGCCGGCACCGACCGTGATCGTCTCGTTGTCGCCGCGAATCGTCGCGCCGAACCATACGCTCGCGTTTTCCTCGAGCACGACCTTGCCGATGATGGCCGCCGTATCGGCGACGAATACGCTTTCGTGGATCGTCGGGGCCGTCTCGCCCAGTTTGTAGATCGTCACGGAGTCTCCTGGTCTCTTCGGTGATGGGCGCCGGTAGAATGGCGCGTCTGGCGTGCCGGGCGCATTGCGTGACGGCACAAACGCATATTGTAAACCGTCACGTGCATGCGCTCCCGCGATGCGCACGGGCGGTGCCCCCGCTTGATGAACATGGAGCCTTCTACTTTCATGGCTGCGTCGCACTGCGTGCGACGCACCGCGCTCGACGCGCTGCGGATGTCCGAGCCGGCCGCGAAGGCCGCTCGGGTCCGCGCGCTGCATGACGCGCTGCTGGCCGGGCAGGCCGCGATCGCACCGGCGCTCGATCTGGACGAACCGACCGACCTGCCCGGCCGTCCGGCGCGCCCGCCGCTCGTCGAGCCGCGCCAGCTCGAGCGCCGCAGCATGCGCTCGCCCGCGGGGCGCGCGGTGCTGCTGCACGCCCTCGCGCATATCGAATTCAACGCGATCAACCTCGCGCTCGATGCCGTGTGGCGCTTCGCCGGGATGCCCGACGCATTCTATGCGGACTGGCTGAAGGTCGCGGCCGAGGAGGCCCATCACTTCACGCTGCTCTCCGAGCGGCTTGCCGGGTTCGGGCATGCGTACGGTGATTTTCCCGCGCACAACGGGCTGTGGGAAATGTGCGAGCGGACCAAGGCCGATGTGCTCGCGCGGATGGCGCTCGTGCCGCGCACGCTCGAGGCGCGCGGGCTCGACGCGTCGCCGCCGATCCGCGCGCGGCTCGTGCAGGCGGGCGACGACGCGTCCGCGGCGATCCTCGACGTGATCCTGCGCGACGAGATCGGCCATGTCGCAATCGGGAATCGCTGGTTCCGGTACTTGTGCGACGAGGCAGGCCGTGATCCGGTGCCGGCCTACCGCGAGCTCGCCGAGCAGTACCATGCGCCGCGACTGCGCGGCCCGTTCAATTTCGACGCGCGTCGCATCGCGGGGTTCGAGCAGGCGGAGCTGGACGAACTCGCCGCGCAGGATGCGGCGGACGGCAAGGCGGCCGGTTAGCACGGCGGGCCGCCGCGAGTTGCCGACAGGCGGGCGAACGCTGTCGCCGTGCCGGCCTCGCGGATCGTTCGGCGGCATGTCCGCGGTGTCCGCATGCCGATTCCACGCGCCGGCGCTAGAGAGCTGCCTCGACTGCCAGGCGCCGGAACGGAAGCGCCATCGCTATAATCGAACGATCATTCTTTTTTTGGCGGCTGCAATGAGTGCCTCGAGTTCTGTTTCCGATTTCGTCACGGTGCGCGGCGTCAAGCTGCATGTGCGGCGCTGGGGCCGGCCCGATGCGCCGACGCTGTTCATGCTGCACGGCTGGATGGACGTCGCCGCATCGTTCCAGTTCGTCGTTGACGCACTCGCGGGCGACTGGCAGGTGATCGCGCCGGATGCGCGCGGCTTCGGCCTGTCCGACTGGCCGGTCGCGAGGCAGGGTGGCGGTCATTACTGGTTCCACGAGTACCTGGGCGACCTCGATGCGCTCGTCGATCACTATGCGCCCACCGGCGAAGTCAATTTGATCGGGCACAGCATGGGGGCGAACGTCGTGTGCCTGTATGCGGGCGCGCGCCCGGAGCGCGTGCGGCGCGTGGTCGACCTCGAAGGGTTCGGGCTCGCCCCCGCGCGGGCCGAGCAGGCGCCGCGCCGGCTGCGCGGCTGGCTCGACGAGCTGCGCGAGCCGCCGGTGTTGCGCCCGTACGCGTCGCTCGACGACGTGGCGGCCCGGCTGATCAAGACCAATCCGCGGCTCGAACCGCGCAGGGCCGCATTCCTTGCCGGGCACTGGTCGAAGCGTGGCGACGACGGCCTCTACCACCTGCTGGCGGATCCCGCGCACAAGATGGCGGGCCCGCAGCTGTACCGGCTCGACGAGGTGATGGCCGTCTGGAAGCAGGTGCGCGCGAAGGTGCTGCACGTCGAGGCCGTCAATTCGCCGACGCTCGCGTATCTCGCCGGCGACATCCCGCTGCCGGAGTTCAAGGCGCGCTTCGACGCGTTCCCCGACTGGCGCGAAAAGCTCGTCGAGGATGCCGGACACATGGTTCATCATGACCAGCCGGAGCAGATCGCGGCGCTGATCGAGGCGTTTTGCGCGTAGGCCGGCGGCAGCGGCGGCGGGGCAGGCGGGCGGCGCAATTGCCGCATTGCAGTAGAATGAAGCTTCACCTGCCATACCGACAATGAACGCTGATCTCCACTGCCATTCGAATGTTTCCGACGGGTTGCTGTCGCCTGCCGACGTCGCGCGCCGCGCCCATGCCGGCGGCGTGACCCTGTGGGCGCTGACCGACCACGACGAAGTCGGCGGCCAGGCGGCGGCGCGCAGCGAGGCGGAGGCGCTGGGGATGCGCTACCTGAGCGGCGTCGAGATTTCGGTTACGTGGGCGTCGCGCACCGTGCATATCGTCGGGCTGCACATCGATCCGTCGAACCCGACGCTCGTGGACGGCCTCTACCGCACGCGCCACGGCCGCGCCGCCCGTGCACGGGCGATTGCCGCGCAACTCGAGACGCTCGGCATTCCCGGCGCGTACGAGGGCGCACTCAAGTACGTATCGAATCCCGACCTGATCTCCCGCACCCACTTCGCGCGCTTCCTGGTCGAGAACGGTCATGCCGAATCGACCTCCGATGTGTTCGACCGCCTGCTCGGCGACGGCAAGCCCGGGTTCGTCCCGCACCGCTGGGCGACGCTGTCCGACGCCGTTGCATGGATTCGCGCGGCGGGCGGCGAGGCCGTGGTCGCGCACCCGGGCCGCTATCGCTACACGCCGGTCGAATTCGATGCGTTTTTCGGCGAATTCATCGATCTGGGCGGCCGCGCGATCGAGGTCATTACGGGCAGTCACACGCCCGACCAGTACCGCGAATACGCGGACGTCGCGCGCCGCTTCGGCTTCGAGGTGTCGCGCGGCTCGGATTTCCATGCGCCGGGCGAGGGCCGCATCGAGCTCGGTAGCCTGCCGCCATTGCCGCCCGACCTGAAACCGCTCTGGGAGCGCTGGCTCTGACGTACCGCGGCCGCTTGCCGCCGGCGCTGCCGCCCAGGCGCGCATCCGACTTCTCCCTCTTTACGTGTCCCCATGTCCCAGTTCTTCAGGATTCATCCGGATAATCCGCAGCCGCGCCTGATCAAGCAGGCCGCGGACATCGTCAGCAAGGGCGGCGTGATCGCGATGCCGACCGATTCGAGCTACGCGCTCGCGTGCCACCTCGACGACAAGGACGCGGTCGAGCGCGTGCGCCGCATCCGCGGCCTCGACGAGAAGCAGCATCTTTCGCTGCTCGTGCGCGACCTGTCGGAACTGGCCAACTTCGCGATGGTGGACAACCGTCAGTACCGGCTGATCAAGTCGGTGACGCCGGGCCCGTACGTGTTCATCCTGCAGGCGACGAAGGAAGTGCCGCGCCGGCTGTCGCACCCGTCGCGCAAGACGATCGGGCTGCGCGTGCCCGACCACGCGATCACGCTCGCGCTGCTCGAATCGATCGGCCAGCCGCTGCTCGGCACGACGCTGATCCTGCCGCCTGACGACGAGCCGCTCAACGATCCCGACGACATCCGCGCGCGGCTCGAGAAGCAGGTCGATCTCGTGATCGACGGCGGCGCGTGTCCGCGCGAGCCGTCGACGGTGATCGACCTGACGGGCGACGAGCCGCAACTCGTGCGCGCGGGGCGCGGCGCGCTCGAACCGTTCGGGCTTTCGGCCGCGTAAGCGCCTTTCATTTTTGCGCGAGTGCGCTTGTTACAATAACGCGATATGGACGCTTCCCTGATACAGACCATCGCCGTCTACGCGCTGCCCGTGATCTTCGCGATCACGCTGCACGAGGCCGCGCACGGCTATGCCGCACGCCTGCTCGGCGACAACACCGCCTACATGATGGGGCGCGTGTCGTTCAACCCGATGCGCCACATCGATCCGATCGGCACGATCGCGATCCCGCTCGCGATGTATTTCCTGACGGGCGGCGCCTTCCTGTTCGGCTATGCGAAGCCGGTGCCGGTGTCGTTCGGCAACTTGCGCGATCCGCGCTGGGGCAGCCTGTGGGTGTCGCTGGCGGGCCCGGCCTGCAACTTCGTGCAGGCACTGATCTGGGGTGTGCTGACCATCGTGCTGCCCGCTGCCGGCATCGACGAGCCGTTCTTCACGCGGATGGCCTACGCAGGCGTCAGCGCGAACCTGGTGCTCGGCGTGCTGAACCTGTTTCCGCTGCCGCCGCTCGACGGCGGCCGCATCCTGGCGGCGCTGCTGCCGCCGAAGCAATCGATCGCGCTGTCGCGCATCGAGCCGTATGGTTTCATCATCGTCCTCGTGCTGGTCATGACGGGCGTGCTGACGAACTTCTGGCTGCGTCCGCTCGTGAACGCCGCGGCCGGCGTGCTGAGCGCCATCCTGTCTCCCTTCGCCTCGCTTTTCTAACGACAATCATGTTCCCAGATCGTATTTTCTCCGGCATGCGACCCACCGGGTCGCTGCACCTCGGCCACTACCACGGCGTGCTGAAAAACTGGGTGAAGCTGCAGTCCGAGTACCCGTGCTTCTTCTGCGTGGTCGACTGGCATGCGCTGACGACGCACTACGAAACACCCGAGGTCATCGAGAAGAACGTGTGGGACGTGCTGATCGACTGGCTCGCGTCCGGCATCGATCCGGCGCAGGCGACGCTGTTCATCCAGAGCAAGGTGCCCGAGCATGCGGAACTCGCGCTGCTGCTCGGCATGAGCACGCCGCTCGGCTGGCTCGAACGCGTGCCGACCTACAAGGAGCAGATGGAGAAGCTGAAGGACAAGGACCTGTCGACCTACGGCTTCCTCGGCTACCCGGTGCTGATGGCGGCCGACATCCTGCTGTATCGCGGCTCGCTCGTGCCGGTCGGCGAGGACCAGGTGCCGCACGTCGAGATGACGCGCGAGATCGCGCGCCGCTTCAACTACCTGTACGGCCGCGAGCCGGGCTTCGAGGAGAAGGCGCTCGAAGCCGCGAAGAAGCTCGGCGGCAAGCGCGCGAAGCTTTATCACGAGCTGCGCAACGCGTATCAGCAGGAAGGCGACGACGAGGCGCTCGAACAGGCGCGGGCGATGCTGCAGGAATCGCAGAGCCTGTCGATGAGCGACCGCGAGCGCCTGTTCGGCTATCTCGAAGGCGCGCGCAAGATCATCCTGGTCGAGCCGCAGGCGATGTTGACCGAAGCGTCCCGGATGCCGGGCCTCGACGGCCAGAAGATGTCGAAGTCGTACGGCAATACGATCGGCCTGCGCGAGGATGCGGAGACGATCACGAAGAAGGTCCGCACGATGCCGACCGATCCGGCGCGCGTGCGCCGCACCGATCCGGGCGATCCGGACAAGTGCCCGGTGTGGCAGTTGCATCAGGTCTATACGGACGAAACGACGCACCAGTGGGTGCAGAGCGGCTGCCGCTCGGCGGGCATCGGCTGCCTCGACTGCAAGCAGCCGGTCGTCGAAGGGATCCTGCGCGAACAGCAGCCGATGCTCGAGCGCGCACAGAAGTACATGGACGATCCGTCGCTGCTGCGTGCGATCGTCGCGGACGGCTGCGACAAGGCGCGCAAGCACGCGGTCGAGACGATGCGCGACGTGCGCGAGGCGATGGGCCTGTCGTACACCTGACCTGACGGCATGCGCGAACCTGTCATTGCCGCCGCGGGCGGCCACGTCGCCCAGACCGAACCGTCGCGCTGGGTCGCCTGCTGGTCGCGGCTCGTCCCGGCGGGCGGCGCGGTGCTCGACGTCGCCGCGGGCGGTGGCCGCCATGCAAGCTGGTTTGCGTCGCACGGGCATCCGGTCGTCGCGCTCGACCGCGATCCGGCCGCGCTGGCCGCATTGCGCGCGATTCCCGGCGTCGATGTGCGCGACGCCGATCTCGAAGGCACGCCCTGGCCGCTGCCGGCCGGCGCGTCGTTCGCGGCAGTGATCGTCACCCATTATCTGCATCGCCCGCTCTGGCCCCAACTGCTCGATGCGGTGGCGCCGGGCGGCGTGCTGATCTACGAAACCTTCGCGCAAGGAAACGAAACGGTCGGCAAGCCGTCCAATCCCGCGTTCCTGCTCGCCCCGGGCGAGCTGCTGGACGCGGTGCGCGGCCGCCTGCGGGTGGTCGCGTACGAGGACGGATTCGTCGCCGCGCCGCGCGAGGCGTTCGTGCAGCGCGTCTGCGCGGTACGCGAGGGCGCGACCCCGACGGCGGGAGCGGGAATTCCACGTTACGAACTGCCCGGCTAATCCGCTACAATCTCAACGTTTACCGGTACATCAATCAATCGCGTTTCATGGCTAACGGCACCCAAGACGGCATTCAAATCCGCGGCAGCATCCCCGCGATCGTCACCCCGATGCTCGAAGACGGCAGTCTCGACCTGCCGGCGTTTCGCAAACTGATCGACTGGCACATCGCGGAAGGCACCGACGCACTCGTCGTGGTCGGCACGAGCGGCGAGTCGGCAACGCTCAACGTCGAAGAGCACATCCTGATGATCCGCACGGCGGTCGAGCATGCGGCGAAGCGCATCCCGATCATCGCGGGCGCGGGCGGCAATTCGACCGCCGAGGCGATCGAACTGACGAAGCATGCGAAGGCCGTCGGCGCCGACGCGACGCTGCAGGTCGTGCCGTACTACAACAAGCCCACGCAGGAAGGGATGTACCGGCACTTCAAGACGATCGCCGAAGCGGTCGACCTGCCGGTGATCCTCTACAACGTGCCCGGCCGGACGGTCGCGGACATGGCGCACGAGACGACGCTGCGCCTCGCGCAGGTGCCGGGCATCATCGGCGTGAAGGACGCGACCGGCAACATCGATCGTGCCGCGCACCTGATCAAGGCCGCTCCGAAGCATTTCGCGATCTACAGCGGCGACGATCCGACCGCGATCGCGCTGATGTTGCTCGGCGGCCACGGCAACATCTCGGTGACGGCGAACGTCGCGCCGCGCGCGATGAGCGACCTGTGCCGCGCGGCGCTGGCCGGCGACGTCGCAACGGCGCGCGAGCTGCACATGAAGCTGCTGTCGCTGCACAAGAACCTGTTCGTCGAGGCGAACCCGATTCCGGTGAAGTGGGCGCTGCAGGCAATGGGCAAGATGCAGGGCGGCATCCGCCTGCCGCTCACGCCGCTCGACGAGCGCTGTCACGATGTCGTGCGTTCGGCCCTCGTCGAGGCCGGCGTCCTCTGATGCTCAGGCGGCCGTGTCCTGCGGCCGCCGGCTCGACCCCTCATCAACCCGCACCGGCCGGCTCCGTCCGGCGCCGCTCCTGACGAGCGTTCTAGCAAGACGAAGGATTTCATGAAACGTTTCGCCTTTTCCTCTCGCGCCATCCAGGTTTCGGTGGTGGCGCTGGCGCTGGCGCTGGGCGCGCTCGCCGGCTGCGATACGCTGAACGACTATCTGGCTCCTGACCGGGTCAACTACAAGAACACGGGTTCGGCGCCGCCGCTCGCGGTGCCGAGCGACCTGAAGCCGGTGCCGACGACCCAGCAGTTCGTCGCGCCGCCGAGCAACGCCGGTCTCGGCACGCTGCCGCCGCGGGCGACGACGGCCGCCGGCAATGCGACCGACGGTGTCCCGAGCGCGCAGGATCCGCTCGGCATGCATATCGAGCGCGACGGCGACCGCCGCTGGCTCGTCGTGGACGGGCGCACGCCCGAGCAGCTGTGGCCGATCCTGAAGGAATTCTGGCAGGAGAACGGCTTCTCGCTGAAGACCGACGCACCGTCGACCGGCATCATGGCCACCGACTGGGCCGAGAACCGCGCGAACATTCCCGACGACTGGTTCCGTCGCACGATCGGCAAGGTCATCGACTTCGCTTACTCGTCGGGCACGCGCGACCGTTTCCGCACGCTCGTGAACCGCACGCCGGACGGCAACACCGACATTTCGATCACGCACAGCGCGATGGAGGAAATGATGGTCGGCCCGCAGGGCGGCACGTCGTCGCGCTGGGAAGAGCGTCCGCGCAATCCGGTGCTCGAGGCCGTGTTCCTGTCGAAGCTCATGCAGAAGTTCGGCCTGAGCGACGCGCAGGCGAAGCAACTGCTGACCGATGCGCGTCCCGCGACGGCGCCGGCGCAGGTCAGCGATACGAGCAGCGGTGCCGCGACGCTGCAGCTGGCGGAATCGTTCGACCGTGCATGGCTGCGCGTCGGTCTCGCGCTCGACCGTACCAACTTCGCGGTCGACAATCGCGACCGCGAGAAGGGCGTGTACACGGTCCGTTATGCGAATACGATGGAAGAGCTCAAGCGCGACGGGCTGTTCGGCAAGCTGTTCTACGGCGGCCCGTCGGCGGCCAAGCCGGGCAAGGAATACCTGGTCAACGTGCGCGCGCAGGGCAGTGGCGGCACGCAGGTCGCGGTGGTCGACGCGAACGGCAAGGTCGACAACTCGTCGGACGCGCAGCGGATCATTTCGCTGCTGCACGCCCAGTTGAATTGATCGCGTGCGCTTCGCCAGCCTCGGTAGCGGCAGCGAAGGCAACGCGCTGGTCGTCGAGGTCTCGAGCGGCACGACGACCACCCGCGTGCTGCTCGACTGCGGTTTTTCAGCGAAGGAGGTCGAGCGCCGCCTCGGCCGCCTGAATCTCGCCATCGACGATCTCGATGCGATCCTCATCACCCACGAACACAGCGACCACGTTGGCAGCGCGCTGACGCTCGCGCGGCGCGGGTCGCTGCCGCTCTATATGAGCTGGGGCACGGCACGCGCGGTGGGCGCGGACGAAGCCGATGTCGATCTCCACGTGTTGTGGGGCGACGAGACGGCCGCGATTCGCGATCTGGCCGTGATGCCCTATACGGTGCCCCATGACGCGCGGGAACCGCTCCAGTTCGTCTTCATGGACGGTTGCAGCCGGCTCGGCGTGCTGACCGACGTCGGAATGGCCACACCGCATATCACGGCCGTTCTGAGCGGTTGTGACGCGCTGGTGCTCGAATCCAACCACGATACCGAGATGCTCGCCGGGAGCCGCTATCCGCAGTCGCTGAAGGCGCGGATCGGCGGCAATCACGGCCACCTGAGCAACGCCGCCGCCGCGGGCATCCTCGCATCGCTCGAACGCAGCCGCCTCCAGCACTTGGTCGCGGCGCACCTGAGCCAGCAGAACAACCGGCCCGAGCTGGCCCGCCAGGCATTGGCCGGCGTGCTGGGAACGGACGGGGAGGAAATCGTCGTGGCCACGCAGGATGCGGGCTTCGACTGGCTGACGCTCGGCTGAGCGGGCGCAGGTAGGGCGTACAGGACGGCTCCTGGCCGGCCTGGCTGCCGGAAATGATGCACGTAACCGACAGACGTAAAAAAACCGGCCCGAAGGCCGGTTTTTTTTCAGCTGATGCTGAGGCTTACTGGCTTGCGCCCGAAGCCGGAGCAGCCGTCGCTGCCGAAGCAGCCGACGCCACAGCAGCAGCTGCGTCGCTCGCAGCAGCCGTCGCCGACGAAGCAGCAGCCGAAGCGTCGCTCGCAGCACCAGCAACTGCCGAAGCAGCCGACGAAGCAGCAGCCGATGCGTCGCTAGCAGCCGACGAAGCAGCTTGATCAGCGCTCTTGTTGCAAGCAGCCAGTGCAACAGCAGCCAACAGGGAAGCTACGAGGAGGGATTTCTTCATGATCACGTCCTTTTATGGTTAAAGGTAAGCAACAGCGCGAAACAATACCGGTAATGTGCTCCAACACCGACCTGGGCCGCTGGTGGAGATGCACTTCTAGAGCGTGAATCTTCCCTACGGCTTGGGCGGAAATTATATGCACTTTCCTATCGACCGTCGACAAATGCGGGGTCAATACGTTGTCTTTCCCATACAGAATTTGATCTGCACGGGCATACGGGGAGGCTCACTAAATCCGGTTTCCGACCCGTATCCAGCCCGCACAATACCACTCGTGCAGCAAGGCTGTCATTGAGGGAACCCGGGATAGTGTTACAAACCGTTTCGCCTCCATGTGGCGCAGATTGGCCAGTTCGGGCAGCCATTCGCCGGCCTGCTCGAGCGGTTCTTCCTCGCCATTAATGAAGTACGAGCGCGCGTTATACATCAATGCGGCCCGTCTGTCGAGATACACGCCCCGGCGCGACGCCTGTGCGACGAACGCGGCCTCCGACAGCGGACGCGCCGGCGGCTCGAATACGACGTTTGATTTCGGTTCGCTCAGGTAGCAACCGAGGAATTCGGCGACGTCGCGCTTGCGCCAGCGGATAGCATCGACGATCTCGGCGACGCGCTCGACCATCGCCGGCGGCAGTTGCGCAGGGGTGTCGACCGCCGGCTGCTTCGGGTCGCGGTAAAGCGCGTCGCCACGCTCGTCGCGCAGGCCGCCGCGTTCCGCGAGGTAGTACAGGAATTGCGCGCCCAGCTCCCCGGCGGACGGCGCCCGAAAGCCGATCGAGCAGGTCATGCATTCGCCTTCGGCCACGCCGTCGTGCGCGATGTGCGGCGGCAGGTACAGCATGTCGCCCGGCTCCAGCACCCACTCGTCGCTCGGCTCGAAATGCTCGAGGATCTTCAGCGGGACGTCCGGCTGCAGCGACAGGTCCTTCTGCGCACCGATGCGCCAGCGGCGCCGGCCCTCGACCTGCAGCAGGAATACGTCGTACGAGTCGAAGTGCGGGCCGACGCCGCCGCCGTCGGTCGCGTACGAAATCATCAGGTCGTCGAGGCGCGCGTCCGGGATGAAGCGGAAGCGGTCGAGCAGCGCGCGTGCCGCGTCGACGTGCAGGTCGAGCCCCTGCACGAGCAAGGACCAGGACTTGCGCGAAACGGCAGGCAGCGCGCCCGGCTCGAACGGACCGTGGGCCAGTTGCCACTTGTTACGAAAATGGGTGATCAGTCGCGATTCGGCGTCATAGTCGGCTGCGAGCTCGAACAGGGCGTCGCGCGTGACCGGCGGCTTCACGCCGGGGATCGCCTGGCGGATCAGCAGCGGCTTCTTCTGCCAGTAGCGGCGCATGAATTGCGCCGGCGAGAGGCCGCCGAGCAGCGGCGTGGGAAGATCGGAAGGCGGCGCGCCGAGCGGGGCGGCAGCGGTATCCCGCGGTTCGGCTTGAGACCGGTTGCGCATCGTATAATGAGACTTGTATTTGGGAGAATTGGATGAAAATCGCAAAAAACACCGTCGTGTCGGTCACTTACAAGCTGTCGGATGCGCAAGGCAATCTGATCGAGGAAAGCGACGAGCCGATGGTTTATCTGCACGGCGGCTATGATGGCACGTTCCCCAAGATCGAGGAACAGCTCGACGGCCAGGAGCCTGGCTACCAGGCGCAGATTCAGCTCGAGCCGCAGGACGCGTTCGGCGACTACGATCCCGAACTCGTGAAGATCGAGCCGCGCGATCGTTTTCCCGAGCCGATCGAAGTGGGCATGCAGTTCGAAGGCACGCCGGAAGACGGCGACGAGGAAGTGGATTCGCTGATCTACACGGTCACCGACATCGCCGAGGACAAGGTCGTGCTCGACGGCAACCACCCGCTCGCGGGCATGGCGCTGCGTTTCGCGCTGACGGTCAAGGACGTTCGCGAAGCGACCGAGGACGAGATCGAGCATGAGCACGCGCATGGCGCGGAAGGCCTCGAAATCGTCGACGAGGACGAAGACGAGGACGGCGAAGCGCCGTCAGGGCGTACCCTGCACTGAGCTGGCGGGCAGGCCCGGCGCCGGCCCTGAAGCAGGGGGCGGCGCGGGCCACGAAGCGCCGCCCGGAGTCGTGCCGTCGCCCTGCAGCGGCGGCGCGACCGACGACGAGTCGGGCAATGCCGGCAAGGCCGGGATCTCCGGCATCTGCGGCAGCGGGACCTCGTCGCGCGGCACGGCCGGCAGCGCGGGCGGAATCGGTAGATTCTTCGGGACGTCCTGCACGCTCACGTTGAAGATGGTCTGCCGCGCCGGCGACACGTTGACCTTCACCCACTGATTCGCCGGATGACGCGGTCCGATCGCGACACGCGTCACATTTCCCACCAGCGCGCCGTCGTCCGCATGCAGCGGGCGATCGATCAGGAAGCCGTTCGCAAGCGGCTCGCTGCTCGCGTGCATCACCAGGATCGCGCCGCGGAATGTCGCTGCCGCCTTCACCAGCGTTCGTTTCAGTTCACGAAAGCCGTCGCGGACGCGCGGCCGGTTGAAACGCAACCACGCAAAGCGTTCGGCACGCTCATAGCGATCGAACTGCGGATCGCCTTCGAACATCACCACCATCGCGCGCGCTTCGCGCCGCTTCGCATATTCGGCCGCGTGGTCGATCCAGAAGCCATTCGCGATGATGCGGTCCTCGAATTCGCCGTTGCGCCCGCCGGCCGTCAGATAGTGATTGTTCGGCGCCGGTGCGTTCAGCGTGACGTAGACGACGTCGTCATGCAGCCAGCGCGCGTTTTCGCGATAGGGCCGGAAGCGGGCGACTTCGCTTTCGCGCGTGATCTGCAGCGCGCCGGCGTCGGGCAGCGCCGCGTCGGCCAGTAGCGTCTGACGCAGGAAGTCCAGGCGTTCGACCGGGTCGTAGCTGCCGCCTGCCGCCGTATTGCACGTCACCCAGTCGTCGTGACCGGGAATGAACACGAGCGGCACGCGCGATGCATCCAGGATCGCGCCGCGCTGCGTATACAGCGAATCGCGGCAGGCTTCCTTCGCACCCTTGATGTTGCCTGCATAGACGACGAAGGCCAGATTGCGCTCGCGCGCGATCGATTCGAACAGCCGCTGTGCGGCAGGTTCGTCGGCCGGTGCGTCGATGACGCCCGACACGACCGCGAACGAATAGGGGGCGGCGGCTCGTTTGGGCGGCGCGGCCAGCGCGCCGGCCTGCGCCAGCGCGAGCATCGCCGCGACCAGCGCAGCGGTGGCCCGGGCCGGCCAGCCCGACGGGGTGCGTTTATGCGTGCCCGTCGGCATCGTGCGAGCGGACGAGCGTGCGCAGTTCGTACAGCAGGTCGAGCGCGTCGCGCGGCTTGAGGTCGTCGGGATCGATGTCGCGCAGCCTTTCGAGTGCCGGATGCGAAGTGTCGGACGGCGCGGGCGCATCCGCGCATTCGAGTTCGTCGGCCGCGGCGGGCGGCGCGCTGAACAGGTCGAGCTGCGGCGTATGCTGCGTGGCCGACTGCTGTTCGAGATATGCGAGATGCTTGCGCGCGGCGCGGATCACCGGTGCCGGCACGCCCGCGAGTTGCGCAACCTGCAGCCCGTAGCTCTGGTTCGCCGGGCCTTCGTTGACCGCATGCAGGAATACGATGCCGTGACCGTGCTCGACGGCTGACAGATGGACATTGGCCGCTTGCGGGAATTCCGCGGGCAGTTGCGTCAACTCGAAGTAATGCGTCGCGAACAGCGTGTAGCAGCCGTTTTGCGCCAGCAGATGGCGCGCGATGGCCCATGCGAGCGCGAGGCCGTCGAACGTCGACGTGCCGCGGCCGATTTCGTCCATCAGCACGAGGCTCTGCGGTGTCGCGTCGTTCAGGATCGCAGCCGCTTCGGTCATCTCGACCATGAAGGTCGAGCGGCCGCCGGCGAGGTCGTCGGCCGCGCCGATCCGCGTGAAGATCCGGTCGATCGGGCCGAAGCAGGCCGACTTCGCCGGCACGTAGCTGCCGACGTACGCCATCAGCGCGATCAGCGCCGTCTGCCGCATGAAGGTCGACTTACCGCCCATGTTCGGGCCGGTGATCAGCAGCAGTTTGCGCTCGGCGCCGAATCGGCAGTCGTTCGCGATGAACTGCTCGACCTGCGCTTCGACGACGGGGTGACGCCCCTGTTCGATCTCGATGCCGATTTCGTCGGTGAAGGCGGGCGCAACCCAGTCGAGCGTGCGGGCGCGCTCGGCGAACGCGGCGAGCACGTCGAGCTCCGCGAGCGCCGACGCGACGCGCTGACACTCGGCAATGAACGGCAGCAGTGCCTGCAGCACGCCGTCGTACAGCGCGCGCTCGCGGGCCAGCGCGCGTTCCTGCGCGGACAGCGCCTTGTCCTCGAAAGTCTTCAGCTCGGGCGTGATGTAGCGCTCGGCGTTCTTCAGCGTCTGGCGGCGGCGATAGTCGTCCGGCACCTTGTCGGTCTGGCCGCGCGTGACCTCGATGTAGAAGCCGTGCACCTTGTTGTATTCGACGCGCAGGTTCGCGATGCCGGTGCGGGTACGCTCGCGCGCCTCGAGATCGATCAGGAACTGCCCGCAGTTCTCGGAGATGTCGCGCAGCTCGTCGAGCTCCGCATCGTAGCCGCGCGCGATCACGCCGCCGTCGCGCACCATCGCGGCAGGCTCGGGGGCGATCGCGCTCGTCAGCAGGTCGAGACATTCGGCGGGCGGCGCGAGCGCCGCATCGACGCGCGTGAGCGCATCCGCGTTCGCGACGATCGCGCTGATGCGTTCGCGCAGCGCGGGCAGCGCCGCGAACGTGTCGCGCAGGCTCGACAGATCGCGCGGGCGTGCGGACAGCAGCGCGAGACGCCCGGTGATCCGCTCGACGTCGGCGATCTGACGCAGGGCTGTTCGCAGTGCGTCGAGGCTCGCGTTCACGGGCGCCTCGAGCAGCGCGCCGATTGCTTGCTGGCGTGACTGCGCGGCGACGGACGCGCGCGGCGGGTGATGCAGCCAGTGACGCAGCAGGCGGCTGCCCATCGTCGTGCAGCAGGTGTCGAGCAGCGAGTACAGCGTCGGCGATTCGGTGCCGCGCAGCGTTTCGGTCAGTTCGAGGTTGCGGCGCGTTGCCGGATCGAGCCCGATGTATTCGGTTTCGTTCTCGACCTTCAGACTGCGCACGTGACGCAGTTGCTGACCCTGTGTGGCGGCCGCGTATAGCAGCAGTGCGCCGGCAGCGCCGCATGCGCTCGTCAGCGAATGCGCGCCGAAGCCGTCGAGGCCCGCGACGTCGAGCTGGTCGCACAGGCGCTGCGTGCCCGACGCGATATCGAAGTGCCATGCCGGCACGCGCTTGATCGCGCCGGCGCCGGCGGGCACGGCGTCGGTCGCGCCGTCCGCCGTGAGGATCTCGGCCGGCCGGATGCGTTCGAGCGCGGCACCGAGCTGCTCGGGTTCGATTTCGGCGAGCCTTAGCGCGCCGCTTGCGAGGTTCAGCCACGCGAGGCCGATGTTGACCGCCACGCCACGCTTGTTGTGCCCCGTGCACATCGCGAGCAGGTAGACGTCGTTCTTGTCGGACAGCAGCGCCGCGTCGGTCAGCGTGCCGGGCGTGACGACGCGCACGACCTTGCGTTCGACCGGCCCCTTCGACGTCGCGGGGTCGCCGATCTGCTCGCAGATCGCGACCGATTCGCCCATCTTCACGAGCTTCGCCAGATACTGTTCGACCGCGTGATGCGGGACGCCGGCCATCTTGATCGGCGTCCCGGCCGATGCGCCGCGTTGCGTCAGGGTCAGATCGAGCAGACGCGCCGCTTTCTCCGCATCCTCGAAGAACAGCTCGTAGAAGTCGCCCATCCGGTAAAAGACGAGCGTGTCGGGGTGATCGGCCTTGATGCGCAGGTACTGCTGCATCATCGGAGTGTGGCCTGCAAAGGCCTCGGGCGACAGCGTGGTCATAGATCCGGCATGAATTTGTTGCTTGAGTTGCCCCGAGTTTACCAGTGGCTTCGACGAATTCGGTCGAAGTTGGCCGATAGGCCAGCAGATCGCGCGATACGGCTCCGTGTCCGGCATCGATTCCTGGCCGCTCGGATGGTCCCAAGGGATGGCGCCGGTGTTTGTCTTGCCGGCATGACGCTGATGAATCAGCCAAGGCGGGCAGGCGGCCTGTCGGCCAACCGGATCTCGATACGACTTGCAGCGTCGCGCTGAAATCCTCTCCGGGCACTCGTTCCAAGACGGCCGCGCTGTTGACCTGAATCAATCGGGGGCGATCGACTCCGCTTAAAGTGAATTCACGTCGGAATCGATGGACGCGCGGCAAGGGATACGACGTGCGGTCCGCTACTGACGGAGACGGCTCGGCACATCGAGCTTCTGCAGAGAAAACGTCGTGAAAGAGGCATCATGAGATCCCCATCATTTGCCATGCTCGCCGCGTTGTTCGCGGGGTACGCCGTGTCGATGACTGCCAATGCGCAGACGTTGGACAAAATCTCCCGGTCCAATCAAATCGTCGTTTCGTACAGGGAAGCCGCCGTGCCGTTCAGCTATCTGCTGACACCGCATAAAGCCGTCGGTTTTTCGATGGACGTAACGGAAGCAATCGTCGACGACGTTCGCAAGGCACTTCGCAGACCGGATCTGAAGGTCGCTTACGTGCCGGTCACCGGTCAAAATCGAATTCCGCTGCTCGTCAATGGCACCTACGATCTGGAGTGCGGGTCGACGACCAACACGTCGGCGCGTGGCAAGGACGTCGCGTTTTCGATCAATTACTTTTATGCCGGCACGCGGCTGATGGCCAAACGGGCGTCGGGCATTGGCGACTATGCCGACCTCGCGCATAAGGCCGTCGCGACAGTCGGCGGGAGTACGAACGAAAAAACGCTGCGGCGCCAGCTCGAAGCGCAGCACATCGATGCCGAAGTCGTGCTGACAAAGGACTACGCCGACGCACTAAAAATCGTCGCGGACGACAAAGCGGCAGCGCTCGCCCTCGATGACGTGCTGCTTTACGGGCTCAGGGCCAACGCGGACGACCCGAGTGCGTGGGCCGTGGCGGGAGACGCGCTGCAGGTGGAGCCGTACGCATGCATGGTGCGCAAAGACGATCCGGCGTTCAAGCGACTCGTCGACGGCACGCTCACTCGGCTCATGAAGAGCGGCGAATTCACTCGCCTGTACGCAAAGTGGTTTGAATCGCCGATTCCGCCACGCGGCGCGAATCTCGACATGCCGATGAGCGCGGCGCTAAAGGGAAATCTGGTCACGCGAAGCGATCGACCTGCACAGTGACGAGCCATCGGCCGGGCGCAGGTCGTGGCGTAGCGTCGTGCACCAGGACTTGTCGAATCATGCGATCCTCAAGCGTTGTCCGTGCGCCAACGACGCGGTGTCACGCCGGTGACGCGCGTGAATGTTCTCGTGAAGTGGCTCTGGTCGGCGAAGCCGCATGCGTCCGAGATCATTTGCAGGGGCATGGACGACGTGCGCATGTACATCATCGCTCGCTCGATACGCTGGTTGATCAGCCAGCGATGGGGCGGTAACCCGGTGGTCTGATGAAAGGCTTTGACGAAATGGCCGCGAGACAGGCCGCATGCTCTCGCCACGTCGGCAATCGAGATGTTCCCGGTAAGGTGTTCGAGAAGAAGTCCTTTCGCCATTCGCTCCTGCCACGCCGTGAGTTTGCAGGTCGACTTCTCCCGGCGCTCGCTGACGCCGCCATACAGGCGCGCGACATGCGCCTGGAAGGCGAGCGCGACATGGTCGATAAAGAGCTGAGACGCATGCTCGGGCCGCGCTAAAGCGGGGAGCAGAGCCTGGCCCAGGCGATGGATGATCGGATCCGTCGCACTCAAGTGCGGCGGCAAGTAAAGCTGTGGTCGCTGTCTGCCGCCGATTTCATCGACTGTCTCCTCCAGCGTTCGGCGAGGGAGGTGAAAATGGATGCAATCGAACGCTCCCTTGAGATCGGAAACCCATCTGCGATCGAGGTCATGAATCGTGACGGTCCCCGCGTCGTAGGGGACGAAACGCGCAACACGTCCGTCAAGCCACAATTCCTGTTCGCCGAACGCGCGCAATTGCAGCACGATGAGATCGGCGTCTTCGAGTTCATACGGCGCAGTTCGGCCAATATTTCTACGAGATGTCTTCAGTCGGCTGATGCCGACCTGGGAATGCGGCAAGGTTTGCGTGACCACGCTTTGCCTGAGGTCAGCCGGCATGAAATCAGATGACGCGTTGTCCGACTGTGCGGCGGCCATGGATGCGGGGAAACGTAGAGGGCTTGGCCGCGAAGTATACCAAAGCGAAATTTGGCCCGGCGCCGGTCGTGTCCGGCACATCGGCCTCTGAATGGCCGCGGCGCATCGCAAAGGCCGGCGATCGAGATCGGAGACCGTCGGTCCGATGCGGCGATTCGAACTCGCCCCGGGCGGGCATTGAAAATGCCGGCTTCACTCGGCGCACGGGCGTACGTGCGCCGAGTCCGTCCTGCAATATCAGGACGTGTGCGCCGACATCAGATCGAGCGCCACCGCCTGCGCGACTTCGATACCGTCGATCGCTGCCGAATAGATGCCGCCCGCATACCCGGCGCCTTCGCCGGCCGGATACAGCCCTTCGACGTTCACGCTCTGGTAATCGTCCTTGCGCCGGATCCGGATCGGGGACGACGTGCGCGTCTCCACGCCGGTGAGCACCGCGTCGTGCATCGCGAAGCCGGCGATCTTCTTGTCGATCTGCGGCAGCGCTTCACGAATGGCTTCGATCACGTAGTCGGGCAGCGCGGTGCTGAGGTCGGTCGGGCGCACGCCCGGTTTGTACGACGGCACCACGGAGCCGAGCGACGTCGACGGCCGGCCCGCGATGAAATCACCGACCAGCTGCCCGGGCGCGCTGTAATCGCCGCCGCCGAGTTCGAACGCGCGTTCTTCCCATTTGCGCTGGAACGCGATGCCCGCCAGCGGGCCGCCCGGATAGTCTTCCGGCGTGATGCCGACGACGATGCCCGCATTCGCGTTGCGCTCGGCGCGGGAATACTGGCTCATGCCGTTGGTGACCACGCGGCCCGGCTCGGAAGTCGCCGCGACCACCGTGCCCCCGGGGCACATGCAGAAGCTGTAGACCGCGCGGCCGTTGCTGCAGTGATGGACGACCTTGTAGTCGGCCGCACCGAGTTGCTTGTGACCGGCGAACTTGCCGAAGCGGCTGCGATCGATCAGCCCCTGCGGATGTTCGATCCGGAAGCCCAGCGAGAACGGTTTCGCTTCGACATACACGCCGCGATCGTGCAGCATCTGGAACGTGTCGCGCGCGCTGTGGCCCACGGCCAGCACCACGTGATCGCACCGGAGCGTTTCGCCGTTCGACAGCGTCAGCGAGCGCACCTTGCCCTGGTCGATTTCGATGTCCTCGACCCGGGTTTCGAAGCGCACTTCACCGCCCAGTTCGTGGATGGTCGCGCGCATCTTTTCCACCATGCTCACGAGGCGGAACGTGCCGATGTGCGGCCGGCTCAGGTACAGGATGTCTTCCGGTGCACCGGCCTTGACGAATTCGTCGAGCACCTTGCGGCCGTAGTGATGGGGATCCTTGATCTGGCTGTAAAGCTTGCCGTCGGAAAACGTCCCGGCGCCGCCTTCGCCGAACTGCACGTTGGACTCGGGATTGAGGACGCTCTTGCGCCACAGGCCGAAGGTGTCCTTGGTGCGCTCGCGCACGGCCTTGCCGCGCTCGAGGATGATGGGGCGGAAACCCATCTGCGCGAGGATCAGGCCGGCAAACAGGCCGCACGGCCCCATGCCGATGACGACCGGGCGCAGGAAGTCGGCGTGCTCGGGCGCCTTCGTGACGAAGTGGTACGCCATGTCGGGCGTCACGCCGCAATGCGGCGTGCCGGCGAGTCGCGGAAGCACGGCCGCTTCGTCCTTGACTTCGACGTCGACGATATACGTGAGCTTGATGTCGGCGCGCTTGCGCGCATCGTGCGCACGGCGGAACACCGTGTAACGGAGGAGCCCGTCTGCCGGCACGCCAAGCTCCGCGAGGCGCGCGCGGATCGCGGCTTCGAGGGCGCTCTCGGGGTGGTCGAGTGGGAGTTTAAGTTCGCTTAGCCGTAACATGAGTATTCGGATACGGTCGCCACGAAGTCGTGGCGGTGTTGAGACGGGCGGGGCGGCGCGCTGGCGGCAGGGTGCTGCGTCAGCCGCGCCGCGCGGGCGCGGCCCGGATTTACTCCGCTGCCGGATGCACGCGGCTGTAGCGGTTCAGGATCGGGATCATCTGCGCGTAGATCTTCGGGTTCGCCGCGACGATCTCATGACGATGCAGGAAGTCGGCGTCGCCCGTGTAGTTGCCGACGAGGCCGCCGGCTTCGGTGATCAGCAGGCTGCCCGCCGCCATGTCCCACACGTTGATGCCCTGCTCGAAGAATGCGTCGAGACGGCCGGCCGCGACGTTCGCGAGATCGAGCGCGGCCGCGCCCGGACGGCGCAGCCCCGTGCAGGCCTGCGTCATTTCGGTGAACAGGCGCGCATATGCGTCGAGGCCGTCCTTCTCGCGGAACGGGAAGCCGGTGCCGACCAGCGCGTCCGCCAGGCGGTCGCGACGGCCGACGCGGATGCGGCGGTCGTTCAGGTACGCGCCGCGGCCGCGGGTAGCCGTGAACAGGTCGTTCTTGTTCGGATCGTAGACGACGGCCTGCGTGACGACACCCTTGTGCTCGAGCGCGATCGACACGCAGTAGTACGGGAAGCCGTGGATGAAGTTGGTCGTGCCGTCGAGCGGATCGATGATCCACTTGAATTCGGATTCGTTCTCGGATTCGCCCGATTCTTCCGCGAGGATCGCGTGGTCGGGGTAGGCGGTCTTCAGCGTCTCGATGATCGCCTCTTCGGCGGCCTTGTCCACTTCGGTGACGAAGTCGTTCTGCTGTTTCCTGCGGATCTCGATCAGGTCGAGGTCGAGCGAGGCACGGTTGATGATCTGTCCGGCGCGGCGCGCAGCCTTGACAGCGATGTTGAGCATGGGATGCATGAGCCTGGATCCTGTAGCCGGCGGCATGGGCCGCCACGAAGTGGAACACACCGCCCGGAACGGCGCAAACGTGCCGGGCGAGATGAGACGCGAATTGACAAAGAGCAGGGTACGACCCGTGTCGCACGGGATGCGACACGTAAACGCATGATTTTACCCGATTTTCGAGAGTTTCAGGTGGCCGGAATGCGGGGAAACCCCACTGGCCGTCCGGACGAGTGGGTTTGCCGGGGCGATGGCGATACCATACTGCCATTCTGATGAACCGAGTCGTATGTAGTGGAAACCCCGCAGAACCCTGCCGCGCCGTCCGAATCGGGCGCGGCCTCGTCCCCGCCGCCGTCCGGCGGCTTCACGTCCACCCGCTTCGTGCTCGTCGAGCCGAGCCATCCCGGCAATGTCGGGGCGGCCGCCCGTGCGCTGAAGACGATGGGTTTCTCCAGGCTCGTACTGGTCGCGCCGCGCGTGCCGCACGTGCAGAGCGATCCCGAGGCGATCGCGATGGCGAGCGGCGCGGATGACGTCCTCGCGTCCGCGCATGTCGTGCCCACGCTCGGCGACGCGCTGTCCGGCGTCCAGTGGTCGATCGCGCTGACTGCCCGCGCGCGCGAATACGGGCCGCCGCGCCTTGCGCCGCGCGCGGCCGCCGAACAGGCGCGCGCGCAGGTCGGCACCGGCGACATCGCGCTCGTGTTCGGCAACGAGCGCACGGGCCTCGCGAACGAGCACGTCGAGCAGTGCAGCGCGCTCGCGCACATCCCCGCGAATCCGGCTTACAGTTCGCTGAACCTCGCGCAGGCCGTGCAGGTGCTCGCATATGAACTGCGCGTCGCGCTCCTGGAGCAGGGGAGCGGGCCGTCGCATCAAGCGCAGGCCGAAGCCGGCACGCTCGCGCAGAGCGACGAGATCGAGCGGATGTACGCGCACCTCGAGAACGCGCTGATCGCGCTCGATTTTCTCGATCCGCGCAACCCGAAGAAGCTGATGCCGCGGCTGCGGCGCCTGTTCGCACGCACCGGTCTCGAGCGCGAGGAAGTCAACATCTTGCGCGGCATCGCGAAGCACATTCTGCTGAAATCCGGCACGCCCGACGGCGACGCGTAAGCGGCCCGGCACGCCGGCTGCTGCCGGGCGCTTGCGCGCTGCACGGCTGCGTCCCCGCCCGCGAACGCCGCATTGCATCGACCGCTCGATGTCGGTGACCTGATGCGCGCCGATCCAACGGAAGGCCGCGTCGATCCGTCGCGACGGGCGGTCCGCACGAATACCCGTGCCGCCGGCGGGGTGAACGCGCGACGCCGTGCGGCCGCGCGCGAGTGGCCCTACAATCGCCGGACGTCATAAGCAAATTACCCGGTGCGATAACGGCCGGCCTTTGCCGGCGGGGCACGCCGGCCTTTTCCCCAGCCCAGACCAGATCATGTTCACTAGACTGCGCGAAGACGTTGCGACGATTCGCGAGCGGGATCCCGCCGCTCGCAGTGCCTGGGAAGTGCTGACCTGTTATCCGGGGCTGCACGCGCTCGTGCTGCATCGCTTCGCGCATGCGTGCTGGCGCGCGAAGCGCTACTGGCTCGCACGCTTCGCGTCGCAGGCCGGGCGCTTCCTGACGGGTATCGAGATTCACCCGGGCGCGACGATCGGCCGGCGCGTGTTCATCGATCACGGGATGGGTGTCGTGATCGGCGAAACCGCGATCGTCGGCGACGACTGCACGATCTATCAGGGCGTGACGCTCGGCGGCACGTCGCTCACGCGCGGCGCGAAGCGCCATCCGACGCTCGAGGCCGGCGTGATCGTCGGCGCGGGCGCGAAGGTGCTCGGCGGTTTCACGGTCGGCGCGGGTGCGAAGATCGGTTCCAACGCGGTCGTCGTGAAGCCGGTGCCGGCAGGCGGCACCGCGGTCGGCAATCCGGCGCGCATCGTGATGCCGGCGCAATCGAAGCCGCAGCCCGAGCGCGCCGCGTTCTGCGCGTACGGGATCACGCCGAACGCGGACGACCCGATGTCGCTCGCGATTCACGGCCTGATCGACCACGCGGCGAAGGAAAGCCGGCGCGTGGACGAGATCGTCGCGGCGCTCGAGCAACTCGGTACGCATCTGGAAACGCTGCAGGGCGCGGACGCGGCGCGTCTCGACCTGCGCAGGCTGTCGGCGGTGCTGGAAGGCAAGGCGCTCGAGCGCCAGTCGTAACGCGGCGCATGCCGGCGGCCGCCGGCAGCGCCGATCGCGTCAGTCGAGCGGCATCGCGTGGATGCCTTCGGCGTCGACGCGCAGATAGCCGCCGCGCGGCATGCCGTGGTCGAGATCCCAGTCGGGCAATACCCAGCGAATCCCGCCCGGTTCGGCGTGGCTTGCGGGGCGATGCGTGTGGCCGTGAATGATCACGCTCGCGCGGCTCTTCCGGAACAGCGCGGCGATGCCTTCGCGCGTGACGTCGTAGAGCGGCGAGGCGGGGCGCATCCGGCCCGCTTCGCTGTTCGAGCGCATCCGTTGCGCGAGCGCGCGGCGCCAGCGGAACGGCCACGCGAGAAACAGCGCCTGCGCGACGCCATTGCGGGCAAACCGCCGAAATATCTGGTAGCCGCGATCGGCCGTGCATTGCGCGTCGCCGTGGGCGAGCACGATGCGCTGGCCGAACGACGTGATCAGCGCCGGATCGGGCAGCAGCATCGCGCCGGCCGCCTTCATGAAGCGCCGGCCGAGCAGGAAATCGCGATTGCCGTGCATCACGTAGAGCGCGATCCCGCGTTCCGAGAACGTATGCATCAGCGCGGCCATGCGCGCCGCGAACGGATCGTGGTCGAGCACGTCGTCGCCGATCCAGTATTCGAACAGGTCGCCGAGGATGAACACCGAGTCGGCGCTGTCGGCCGTGTATTTCACGAAATGCTCGAACGCGGCGACCGTCTTCGGAATCGCCTCGCTCAGGTGCAGATCGGAGAGAAACAGGAACGGGCGTGCGGCTTGCGCGTATTCGCGCTCGCCCGGCACGCCCGCGGAGACGCTTCGCGGCGGACTCTCCTGCAACATCGAAGTGCCTCCGTAACGGACTATGCGTCAGACCACCACGGCCTTTTCGATCACGACGTCGTCGGTCGGGACGTCCTGGTGGAAGCCCGCGTTGCCCGTCTTGACGCCTTTGATCTTGTCGACCACGTCCTGGCCTTCGACGACCTTGCCGAACACGGCGTAACCCCAGCCCTGCGGCGTCGGCGACGAGTGGTTCAGGAAGTCGTTGTCGTTCACGTTGATGAAGAACTGGGCGGTCGCCGAGTGCGGATCGTTCGTGCGCGCCATCGCGATCGTGTAGTTGTCGTTCTTCAGGCCGTTGTTCGCTTCGTTGTCGATCGGCGCGTCGGTCGGCTTCTGCTTCAGGCCCGGCTCGAAGCCGCCGCCTTGAATCATGAAGCCGTTGATCACGCGGTGGAACACCGTGCCGTCATAGTGACCCTTCTTCACGTAGTTGAGGAAGTTCTCGACCGTCTTCGGTGCCTTGGCGGCGTCCAGCTCGAGCTTGATCACGCCGTGGTTCGTGTGCAGTTCAACCATGATGAATTCCTTCGGTAAGGCGGTTTAAATGGCACGCGGCCGGTCGTGCGACGCGGCCGCGTGTGGCGCCGGACGTGCCGGCAGGTGCTTATTTCGAGACGATGCTGGCCGATTCGATCAGGACCGGCTGGGCCGGCACGTCCTGCATCGGGCCGCGCGAGGTCGTCGCCACGCCTTCGATCTTCTTCACGACGTCGAGGCCCGACACGACCTTGCCGAACACCGCATAGCCGTTGCCGTCCGGGTTCGGGTAGTCGAGGCCGCTGTTGTCGACCGTGTTGATGAAGAACTGCGCGGTGGCCGAATTCGGATCGCTGGTACGCGCCATCGCGATCGTGCCCGTCAGGTTCTTCAGACCATTGCGGCTTTCCAGCGGGATCGGCGCGCGGGTCGGCTTCTCCTCGAAGTTGGTCTTGTAGCCGCCGCCCTGGATCATGAAGCCCTTGATCACGCGATGGAAGATCGTGCCGTTGTACTGGCCGGCCTTCACGTAATCGAGGAAGTTGGCGACCGTCTTCGGCGCCTTCTCCGGATAGAGCTCGACGCGGATGTCGCCCTGCGAGGTCTTCAGCTGCACGACGGGGTGCGCGGTGGCCGATTGCGCGAACGCGGGCGCGGTCGCGAGAAGGGCGGCGCCGCCAAGCGCCAGCAACAGACGTTTCATTGCGATCCTCAGATTGGGAGGGAAGAAAGGTTGCGCCGCTTACTGCGACGGCGCGACGTACGGCGCTGTCAGCGCGCCGGACGGACCGTTGAACTGGAACGTCGGCGACATCGGCAGCGTGGTGGTGCTCACGTTCGCGGCGGCGCGATCGGTGTACGCGCGCGTCGCAGGCGTGACGGCGCGTGCGTTCGCCGCCGCCTTCGGCGGTGACACGATCTTCTGCAGGTCGGCGAGGCGCTGGGCGGTCGCGCCGCTCGTGCGGCCGAGCGATTGCGCGCGCTTGTACGATTCGGCCGCGAGGCGCAGATAAAGGTCGCCGAGGTTCTCGTACGCGAGCGAGTAGCTCGGGTTCGATTGCGTCGCGGTGACGAGCGCGCTGCGCGCCTCGTCGTAGCGGCCGTGCTTCGCGTAGAGTGCCGCGAGGTTGTTGTACGGTTCGGGCAGTTCGGGGTAGGCCTGCGTGATCGCGACGAACTGCTGGATCGCGTCGTCGTCGCGGTTCAGGCGGGCGAGCACGGTGCCGCGCTTGAACTGCGCCTGCACGTCGTGCGGATTCGACGCGATGCGCGCGTCGAGTTGCGCGAGCGCCTGCTTCCACTGCTTGCCGGCGATCGACCCGTCGATTTCGGGCGTGCCGTCGGCGGTGGCCGGGGCCTTTTGCGCGTATGCCGCGGGGGCCGCGAAAAGCGTCAGTGCGACGCCCATGACGGCGGTCGCAACGAGGGTCGCAGCGCTCGGCGCGCGGCCGCGATGAGGTTTCATAGGCGTAAATCGGAATGTTATACTCCGACCCATTCTAACAAAACGTCTGCGCGTTCCGGCGAGCCGCAGATAGTCTTTCTTTGCCTCTCGTGGCCGTCACCGCTGTGCTTGCAGCCTGACCGCCCCATGTGATACCGAGGACGCGCGGCGTCGTGCCGCGGCAGGTGGTCCGTCCGTTTCGCATGCTGGGCGAGCTTCGCCAGGGCGGTTTCCTTCGGCTCACGGTTCATCTCTATGGAATCACTGCGCATCTACAACACGCTCGCGCGTGACAAGCAAGTTTTCGTGCCGCGCCAGTCAGGCGAAGTGCGGATGTACGTATGCGGGATCACCGTCTACGACTATTGTCACGTGGGCCACGCGCGCATGCTGGTCGTGTTCGACCTCGTCCAGCGCTGGCTGCGTGCGATCGGCTATCGGGTCACGTACGTGCGCAACATCACCGACATCGACGACAAGATCATCCGCCGCGCGGTCGAGAACGGCGAGACGATCAAGTCGTTGACCGACCGGTTCATCGGCGCGATGCACGAGGATGAGGCGGCGCTCGGCATCCAGCGGCCGGACATCGAGCCGCGCGCGACGCAGTTCATTCCGCAGATGCTCGGGATGATCGAGCAGCTCGAGGCGAATGGCTACGCGTACCAGGCGACCGACGGCGACGTCAATTATTCGGTGCGCAAGTTCGCCAACTACGGGAAGCTGTCGGGCAAGTCGCTCGACGATCTGCGTGCGGGCGAGCGCGTCGCCGCGAACGATGCGAAGGAAGATCCGCTCGATTTCGTGCTGTGGAAGCGCGCGAAGTCGGACGACCCGGAAGGCGCGTCGTGGGCATCGAAGTACGGGATGGGCCGGCCGGGCTGGCACATCGAGTGCTCCGCGATGGGCTGCACGCTGCTCGGCGAGCATTTCGACATCCACGGCGGCGGCCAGGACCTGCAATTCCCGCACCACGAGAACGAGATCGCGCAGAGCGAAGGCGCGACCGGCCAGACGTTCGTCAATTACTGGATGCACAACGGCTTCGTGCAGGTCGACAACGAGAAGATGTCGAAATCGCTCGGCAACTTCTTCACGATCCGCGAAGTGCTCGAGCGCTACGACGCCGAGGTCATGCGCTTCTTCATCGTGCGCACGCACTACCGGTCGCCGCTCAACTACAGCGACGTGCATCTCGACGATGCGCGCGCGTCGCTCACGCGCCTGTATACGGCGCTGAAGGATGTCGAGCCCGACGCGCTCGCGCTCGACTGGAACGAGCCGCATGCGCAGCGTTTCGCGGCCGCGATGAACGACGACATCAACACGCCGGTCGCGGTGGCGACGCTGTTCGAGCTGGCGGGCGAAGTCAACCGCACGCGCGATGCATCGCTCGCGCGGCAACTGAAACAGCTGGCGGGCCTGCTGGGCCTGCTTGGCCGCGAACCGCGCGCGTTCCTGCAGCAGGGCACGGGTGCCGCGCAGGCAGGCGGGCTCGCAGCCGACGAAATCGAAGCGAAGATCGCCGCGCGTGTCGCGGCGAAGCAAGCGAAGGACTATGCCGAAGCGGACCGGATTCGGGCGGAACTGCTCGACGCCGGCATCGCACTTGAAGACAAACCGGGCGGATCGACCGAATGGCGTCGCGTATGAGCGCGGTGCGTTCCACTGACCGATCCGTCAGGTAGGAGGCAAGATGGCAACGGCCAGAAAAGCGCCGGTCAGGCGCGCGACTCCGCTCGCCGCGCGTCCGGCGGCCAAGCGCGCGCCAGCGGCGAAGGCGGACGCGACGCGCGCCGTGCCGAACGGCGCGCTCAACGGTCATGCGAAGCCCGCACGCGGGAAGGGCGCGGACGCGGCGCAGCCGGAGGTCGCGATGGCGGCCGCCGACGCGGCCCGCAAGGTGCGTGCTGCCGATGCGGCAGTCGACGGCACCGATGGTGTCGTGCGCCCCGCATACTGGGACAAGGCGTGCGCCGATCTCGTCAAGCGCGACCGCATCCTGAAGAAACTGATCCCGAAGTTCGGCCCCGCGCATCTCGTGAAGCGCGGCGACCCGTTCGTCACGCTCGCGCGTTCGGTCGTCGGCCAGCAGATTTCGGTGCCGTCCGCGCAGGCGCTGTGGGCGCGCATCGAGGATGCGTGTCCGAAGCTCGCGCCGCAGCCGGTCATCCGGCTCGGGGCGGACAAGCTGATCGCGTGCGGATTGTCGAAGCGCAAGACGGAATATATTCTCGACCTCGCGCAACACTTCGTGTCCGGCGCGCTGCACGTCGACAAATGGACATCGATGGACGACGAGGACGTGATCGCCGAACTCACGCAGATCCGCGGCATCAGCCGCTGGACGGCCGAGATGTTCCTGATCTTCAACCTGTCGCGACCGGACGTGCTGCCGCTCGACGATCCGGGCCTGATCCGCGCGATCAGCGTCAATTACTTCAGCGGGGAGCCCGTCACGCGCAGCGAGGCGCGCGAAGTGGCCGCCAACTGGGAGCCGTGGCGTACCGTCGCGACCTGGTACATGTGGCGCAGCCTCGACACGCCGGACGCCGACGCCGATTGACGGCTATCGGGTTTTAAACATCAATAGTTGAGAACCGGTCTTGCACATCGCCCGCGCGGGTAGAATACGCGCTGCCGCAAGACCCAAGGATTCAAACACATGAAGACCACGTTTCTGGATTTCGAACAGCCGATCGCCGAACTCGAGGCCAAGATCGAAGAGCTGCGATTCGTGCAGGACGACTCGGCTGTCGATATTTCGGAAGAAATCGAGCGTCTGTCGAAGAAGAGCCAGCAACTGACGAAGGACCTCTACGCGAATCTGTCGCCGTGGCAGGTCTCGCAGATCGCGCGGCATCCGCAGCGTCCGTACACGCTCGATTACGTTGCGGAACTGTTTACCGATTTTCACGAACTGCATGGCGACCGCGCATTCGCGGACGATCTTTCGATCGTCGGCGGTCTCGCGCGCTTCGGCGGCCATCCGTGCATGGTGATCGGCCATCAGAAGGGGCGCGACACGAAGGAACGCGCGGCGCGCAACTTCGGGATGCCGCGTCCGGAAGGCTATCGCAAGGCCGAACGCCTGATGCGTCTCGCCGAGAAGTTCGGGCTGCCGATCTTCACGTTCGTCGACACGCCGGGCGCGTACCCGGGCATCGGCGCGGAAGAGCGCGGCCAGTCGGAGGCGATCGGCCGCAACCTGTACGTCATGGCCGAACTGAAGACGCCGATCATCACGACCGTGATCGGCGAGGGCGGTTCGGGCGGCGCGCTCGCGATCGCCGTGGCCGACACCGTGATGATGCTGCAGTTCTCGACCTATTCGGTGATCTCGCCGGAAGGCTGCGCGTCGATCCTGTGGAAGAGCGCGGCGAAGGCGCCCGAGGCAGCGGAAGCGCTGGGCCTGACCGCGCATCGCCTGAAGGCGCTCGGCCTGATCGACAAGATCATCAACGAGCCGCTCGGCGGCGCGCACCGCGATCCGAAGGGCATGGCCGCGCTGCTGCGCCGTGCGCTCGCCGATTCGCTGCGTCAGTTCCAGGGCATGAGCATCGATGCGCTGCGCGAGCGCCGCTTCGAGCGCCTGATGGCCTACGGCAAGTTCAAGGAAACCACGCCCGGCGCATGACCGGCGTGTTCGCATCGCGCGCCGTCCGGCGCGCGTCTGTCTCGTGATCCCCTCGACCGAATTCTCCGCCGACCGCGTCGTTCTCGACGCGGTCGGCGTTGCGCTTGCCGATCTGCCGGCCGATGCGCGCATCGCGATCGCGTACAGCGGCGGCCTCGACTCGACCGTGCTGCTCGACGCGGCCGTGCGCGTGGCGGGCGCATCGCGCTGCGTCGCGCTGCACGTGCATCACGGCCTGAGCGCGAACGCCGACGCATGGGTCGCGCATGCGCAGGAGGAGGCCGAGCGACTCGGCGTCGTGTTCGAATCTGAGCGTGTCGACGTGCCGCGCGACAGCGGCCTCGGCATCGAGGCGAGCGCGCGCGAGCGCCGCTATGCGGCGCTCGACGTGATGTGCGAACGTCATGGCGTGGCCGCGCTCTGGGTCGCGCAGCATGCCGACGACCAGGCGGAGACCGTGCTGCTGCAGCTGCTCCGCGGTGCGGGCATCGCCGGCCTGGCCGCGATGGCGCCGCGTTATCGCCCTGACGGTGCGAGCGTCGAGCGCGTGCGACCGCTGCTGCGATTGTTGCGCGCGCAACTGGAGCGCTACGCCGCGCAGCGCGGGCTGACGTGGATCGACGACGAATCGAACGCCGACACGCGCTATGCGCGCAATGCGCTGCGCCTTGACGTGCTGCCGTCGCTCGCCGTGCATTTCCCGGGCTTTCGCGATGCGCTCGGCCGCGCGGCCCAGCATGCGGCCGCCGCGCAGCGGCTGCTCGACGATCTCGCCGAACTGGATTTCGCCGGCGCCGCGCGTGACGACGGCCGCGCGCTGTCGCGCGATGCGCTGGTCGCCTTCGACGACACGCGCGGCGCGAACCTGCTGCGTTTCTGGATGCGCCGGCTCGGCTTGCCCGGCGCATCGGCAGGGCGGCTCGCGAACATGATGCGGCAACTGCGCGCCGCGCACGACGCGCATGCGCTGCGGGTCGATCATGCCGGGCAGTGTCTGCGGCTCTATCGCGACACCGTGTACTGGGAGGCGGGCGACAGCGCCGAGCCGGCCGACGACGGCACCGGAACGCCGCATCCCGAATCCTCGCTTGCGTGGGACGGCCAGGAAGTCTGGCACGTGCCGGCATGGCGCGGCACGTTCGTGTTCGCGCCGGCCGAAGCCGGCAGCGACGGTGCGGTGCCGGAGGCGCTGCTGCGAAGCGCCGAGCTTGCCGCGCGCGCCCGCGCGGGCGGCGAGCGGCTGCGTACGTCACCTGGCGGCCCGGGCCGCACGCTGAAGAATCTGTTCCAGGAGCGCGGCGTGCCGGCCTGGCAGCGCGACGTGCCGCTGCTGTTCGCGGGCGACCGGCTCGTCTACGTGCCGCGGCTCGGCGTGAATCATGGCGACGGGCTGTCCGGCGACGGCGGGTGGCGCCGGATCGAGTGGCGTCCCGACCTGCTGATCGCGTAGCGGCGGCACGCTTCCGGCCGCGCGATCGCGCGCCGGTTTTCACCATTTGGTAAACAGCGCCGGAACGCTTGCCAAACCGGCGGGCGGCTTGTCAAGCGGGCCTCTATCGGGTACGCTCGGTCGTTTGCTCGGCTCGATTTTTGAGCGATTTGTGCAGGTTTTCCGCGTGACGTACCCGGTTTGCGCGGCCTGATCGGCCTTCCGGGCAAAATCCGTCACGCTTGCGTGTTGCGTCCCAGCCGTCCCCCTCGTCGTCCGTCCACAGCCACAAGCCGCGTGACCGAACGGCAACTCGGCCTGCCCTGCGCGCCCGTGCGGCTTCTCCTTCAGTTCAGAACGACAATGGCACTCATCGTACACAAATACGGCGGCACTTCGATGGGCTCGGTCGAGCGCATCAAGAACGTCGCGAAACGCGTCGCAAAATGGCATCAGGCCGGGCACCAGATGGTGGTCGTGCCGTCCGCGATGTCCGGCGAAACCAACCGCCTGCTCGGTCTCGCGAAAGAGATTTCGAGCCAGCCGAGCCCGCGCGAGCTCGACATGATCGCGTCGACGGGCGAGCAGGTCAGCGTCGGCCTGCTGTCGATCGCGCTGCAGGAAATCGGCGTCGAAGCCGTGAGCTATGCCGGCTGGCAAGTGCCGATCAAGACCGACAGCGCGTTCACGAAGGCGCGTATCCACTCGATCGACGACGAGCGCGTGAAGGCCGATCTGAACGCCGGCAAGGTCGTGATCATCACGGGCTTCCAGGGCGTCGATCCGGATGGCCACATCACGACGCTGGGCCGTGGCGGCTCGGACACGTCGGCGGTGGCGGTCGCGGCCGCGCTGGATGCCGAAGAGTGCCTGATCTACACCGACGTCGACGGCGTCTACACGACCGACCCGCGCGTGGTCGAAGAGGCGCGTCGCCTCGATCGCGTGACGTTCGAGGAAATGCTGGAAATGGCCAGCCTCGGCTCGAAGGTCCTGCAGATCCGCTCGGTCGAATTCGCCGGCAAATACCAGGTGAAGACGCGCGTGCTGTCGAGCCTGACCGATCCGCTGATTGCGCTCGACGAAGAAATGCGCTCGGGCACCCTGATTACTTTTGAAGAAGACGAGACCATGGAAAAGGCAGTCATTTCCGGCATCGCGTTCCAGCGCGACGAAGCCCGCATTGCGGTGATGGGCGTGCCCGACAAGCCGGGCATCGCGTATCAGATTCTCGGCCCGGTCGCCGACGCGAACGTCGACGTCGACATGATCATCCAGAACCAGAGCGTCGAAGGGAAGACGGACTTCACGTTCACGGTCGGCCGCGGCGACTACCAGAAGGCAATGGACATCCTCACCAACCAGGTGCAGGGCCATGTGAGCGCCGAGCGCGTGCAGGGCGACCCGAAGGTGTCGAAGGTGTCGGTCGTCGGCGTCGGCATGCGTTCGCACGTGGGCGTCGCGAGCAAGATGTTCCGCACGCTGTCGGAAGAGGGCATCAACATCCAGATGATCTCGACGTCCGAAATCAAGATTTCGGTGCTGATCGACGAGAAATACATGGAGCTGGCTGTCCGCGCACTGCACAAGGCATTCGAGCTCGATCAGGCCGCGTGAATTTTTCGTGATGCATTGAAGAAAATGCATCATAGAAATTGACCAACGGCTCCAAACCCTATATGATCTTGTTCTCGTCGCACTGCCTCCCTGGTGCGAGCGAAAGTTTGGGAGACGTGGCCGAGAGGTCGAAGGCACTCCCCTGCTAAGGGAGCATCTGGGCCAAAACCTGGATCGAGGGTTCGAATCCCTCCGTCTCCGCCAAAAGCGGTGACAAAGCCCCGCAAGTTCTCGGACTTGCGGGGCTTTTTCTTTTGCCGCTCCGATTACGGGCCTGCCGCCCGGCGCCACGCTTCGTCCGGACAGCCAATCAATGCTCGACTTGAGCGGCGCTCATGCGCTAAATAGGCGTATCGCCTCGCGCGGCTCAACCCGGAGTTCCGGCACGCATGCATTCCGTACTGACCATCCTTTCGCATCGACCCGTCGACGGGCTCGTCGACAATCACGAACGCTACGCGCGGGGCCGCGGCTACCGGCACGCGATCGTCGACGGCACGCACGTGTATGGCGAGCGCCAGCAGGTGCTGCACAAGTACCACGCGATCATCGCGCAGCTCGTCGCGATGGAGCGGGGCGTGTTGCTGCTCGTGCTCGATCCGTTCTCGGTGGTGTTCGGCCAGCATGCGCTGCCGGATGTCGCCGACGGTTATGACGCGATCGTCACGACGCAGACGTCGAAATCGCCGCTGCCCGCCCCAAGCGGCATGATCTTTCGCAACGTGCCCGACGTGCGCGAGCGCTTGCGCAAGCTGGTGGTCGAGCTGGGCAAGTGGGCGATGCGCCTGCCCGAGCGGCACCATGCGTGCGAGGCGACGCTGCTTGCCGAGCACTTCCCGCCGCTGCCGTTCGATCAGCCGCTCGCGACCGGCTATTTCGCGTCGGCCCAGACGGTGTGGGGCGATGGGCTTGCGATCGACGAGGTCGTCGGCGCGCATCCGCTCGTGGCGCACCACGCGCCGGAATGGCAGCAGATCGATGGCGTATGGGCGCCGACGCCCGACTACGACTTTCGCTATGTGCTCGCGCTCGTCGACGATGCGGCGCGCGTTCAGCGAGGCGAGCAGCCGCGCGCAATGGACGACTGGCGCGCCGCGCAGCAACGAACGCGCGAGCCGGTGCGGCACCTGAACCCGCATGCAGACATCGCGTTCGTGAGTCTGCACACGTCGCACATCGCCGGTTACGGCGATCTTCACGAAGAGAACTTCATTCGCTATTGCACGCGACACGGCTATGCGTACCACGCGTATCGCGAACCGCCCGCGTTCCTGCCGGCCGGCGTCGATGCAAACTGGGCGAAGCTGCACCTGATTCGCGAACATCTGCCCGATCACGCGTTCGTGTTCTGGGTCGACGCCGACATCCTCGCGATCGACCAGCGGCAGACGGTCGACAGCGTGATCGACGGCCGCGATTTCGTGATCGGCACCGACCACACGGCCTGGGCGATCAACTCGTGCATGATCGGCGTGCGCAATGTCGCGCCGATGCGCGAACTGGTCGAGCGCATATGCGCGCGCATCGAGAGCTTCGACGATCGGTCGTCAGTCTATGCGAGCGGCGGCGACCAGCAGGCGATCTATGTCGAACTGCTGGAGGCGGGCATGATCGACGCGCGCTACATCGTCGATGCGACGTCGCTCGCGTCGTCGCCCGTCTATGCGACGCAAGACAGCCGTTTCGTCCATTTCCCCGCGCAACACAACCACTACCGCGCGGTGACGATGCGCGTGTGGGACCGGCTGAGCCATCAGCGCTAACGGAATGCGCCGCGACTTCCGGATTCCGGATCGCGGCGATCGTCGGTCATTGAAGTAAAAATGAAAGCGTCGATGTAAGGATTGAATCGGTCCCGTTCATCCTTCCCCGCATTCACCTCCTTGCGCTCCGAAGCATCGGCTTCAGACAAAAATGCGGCATCGCACCGATTCACGCGACCGACGCCGCGTCGCAATACAAAAAATTACTCATAAAAATCAGCGACGTATCTGAGCATCGTGAAACGCAGCTTTGCTGCAATGCAAAAAATAATCAATCACCTTATGCTGGTTAACCCGATTGCGCTTGAGCGGCGTCAACCTTTGCGCTGATTCCGCTTTACATTTTGCCAACAATGGCGATCCACGAAATCTATCTGTCGATTTGATTTCGTTCCCTTCGTCACGCCTGTTCCCAACGCAGTGCGCGACCTTCTCAAGGCCTGTTGACATGCATGATTTCCCCTTTCTGAGCCTGGCGATCTGGGTTCCGATCCTGTTCGGCGCGTGCCTGCTGCGTGCCGGTTCCGACCGTCATCTCCGGCGCACGAGGCTGATCGCGCTCGTCGGCGCGTTCGCGGGGCTCGCCGCCGTCGCGCCGCTCGTCGCCGGCTTCGATTCGCACTCGGCCGCGATGCAGTTCGCCGAAACCCGCAACTGGCTGGCGGCGTTCAACGCCGGCTGGCGCGTCGGGATCGACGGCGCGTCGCTGTGGCTCGTCGTGCTGACCGCTTTCACGACGCTCGTCGTCGTGATCGCGTCGTGGGAGTCGGTGACGGTGCGCGTCGCGCAGTACTACGCGTCGTTCCTGATCCTGTCGGGGCTGATGGTCGGCGTGTTCGTCGCGCAGGACGGGCTGCTGTTCTTCATCTTCTTCGAGGCGACGCTGATTCCGCTGTATCTGCTGATCGGCACGTGGGGCAGGGAGCACCGCGTCTACGCGGCCGTGAAGTTCTTCTTCATCTCGTTCGCGGGTTCGCTGCTGCTGTTGATGGCGATGCTGTACCTGTACGCGAAGTCGCATACGTTCGACATGAACGCATGGCGCACGCTGCAGCTCGGCTTCGCACCGCAGTTGCTGGTGTTCCTCGGTTTCTTCGCCGCATTCGCGGTCAAGGTGCCGATGTGGCCGGTGCATACGTGGCTGCGCGACGTCTATACGGACGGCCCGACGGGCGCGGCGCTGATGCTCGCGATGCTCAAGCTCGGCGGCTACGGCTTCCTGCGCTTCGCGCTGCCGATCACACCGGACGCGAGCCACTTCTTCGCGCCGGCCGTGATCGCGCTGTCGCTGTTCGCGATCGTCTACGCGAGCCTGATCGCGCTCGCGCAGACCGATCTCGGCAAGCTGCTCGCATATTCGACGGTCGCGCACATGGGGATCGTCACGCTCGGGCTGTTCCTGTTCAACCAGATCGGCGTCGAAGGCGCGATCGTGCAGCTCGTGTCGTACGGCTTCGTCGCGGGCGCGATGCTGCTGTGCGTGAGCGTGCTGGTCGATCGCACGAAGCAGCGCGAGATCGCCGCGTACGGCGGCGTGGCGGGTGTCATGCCGCGCTTCGCGACGTTCGCGCTGCTGTTCGCGATGGCCAACGTCGGCCTGCCGGGCACGTCGGGCTTCGTCGGCGAGTTCATGGTCATCATGGGCGCGATCCGCGTCAACTTCTGGATCGGCGCGATCGCGGCGCTCACGCTGATCCTCAGCGCGTCGTACACGCTGTGGATGGTCAAGCGCGTCGTGTTCGGCAAGGTCGCGAGCGCGCGCATCGCGAAGCTCGCCGATCTCAGCCGTCGCGAGATCGTGATGTTCGCGTCGCTCGCGCTGATCGTGCTGATGGTCGGCGTCGATCCGAAGCCGTTCACCGACGCGATCGACCCGACCGTCGCGCGGCTGATCGACGACGCCAGCCATTCGAAGCTGCCGGCCGGGGAGGGCGGCGCGCCCGCGCAGGCGTACATGGCAGCGACGCACGGCTGATGGCGTGACGTCGCGTACAACGGCCGCATCGCACGACGACGCGGTCGTTGCACGCACATTCATCCGGTCGGGCGCGGGCGGCGTCCGGCCGGCTCGTGCTCGCCTTCCGGCTGCGTGAAATTGCCCCGCGACAATCTGTCTCACAGCAGATTTTGCAATGATGATTTGCCGCATCCACCGGTTTTTCGTCGCACCCGCGCGACGTATGATTCGGCCACTTTCGTGGATCGACTGCGCATCGGGCATACGCAACGGATTCAATGACCCTCGGGCTGTGTGATGAAAAGAAAAGCTTCAAGAGGCTGGACGGCGCTGATATCGATCGGTGCGGCGTTGAGCCTGTCAGGCTGTAATTTAGATGTACTAAATCCGAAAGGAAGCGTCGGCGCGGCGGAAAAGGCGCTGATCGCGACGTCGACATGGGCGATGCTGATCGTCGTCGTGCCGGTGATCCTGCTCACGCTGTGGTTCGCGTGGCGTTATCGCGCATCGAACCGCAACGCCGCGTACGCGCCGAACTGGTCGCACTCGACCGCGATCGAAGTCGTGATCTGGACGGTGCCGACGCTGATCATCCTGTTTCTCGGCGTGCTCACGTGGAAAACCACGCACGAGCTCGATCCGTACAAGCCGCTCGAGTCGTCGGTGAAGCCGATCGACGTCGAGGTCGTCGCGCTCGACTGGAAGTGGCTGTTCATCTATCCGGAACTCGGCATCGCGTCGGTGAACCAGCTCGCGATTCCGGTCGGCACACCGGTGAACTTCCGCATCACATCCGATTCGGTGATGAACTCGTTCTTCATTCCGCAGCTCGGCGGCCAGGTGTATGCGATGGCCGGCATGCAGACGCGCCTGCACCTGATCGCCGACGAAGCCGGCGACTACGCGGGCACGTCCGCCAACTTCAGCGGCCGCGGCTTCTCCGACATGAAGTTCCGCACGCTCGCCGAGCCGCGCGAGCAGTTCGACGCCTGGGTGCAGAAGGTGAAGGCGTCGCCCGACCGGCTCGACGCGACCGTGTACGGCACCGTCGCGCAGCCCAGCGAGAAGGCGCCCGTGCGCTACTTCTCGTCGGTCGATCCGCGGCTCTTCCACAACATCATCGCGAAATACAACGATGGCCACGTCCTCGACCTGAAGGACGCCGCCTGCGGCACGAAGGGGTAACGCATGTTCGGCAAACTCACACTATCGGCGATCCCGTTCGATCAGCCCATCATCATGGGGGCCGGCGCCTTCATGGGGCTGGTCGTGCTGGGCATCCTCGCCGCGCTGACGATCACCGGCCGCTGGAAGTGGCTGTGGACGGAATGGCTGACGACGGTCGACCACAAGAAACTCGGCGTGATGTACATCATCGTCGCGCTGATCATGCTGCTGCGCGGCTTCGCCGACGCGATCATGATGCGCATGCAGCTCGCGCTCGCGTACAACGCGCCCGGCTACCTGCCGCCGCACCACTATGACCAGATCTTCACGGCACACGGCGTGATCATGATCTTCTTCATGGCGATGGTGTTCATGGTCGGCCTGATGAACCTCGTCGTGCCGCTGCAGATCGGCGCGCGCGACGTCGCGTTTCCGTTCATCAACTCGCTGTCGTTCTGGATGACCGCGGTCAGCGCGATCCTGATCAACGTGTCGCTCGTGATCGGCGAGTTCGCGCAGACGGGCTGGCTCGCGTATCCGCCGCTGTCGGAGCTGCAGTTCAGTCCCGGGGTAGGGGTCGACTACTACCTGTGGGCGCTGCAGATCTCGGGTGTCGGCACGCTGCTGACCGGCGTGAACTTCTTCGTGACGATCATCAAGATGCGCGCGCCCGGCATGACGCTGATGAAGATGCCGGTGTTCACGTGGACGGCCCTCTGCACGAACGTGCTGATCATGGCGTCGTTCCCGATCCTGACCGCGACGCTCGCGCTGCTCGGCCTCGACCGTTACCTCGGCATGCACTTCTTCACGAACGAAGCCGGCGGCAACGCGATGCTGTATCTGAACCTGATCTGGGCGTGGGGCCATCCGGAGGTGTACATCCTGATCCTGCCGGCGTTCGGCATCTTCTCGGAAGTCATCGCGACGTTCTCGAAGAAGCCGCTGTTCGGCTACAAGACGATGGTGTACGCGACCTGCGCGATCATGGTGCTGTCGTTCCTCGTGTGGCTGCATCACTTCTTCACGATGGGTTCCGGTGCGAACGTCAACGCGTTCTTCGGGATCATGACGATGATCATCGCGATCCCGACCGGCGTGAAGGTGTTCAACTGGCTGTTTACGATGTTCCGCGGCCGGATCGAATTCACGACGCCGGTGCTGTGGACGATCGGCTTCATGGTCACGTTCACGCTCGGCGGCATGACCGGCGTGATGATGGCGATCCCGGGCGCGGACTTCGTGCTGCACAACAGCCTGTTCCTGATCGCGCACTTCCACAACGTGATCATCGGCGGCGTGCTGTTCGGCTATCTCGCGGGCTTCAACTACTGGTTCCCGAAGGCGTTCGGCTTCAAGCTGAACGAGAAGCTCGGCAAGGCCGCGTTCTGGTTCTGGCAGGTCGGCTTCTACGTCGCGTTCGTGCCGCTCTACGTGCTCGGCTTCATGGGCATGACGCGGCGTCTGAATCACTACGACAACCCGGCGTGGCATCCGTGGCTGCTGGTCGCCGCGTTCGGCGCCGTGCTGATCGCGATCGGCATCGCATGCCAGCTGCTGCAACTGGTCGTCAGCATCCGCAACCGCAACCTGCCGGCATACCGCGACACCACGGGCGATCCGTGGGGCGGCCGCACGCTGGAATGGGCGACCTCGTCGCCGCCGGCCGAGTACAACTTCGCGGTGATCCCGCAAGTGCGCACGCTCGACGCGTACGCCGACATGAAGGCGCGCGGCGACGGCCGGCCGAACCCGGCGACGATCCGCGACATCCACATGCCGTCGAATACGTGTGCGGGTCTCGTGGTCGCGATCTTCAGCCTGGTGCTGGGCTTCGCGCTCGTGTGGCACATCTGGTGGATGGCCATCGGCGGCCTGGTCGGCATCGTCGCGACGCTCGTGGTCTACAGCTCGCGCGACAACGACGGCTACTACATCCCGGCGTCGAAGGTGCGCAGGATCGAAGAGAAGCAACCGGCGGCACGCGTGGCCACGCATGTCGACGACGTGGAACTGGAGGCCAACTGATGTTGCAGAAAACCTTGAGCGCAACCCTGCTCGAGCACGACGACCATCCGCCGTCGCACTCGGTGTTCGGCTTCTGGCTGTACCTGATGACCGACTGCGTGATCTTCGCGGCGCTGTTCGCGACGTTCGCGGTGCTCGGCAACCAGTACGCGGGCGGTCCGACCGCGAAGGACCTGTTCGACATTCCGGGCGTCGCGGTCGAGACGGCCGCGCTGCTGCTGTCGAGCATCACCTACGGTTTCGCGATGCTGGCCGCGTATAAGCAGCGGCGCGGCGCGCTGCTCGCATGGCTCGCGGTGACGTTCGTGCTCGGCGCGGCGTTCCTCGCGATGGAACTGCGCGAGTTCTCGCACCTGATCGCGGAAGGCGCGGGCCCGCAGCGCAGCGCGTTCCTGTCGGCGTTCTTCACGCTGGTCGGCACGCACGGGCTGCACGTGACGGCCGGCCTGGTGTGGATGATCGTGCTCGCCGGGCAGATCGTATCGCGCGGCGGCGACCTGACCGATCGCGACCTGCGGCGCCTGACGTGCCTGAGCCTCTTCTGGCACTTCCTCGACATTGTGTGGATCTGCGTGTTTTCCTTTGTCTATCTCGCGAGCGTGATCTAAATGGCTCATTCGCATTCGTCTCAACTCGAAGAAGGGCACGGCAGCGTCGGCGGCTATGTCGCCGGCTTCATCCTGTCGGTCGTGCTCACCGCCGCGTCGTTCGGCCTCGTGATGGGCGGCGTGCTGTCGCCGCACGCATCGCTGATCGCGCTGGCCGTGCTCGCATTCGTGCAGATCGTCGTGCACCTCGTGTACTTCCTGCACATGAACGGTTCCTCCGGCCAGCGCTGGAATGTGATGGCGTTCAGCTACACCGTGCTGACCGCGGCGATCCTGATCGTCGGCACGCTGTGGGTGATGCACAACGTCAGCATGAACATGATGTCGCGCTGAACGTCATCGCGGCGCAGCGGACGATCTCCATGCGCTTCGTGCAAAAAAAGGCGGCACGCAAGTGCCGCCTTTTCTCATTTTTCGCGGCCCGATGCCGCATGACGTCAGCGTAGGCGGCGCGCGGGGCCGGGCGGGCGACGCACGGATGAAACATGTTTCACCCGCGTTCGCCCGATGCCGGATGAAGCTATTTTCATCTAGCGCCGGATGGCGATCGGGGCGTCTACGAGAGTCGCGCGCGCATCGGATGCGCGCGTCGTGACATCCATTGCGAGGACAGGCATGCGAGTACTGACGGTCGAAGACGATGCGGTGACCGCGAACGAGATCGTTGGCGAACTGACCGCGCGCGGATGTCGGAAAGAATGTCGGTCGGCGTGCGCAGTGCCGCGAGCGGCCCGGCGATCAGGATCAGCAGGGCAAGGACGATGAACGTATAGGGGCGCGCGAGCGCGAGTCGGACGAGTTTCAGCATCGGCGAGGTCTCCGCCGGCGCGGGGCGCCGGCCTGTCAGCGAGGTGCCGACGCGTGGCGCGAGCCCGCATCGGCTTGCGCAGTGTGCGTTGCGCCGCTTAACGCCGGGCGCGGGCCAGGATGAAAGATGTTTCAGGAAGGGTGGAGCGGGCTCGCGGTCCGTGCGGCAAGGCGGGCCGGGGAGCGAGGCGCGACGGCCGGGCGCCAATTGTTACAAGACGTTAGCGCGCGCTTCCCGTTGCGATGCTGCGCATCAGTTCTTACAAACTTGAAATATGCCGGGACGGCGCTTGTCGCTATAGTCGAATCACACATGAAACAACTCGAAGAGGAATCCATGAAGACTTTGCGTGTTGCCTCGCTCATGACCGGTATGACGGCCTTGCTCGTGTCGGGCGCAGCAATGGCGGGAGTCAATGTCGGGATCAACGTCGGCGTGCCGGCTCCGGTCTACGTCGCGCCCGCGCCCGTGTATGCGCCGCCGCCTCCGCCGGTCGTCTACCAGCCGGCGCCCGTGTATGCACCGGCGCCCATCTACGCGCCGGCACCGGCGATCGTGATCGGCTGGCACGGCGATCGTTACTGGGACGGCCGCCGCTACTGGGGCCGCGACGAGTGGTATCGCCATCATGGCCGCGGCTGGGGCGGCGATCGCGGTCACGGTCATTGGGATAACGGCCGCCACAACGGCTGGCGTTGATCGACATGCGACGCACGCGTGCCGCGTGCGCGCATCAGATGAAGACCGCCCGCGTGGCGGTTTTCTTTTGTCTGCACGGGCCGCGCGCGGCGCTCGCGATGCGCCGGCGCCACGCACCAAAAGCCGCAGGCTGGCTCGACGTCGAATTGAATGGGTAGAATCGACCCACGTTCCATCCCTCAATCGACCGACAGGGCCTCTATGACGAAGGGTTCGCCCCGGGCCGCCGCCGCGCGTACCCGCTTCGGCGCCGCGCGTGCAGTACGTGCCGCCGGCCGCACGGCGGCAGCATGGGCAATACAGGCGGTACTCGCCGCGACGGCCGCGCACGCGGCGCATGCGATCGCGCAGTACGGCGAGCCGAAATATCCGCCGGGCTTCAAGCATTTCGACTACGTGAACCCGGACGCGCCGAAGGGCGGCACGCTCGTGCTCGCGAACCCGAACCGGCTGACATCGTTCGACAAGTTCAATCCGTTCACCATGCGCGGCAACCCTGCGCCGGGCATCGACTTGCTGTTCGAGAGCCTTGCGACCGGCAGCATGGACGAACCGTCCTCCGCCTACGGGCTGCTCGCCGACGACATCGCGATCGCGCCGGACCGCCGCTCGGTCACGTTCCACCTGAACCCGCGCGCGCGCTTCTCGAACGGCGATCCGGTCACGGCCGAGGACGTGAGGTTCTCGTTCGACACGCTGAAGAGCAAGCTGGCCGCACCGCAGTTCGGCGCGTATTTCGCCGAAATCGCGAAGGCCGTGGTGATCGATCCTGCGACGGTGCGCTTCGAATTCCGCAGCGCGAACCGCGAGCTGCCGCTGATCGCCGGCGGCGTGCCGGTGTTCTCGCGCAAGTGGGGGCTGCGCGCGGACGGTTCGCGGATTCCGTTCGACCAGCTCGCGTTCGAGCAGCCGATCGGCAGCGGTCCGTACCTGATCGAGCGCTACGACAACGGCCGCACCATTACGTACCGGCGCAATCCCGCGTACTGGGGCGCCGATCTGCCGGTGCGGATCGGCACCGACAACTTCGAGCGGATCGTCTACAAGCTGTACGGCGACGGCGTCGCGCGTCTCGAGGCGTTCAAGGCCGGCGAGTACGACGTGCTGGTCGAATACATCGCGCGCAACTGGACGCGACGCGACGTCGGCAAGCGCTTCGACAGCGGCGAGCTCGTCAAGCGCGAATTCCGCCAGCACAACGGCGCGGGCATGCAGGGTTTCTTCATGAACCTGCGCCGGCCGCAGTTTCGCGACGTGCGCGTGCGCCAGGCGCTCGATCTAGCATTCGACTTCGAATGGCTGAACCGCCAGCTGTTCTATAGCGCGTACACGCGCCTCGACAGCTATTTCGCCGATACCGACCTGCAGGCGACCGGCACGCCGGGCCCGGGCGAGCTGAAACTGCTGGAGCCGTTGCGCGCGCAGCTCGACCCGGCCGTGTTCGGGCCGATGGTCACGCAGCCGAACACGAACCCGCCAGGCTCGCTGCGCGCGAATCTGCTGAAGGCGCGCGCGCTGCTCGCGCAGGCCGGCTGGACCTACCGGGACGGCGCGTTGCGCAACGCGCAGGGCGAGCCGTTCACGTTCGAGATCCTCGACGATTCGGGCGCGGCGATGGAAGGCGTCGTGACCGCCTATCAGCGCAACCTCGCGAAGCTCGGCATCGACGCGCGCTTTCGCACGGCCGATTACGCGCTGCTGCAGAAGCGGCTCGACGCATTCGACTACGACATGACGACGGTCCGTCTGCCGGGCGTGCAGGTGCCGGGCGCCGAGCAGTTCTCGCGCTACGCCAGCAAGTTCGCCGACGAGCCGGGCTCCGACAACATCATCGGATTGAAGTCGCCGGCCGTCGACACGCTGCTGCATGCGCTCGGCGCCGCGCAGACGCGCGACGACCTGCTCGACGCGACGCATGCGCTCGATCGCGTGCTGATGCACGGCTATTACGCGGTCCCGCAGTGGTACAGCACCACGCACCGGATCGCATACAAGCGCACGCTCGGCTATCCGCAGACGCTGCCGCTGTACTATTCGGCCGAGGGCTGGGTCGTGTCGACGTGGTGGGCCAAGCCCGATCACTGAAGCCTGCCGGCCCTTCGTTCAACCCAGCCTATCGATCGCGAGTCGACGCCCTATGTGGAGCTACATCCTCAAACGCCTGCTGCTGATGATCCCGACGCTCGTCGGCGTGCTCACGCTCACGTTCGCGGTGATCCAGTTCGTGCCGGGCGGCCCGGTCGAACAGGCCGTGCAGGAACTGCGCAAGGGCGCGACGGAGCAGGGTGCGGCGCCGTTCGGGATGCGCGCGCATACCGGCGTCGACGCGCAGCAGCTCGCGCAGCTCAAGGCGCTGTACGGCTTCGACAAGCCGCCGCTCGAGCGTTACTGGCTGATGCTGAAGCGCTTCGCGCGCTTCGATCTCGGCGACAGCTACTTCCGCCACCAGAGCGTGTGGTCGCTGATCGTGCAGAAGCTGCCGGTGTCGATCAGCATCGGGTTGTGGACGTTCTTCGTCACCTATCTGATCTCCGTGCCGCTCGGCATCGCGAAGGCCGTGCGCAACGGCTCGCCGTTCGATGTCGCGACGAGCCTCGTCGTGCTGGTCGGCTACGCGATTCCGGGCTTCGTGCTCGGCGTGCTGCTGCTCGTGCTGTTCGGCGGCGGCTCGTTCTGGCAGTTGTTCCCGCTGCGCGGGCTCACGTCGGACAACTTCGCCCAGCTGTCGCTCGCCGGCAAGGTGCTCGACTATCTGTGGCACATCGCGTTGCCGATCACCGCATCGGTCGTCGGCAGTTTCGCGGTCATCACGATGCTCACGAAGAACGCGTTCCTCGACGAAATCCGCAAGCAGTACGTGCTGACCGCGCGCGCGAAAGGGCTCGCCGAGCGCACCGTGTTGTGGAAGCACGTGTTCCGCAACGCGATGCTGCCGCTGATCGTCGGGTTTCCGGCCGCGTTCATCGGCGCGTTTTTCACGGGCAGCCTGCTGATCGAGACGCTGTTTTCGCTCGACGGCCTCGGGCTGCTGTCGTACGAGTCGGTCGTGCGGCGCGACTATCCGGTCGTGCTCGGCACGCTGTACCTGTTCACGCTGATCGGACTCGCGACCAAGCTGATCTCCGACCTCTGCTACGTGTGGGTCGACCCGCGCATTCAATTCGACAATCTGGAGCGCTGACATGAAACCGTCCGCCAGCACGCCGCTCGCCGGCGCGCCCGTCCGCCTGCCCGCGCTCGCCGGGCGAGGTGCGCGATGAACCGGGCCGTCGTGTCGTCCCGCATCGACGCGGCGCGCGCGCGCGTGTCGCCGTCGCCCGCGCGCCGTGTCTGGCAGCGCTTTCGCCAGCAGCGTCTCGGCTACTGGAGCTTCGTGATCTTCGTCGTCGCGTTCGCCGCGAGCCTCGCGGCGCCGCTATGGTCGAACGACAAGCCGCTCGTCGTGCGCTACGACGGCCAGACCTATTTCCCGATGTTCCATGCGTATCCGGAGACGACCTTCGGCGGCGACTTCCCGACGCCGGCCGACTATCTCGATCCGTACGTCCGCAAGCGGCTCGAGGCGCCGGGCAACTTCGTCATCTATCCGCCGAACCGCTATTACTACGACACGCTGAATTACTTTTCGACCGTGCCGAACCCGGCGCCGCCGTCCCGCGCGAACTGGCTTGGCACCGACGCGCAGGGGCGCGACCTGCTCGCGCGGCTCGTGTACGGGTTCCGCGTGTCGGTCGAGTTCGGGCTGATCCTGACCGCGATCGGCACGCTGCTCGGGATCGCCGCGGGCGCGGTGCAGGGCTTCTTCGGCGGGCGCATCGACATCGTCGGGCAACGGCTGATCGAGATCTGGAGTTCGCTGCCCGAGCTGTACCTGCTGATCATCTTCGCGTCGATCTTCGAGCCGAGCTTCCTGCTGCTGATCGTACTGCTGTCGCTGTTCGGCTGGATCGGCCTGGCCGACTACGTGCGCGCCGAATTCCTGCGCAACCGCACGCAGGACTACGTGCGCGCGGCCCGGGCGATGGGCCTCACGAACTGGCAGATCATCTGGCGCCACGTGCTGCCGAACAGCATGACGCCCGTGATCACGTTTCTGCCGTTCCGGATGAGCGGTGCGATCCTCGCGCTCACGAGCCTCGACTTCCTCGGGCTCGGCGTGCCGCCGCCGACGCCGAGCCTCGGCGAGCTGCTCGCGCAGGGCAAGGGCAATCTCGACGCATGGTGGATCTCGCTGTCGACGTTCGGCGTGCTGGTCGCGACGCTGCTGTTGCTGACCTTCATGGGCGACGCGCTGCGCAACGCGCTCGACACGCGGATCGCCGACTCGGTGCGCGCGGCGGGAGGCCAGCGATGAGCGACACGGTCGTATCGAACGCGGGCGAACCGCTGCTGTCGCTCGAGCATCTGCACGTGCGCTTCGGCGACACGGTGGCCGTCGACGACGTGACGCTCGCGATCGGCCGCGGCGAGCGCGTCGCGCTCGTCGGCGAGTCGGGGTCGGGCAAGAGCGTGACCGCGCTGTCGATCCTGCGGCTGCTGCGCGACGCCGACGTAAGCGGCACGATCCGCTTCGCCGGGCACGACCTCGCCGGCAAGAGCGAGCGCGAGATGCGCGGGCTGCGCGGCTCGGACATCGCGATGATCTTCCAGGAGCCGATGACGGCGCTCAACCCGCTGTACACGATCGGCGCGCAGATCGGCGAGACGATCGTGCTGCACGACGGCGTGACGGCGGGGGAGGCGCGCAAGCGCGCGATCGCGCTGCTCGCGCGCACCGGCATCGCGGAGCCGGAGAAGCGGGTCGACAGTTACCCGCATCAGTTGTCGGGCGGCCAGCGGCAGCGCGCGATGATCGCGATGGCGCTCGCGTGCCGACCGCGCCTCTTGCTCGCGGACGAGCCGACCACCGCGCTCGACGTGACGATCCGCGCGCAGATCGTCGATCTGCTGCTCGAGCTGCAGCGCGAGGAGGCCCAAAAGCGCGGGATGGCGATCCTGCTGATCACGCATGACCTGAATCTCGTGCGGCACTTCGCCGAGCGGGTCGCGGTCATGGAGCGCGGCAAGCTGGTCGAAAGCGGGCCGGTCGAGCGGATCTTCGCGGAGCCGGAGCATCCGTATACCCGGCGGCTGCTGAACAGCCGGCCGCAGCGCACGGTCGCGCCGGTGCTGCCGATCGCGCCCGTCGTGCTCGATGCGCGTCACGTCAGCGTGCAGTTCGCGCGCAAGCGGCCGGGCTTCGCGGGCTGGTTCGGCACGATGCCCGTGACGGCGGTTGCGGATGTGTCCGTGTCGGTGCGGCAGGGCGAGACGCTCGGGATCGTCGGCGAATCCGGCTCCGGGAAGTCGACGCTCGCGATGGCGCTGCTCGGGCTGCAACGGACGGTGCACGGCGAGATCGAATTCCAGGGGCGCGCGCTGTCGACCTACCGCGGCCGCGAACAGACCGCGCTGCGCTCGAACATGCAGGTCGTCTTTCAGGATCCATTCAGCTCGCTGTCGCCGCGTCACACGATCGAGCGGATCGTCGGCGAGGGGCTCGAACTGCATCGCCCGGAACTGACGCCGGACGCGCGTCGCGCGAAGTCGCTGGCCGTGCTGCGCGAAGTCGGCCTCGACCGCACGGTGCTGCATCGCTATCCGCACGAATTCTCGGGCGGGCAGCGCCAGCGGATCGCGATCGCACGCGCGCTCGTGCTGGAGCCGCGCATCCTCATCCTCGACGAGCCGACTTCGGCGCTCGACGTGTCGATCCAGCAGCAGGTGCTGAAACTGCTCGCGAATTTGCAACAGAAATACAACCTCGGCTATGTATTCATCAGCCACGACCTGGAGGTGATCGGCGCGATGGCGCACCGGGTCGCGGTGATGCAGGGCGGGGCGATCGTCGAGTCCGGCGACGTGGCCGATATCTTCACGAAACCGTCACATCCTTACACACAAAAGCTGTTGAAAGCGGTCTGGAAAGCGTGATAAGCGTCCAATGGTCTGACTATCTCGATTGTATTTTTTAATTTGTTTTGACAAACGATTACGCGCTGGCTAGTATCGACCGAAATTTTCCGCCAATCAGCTGATTTTTAAGCACATTCCATCGACCAATGCAGCATCGATCCCTGACCCAGGCATGCGCGCGCACCCTCGCCGGGCTGTTCATCGGCGCCCTGTTCGCAGCAGCTCCCGGCGCGTTCGCCGACGAAGTCAGCAGTTTTAACCAGAATGTCACGAATTCGACTCAAATCGGGGCGAATTCCTCCCTCCAGCAGACCAGCGCCCAGCCGTCGAGCGGCGGCGCGAAGTCGTTCCTCGCCGGCATGGCCGGCAAGGCAGGCGACGTGGTCGTCGGCGCGCTGAACATGATCGGCGTGCGTTACCGCTGGGGCGGCAACTCGCCGGATTCCGGCCTCGACTGCAGCGGTTTCGTGCGCTACGTGTTCCAGGACACGCTCGGCATGTCGCTGCCGCGTCGCGCGGAAGAGATGAGCCGCGTCGGCGAGAAGGTCAGCATGAGCAACCTGAAGCCGGGCGACCTCGTGTTCTTCAACACGATGCGCCGTACGTTCTCGCACGTCGGCATCTACATCGGCGACAACAAGTTCGTGCATTCGCCGTCGACGGGCAGCACGGTCCGCGTCGACGATCTCGACAGCGGCTACTGGGAAAAGCGTTTCACCGGTGCGCGCCGGATCGAATCGGCCTTCCCGATGAAGGCCGACGACCTGCGCCAGCGCGTGCGCGCGACGCTCGGCGACGACGCGGCGAACGGCAGCAACTGACGCTCGCCGGCGATCGGCCGGATCAAAAACCCTGTCACCGAAAGGCGGCAGGGTTTTTTGCTTTGGGGCGCGCGGAAGTGGCGGGGAGGCGGTGCCATCGTCGGCGCCGCGCCCCGCGATGCGTCCGCTTATGCCGCTACTGCCCCGCGGGCTGCGGCAAGCTTGCGCTGCAACTCGGGCATGATGCGCGCGACCGCTTCCTCGCCGGCGAGGATGGCCGCGTTGCGCTGGTTGAAGTCGCTGCCGCCCATTGCCGCGAGGTTCGGGCGGATCACGACGTCCGCGTATTTGTCGAGCTCGTAGGTCTTGATCGTCTGACCCATGATCGTGAAAGTCTGCAGCAGCATCTCGATCGGGTTGGTGGTCGCCGCGCCGTCCGGTCGCGACGAGATGTCGACCGCGATCACGAAGTTCGCGCCCATCTTGCGCGCGAACGACGCGGGCACCGGGCTCACGAGGCCGCCGTCGACGTATTCGCGGTTGCCGATCTTCACGGGCTCGAACACCGACGGCACGCTGCACGACGCGCGTACCGCAAGCCCCGTATTGCCCTGCTGGAACAGGATCGGCTGGCCGTTCTGCAGGTCGGTCGCGACGACGCCGAGCGGCTTCGCCATCTTTTCGATCGGCCGGTTGTTGAGCGTCTTGTTCAGGAAGTTCTGCAGCGCGATGCCCTGCAGCAGCCCGCGCGAGCGGAACGGCAGCGCCCAGTCGCTGATCGCCGCCTGATCCATGTCGAGCGCGATCTTGTTGATCTGCAGCCCGCTCATCCCCGCCGCGTACAGTGCTCCGACCACCGAGCCCGCGCTCGTGCCGGCGACGATCTCGACCGGGATGCCGCGTGCCTCCAGCGCCTTCAGCACGCCGATGTGCGAGAAGCCGCGGGCGGCGCCGCCGCCGAGCGCGATGCCGATCTTCACGGGCTTCTCGCGCGATTGCGCGGGATTCGCGGCGTTGTCGGGGCGGGACTTGTCGCCGAACGACGTGCAGGCGGCGAGGCTGGCGGATGCGCATGCGATCGTGAAGTGGCGGCGCGACAGGCGAGGGGACGACATCGAGTGGTTCTCCGGCGGCTTGGCGGCGGGCCGGACGGCCCGCGGCGGCGATAGGTTCCGAGCGGCCGTGCGGCGGAAACCGGGCGGCCGGCGCGGCGCCGGCTGGCGGCCGCGGCGCGCACATCATAAAGCAAGCGGCGCGCTTGGCGCGAAGACCGGCGCGAGTATAATTCCGGCTTCTTTCCCGTTCCGGGCGCGGCCGGCCCCATTGCTGTCCGGGCTGTCGCCGTCGATCCCGCGTCGAATCATTCATGCGCCCCAGGCGTTCGAGTTACCGTTTATGACCCGTCCTGTCCGTACCCGCTTCGCGCCGAGTCCCACCGGCTTCATCCACCTCGGCAACATCCGCTCCGCGCTTTATCCGTGGGCGTTCGCGCGCAAGATGAAAGGCACGTTCGTGCTGCGTATCGAGGATACCGACGTCGAGCGCTCGTCGCAGGAAGCCGTCGACGCGATCCTGGAAGGGATGCAGTGGCTCGGCCTGGATTTCGACGAAGGCCCGATCTACCAGATGCAGCGGATGGACCGCTATCGCGCGGTGCTCGCGCAGATGCTCGAGCAGGGGCTTGCGTACCCGTGCTACATGTCGGCTGAGGAACTCGACGCGCTGCGCGAACGCCAGCGCGAGGCCGGCCTCAAGCCGCGCTATGACGGCACGTGGCGTCCGGAGCCGGGCAAGGTCCTGCCCGAGCCGCCGGCCGGTGTGAAGCCTGTGCTGCGGTTCCGCAACCCGCTGACCGGCACGGTCGTGTGGGACGACGCAGTGAAGGGGCGCGTCGAGATCTCGAACGAGGAACTCGACGACCTCGTGATCGCGCGTCCGGACGGCACGCCGATCTACAACTTCTGCGTGGTCGTGGACGACATGGACATGAACATCACGCACGTGATCCGTGGCGACGACCACGTGAACAACACGCCGCGCCAGATCAACATCCTGCGCGCGCTCGGCGGCGAGCCGCCCGTCTACGCGCACCTGCCGACCGTGCTGAACGAGCAGGGCGAGAAGATGAGCAAGCGGCATGGCGCGATGAGCGTGATGGCGTACCGCGACGCGGGCTTCCTGCCGGAGGCCGTCGTCAACTACCTCGCGCGTCTCGGCTGGTCGCACGGCGACGCCGAAATCTTCTCGCGCGAGCAGTTCGTCGAATGGTTCGATCTCGAGCATCTCGGCAAGTCGCCCGCGCAATACGACCACAGCAAGCTGAGCTGGCTGAACGCCCATTACATCAAGGAAGCGGACAACGCGCGCCTCGCCGCGCTGGCGAAACCGTTCCTCGACGCGCTCGGCATCGACGACGCGGCGATCGCGACGGGCCCGGCGCTCGACGCGGTGGTCGGCCTGATGAAGGACCGCGCGACGACGGTCAAGGAGATCGCCGAAGGCGCCGCGATGTTCTACCGCGTGCCGGCGCCCGACGCCGACGCGCTCGCGCAGCATGTGACCGACGCCGTGCGCCCGGCGCTGGCCGATCTCGTCGCCGCGCTGAAGACGGCCGACTGGACGAAGGAAGCGGTGTCCGCGGCATTGAAGGCGACGCTCGGCGCGCACAAGCTGAAGATGCCGCAGCTTGCGATGCCGGTGCGCCTGCTTGTGGCGGGCACGACGCATACGCCGTCGATCGATGCGGTGCTCGTGCTGTTCGGTCGCGACGTCGTGGTGTCGCGTATCGAGGGTGCGCTGGCCTGAGGTTCGGGCGGGGCGAAGCCGCCCGTGCATGAGGTCACGACGGCTTCGCAAAAAAATTCGCTCGAATCGCAAAAAGGGTATTTACAAGTTCAAATTCGGTCCATATAATCTCATTTCTGTTCTGCAAGGGGGTATAGCTCAGCTGGGAGAGCGCTTGCATGGCATGCAAGAGGTCAGCGGTTCGATCCCGCTTACCTCCACCATCAGAACAGAATGGATTGATTTGCGAAGCAGTGGTGGTAGTAATAAATGCTTCACAAAATGATTTAAAGCAGTTAGAATTTCGGCCTTCGCTGTTGATGATGAATGAATAGCGAAAGTCAGACAGATCTGAAAAGATTATGTCCCCTTCGTCTAGAGGCCTAGGACATCACCCTTTCACGGTGAGTACAGGGGTTCGAATCCCCTAGGGGACGCCA